>NZ_BAABAB010000027.1:39432-42345 GCF_039537205.1 Microlunatus ginsengisoli | reverse complement strand
CCACATAGCAGCTGACCCCGTTAACCGGCCAACACCTTCCAACCCGCCCGATTAGCCGGATAAGCCCTGGACAATGCCGTGATCGAGTCGTGGCACTCTACCCTGGAATTCGAACTCCGAGCTGTGGAGCACTTCCCCACCCGGGCCAGCGCGCGGGCCGCGGTGGCGGCGTTCATCGACGACTACAACTCCGATCGGCGCCACTCCTCGATCGGAATGCGGTCTCCGATCGGCTACGAGCTCGGCGCCTGACCATGACCTGCACCCGATCAGCAGATGATGGTGTCGTCCTCACCGGTGTCAAGGCCAAGCCCCTCCGGGGTGGCCTGCGGCCAGCCCTGACACCGGCTCCGGGCGCCACCCTTCGGCCTCCATCGGGAGCCGGCCCCACAAGATCAAAAACCAGCTAAGAGGAGCCTCCACGGTTCGAGGGGATTGCCAGGTCCAGGCAGGCGGTCCAGACAGGGCGGTCCAGACAGGTGGGCACAGCGCGCGGCACAGCGGGCAGGCGGCGGGGCAGGCGGGGCCAGACAGGTGTCCTGTCGCGGGTGATGCTTGACCGTTCTGCGTCAGCTGATGCTTAACACCTGGCCGTGATCAGCCGATCCTGAGCGGCGGTGCTCGTGGGCGCCGTCCGGATTCGGGGGCCGGCAATGGCTCTGGTCTGGTGTCGTGTCGAAGGTCGAGCAGTGGCTGGAGGCGGTGCCGTGGTGGTGGGCGTCGGTGACCGATGTCGCGGTCGGCGTGTCGAGGGTGAGCGTGCAGTGTGCGGTGGTATGTCCTGGGGTGCGGTGCCGGTGCTGTGGCCGCCGTATGGCGGACGCGCCTTCATGGTGGAGGCCGCGGCTCCGAATTCGCCCGGCTCAATACGAATGAAGGTAGAGCATCGATCACCAGACGGCGCTGTGGTCCTCCATGACGCCATACCCCTCAGCGAGTTCCAGGCCCCCGGGGAGAGTTCCGCTGAAGGTTCCGAACGGTGACCGGTAGGTCGAGCGAAGCACGACGAAGTTCATCCTTCTCAACCGCTCGACATCTGTTGTGAAGCTGAGCACCCGGCCGCCGTCGAACGTCGTGGATCTCAGATCCCGACTTATGGAGACAAGCCCGGTCTGCTGGGGCACGCCATCGATCCACAGGGTGTTCTCGTCATTGGGCGGCCGGTCGTTGAGCCCAACCACGGCGTTCCACGCGGCGGCGCGCCCATCGGTGAGCGTGCCAGCTCCGGCGGCCCACCACCAATGGGTACGTCGCGGATGGAAGCCGCCGTTGTCATCGATCAGGGCCGCCGCTTCGACCACGTACCGCACCCGACCGATGTGTACCTCTCCGGATGCATGCGCGACAACCTTGCGGGTCCACGTCCATGCAGCACCGACAGGAGTCACGACCTCAACGGCGGCGCCGACGACCGGGACCAGCTGAAGATCTATCGAGACCCGGCCGTCACGTACGACGAGACGATCTCCCGTGGCGTTGACACGGCCGCCGGACATGCGGGTGCGCTGATGCAACACTCCGGCACCGCGCTGCCACACCGCCCAAAACTCCTGACCGATGGGACCAACCTTGACCTGTGCGGCACACAGGGACATCGTCGGCCCCCAAACCCCGACATACCGCCAACACTTCCGGAGCGTGGATCCGCGCACCATCGGCGCGGTCGACGGCGGGATCCACACGGCGGATGGACGACCCGTGCCGTCACCTCGATAAGCCAGGTCGTGCATGAGATCAGTGTGGGCTGACAAGGACGTTCGTACTGCACCATTTTTGGTGTTGGTATCCCGTCGTTATCGCTACCTCGATCTCAGCCCCACGAACTCGAATTCGTGCCAGGTGGCGTGATTCCCGGTGGTACAGCCTTGGGCTGCACAAGCGGGCAGCGATCCATTGGCGTACAGCAGAACACAGCTGAGGACACGAGCGTTGCAGCCCTTGGGGCTGATGCTGTTGTGTTGGCGGGATCGATTCATGTACTCCCAGCACGCCAACGTTGGCTATGCATAGGCTTAGCAGCCGAGAATCGAAAGATGTGGGGCGACGCCGGCTGCCAGCTCTTCGACGAGTCGCTTCCCTTTGTCGGCCGTTGCGAGGGAGGGGCGGCCGATGATGCCACTCTCGGTGTATCCGCGCATACCGAGAGTCAAGAAGTCCGGCCGGCTGGCTGCCTCGTGGTCGGCTGAGCTCCACCCGTCTCGCACCGTCGACGATGCGTAGTGAAGCAGGATCGAGGTTTCGCCCTCGCCACCGTGCATATCGTCGTGAGCGGTGGTCTGGAGTCCCGCAGCGATACGCGCACGGTCCCAGTCGGCCACGCTCGGATACAGGAGGATCGTACGGGCATCGGCATTCGCCTGCTGGGCGACATTGCTTAGGACGTAGTTCCCTCCGTGGCCACTTACGAGGACGAGCTTTTCAATGCCTTGGGAGCGCAGTGAGTCGCGGATGTCGTCGATCATTCGGGTCAGGGTCGATGACGTGATGCTGACCGTCCCGGGAAAGTTTGCGTGTTCGTGTGAGCAACTGATCGTGATCGGTGGCAGGACGAACACGTCGTGAAGCTCTGCGATCGCTTTCGCGACGATGCACGCGATCAGAGTGTCAGTGGCGAGCGGAAGATGGCCCCCGTGCTGCTCGAAGCTGCCCACGGGCAGCACTGCCACGCTGGAGTTCCTGGCACGCTCGTCGTGTGACGTGGCCATCGACACGAAGTCCATGGCCAGAACACTAAACTGCCTCAGCTAGGACTTCTCGAAGGTCTGCCACATCTCGGCGCCGACGATGAGGATTTAGTCGGCCACGAAGCCGTCGCAGCGCGCTCGAGGTCCTGGCCGAAGGTGCGAGCTTGAGGACTGAGGCGGCTCGCACGCCCGTTTCGCAGGCGGCTTCGATTTCGCCGGCGCTGGCGTA
>NZ_BAABAB010000027.1:0-39366 GCF_039537205.1 Microlunatus ginsengisoli | reverse complement strand
ATGTTCGAACATCTGGACAGAATCGCGGAGTCGGCCCGAGATGCTGAGCGCGTGCGCGCCTTCCATTGCGATGTAGGACGCCGTGCAGTAGTCCGACTCCGGGGTCACCTCCGAGCACGTGCCCACCGCCTGGGCGCCGAGCTCGACTGCGTTGACGCATCCGCGACGGTCTCCGAGCATCGCGCTCGATACGGCGACCTGGCGCTGCGCCAAGGCGACGACCGAAGGATTGAGCTCTGTCGGCTGCCGAAGAGCGGCCTCTGCAAGGCGCAAGCCTGCCGATGGCTGTTGACCTTCGGTAGCGATGTTGCTGCGACGAGTCAGCCCGTATGCGACAAGACGAGGGTCGCCCAACTCTTGCGAGATCTCGATTGCTCGCACCGTCCAATGATCCGCTTGGGTGAAGTCTCCCTGGTCCTGATGGAGCCAGCCGCAGAATTCGGCATAGCGACCGACGATCCATAGAAGAGCGCTGCGGTCTCGTCCGCATGCGTTGAGCGCCCACCCTTCGGCTCGCTTAGTCTGCTCAGTGACCACATCGACCAGCAGCTGAGAGCCGAGGTTTTGATCTGCTCGTGCGTGTAGGGCAAACGTCGACGAAAGATAGTCCACGAGTTCCGGGCCGACGACGAGCGGTGACGGTGTTGCATGCACTCCGAGACCGAGTTCGGCCTCAGAGACTTCGAGAGCCAGTGCGAGAAGCTCTCGGTACATGGCTGTCGGTCGATGGCGTCCGTTTTCCCAACCTGACACGGTCACTCGCAGCCCGGGTGCTTCGGGCAGTGCAAGGTTGCGCATCCGAGCGACCGCGATGAGTTGACGAATCAGTTGCTGCTGACTCCAGCCACGCTCGATTCGCAATCGAACGATCTGGTTTTCCTGCATGGCCGTGCCCTTCGCGATCGGGGGAACTCGCGTTTGTGATGAAGCATGCCTGACGCCTCTGACAATTTCGAGGACGTAGCAAGTAGTAAGTGGCGGCGTGCTACGTCATGCCACCTTTTGCGCAGTCTGAACTTCGGCTCTCCTTGATAGTGACGCGGCGCACTCAAGCGCCCGAACCGTTAGGAGATTGAGATGCGTCTCAAGATCAACATCGAGGGCATCCGGTTCATGGTCACGAAGGCCCATGAGCCGAAGCTGGACCACAACACGAAGCAGCAAAAGGTCGACAAATCGACCGGTGCGCTGCAGTGGAAGAGCCAGATCATGGCGTTGGACGAGTCGGGTGGGGAGATTCTGACGATCACGACGGACTTCGAGCCGAAGGTGAATGTCGGGGAGTTCGTCCGAGTCGACGGGCTGGTCGCGATGCCGTGGAGCACGGAGACCGGGTCGGGGGTCGCGTTCCGCGCGGGACATATCGGCCCGCTGAACGGGTCCAAGCCGGCCGAGCCCGGGAAGGCCGCCTGATCATGCCCGACCTCGACGTGGTGGAAGGGCTTCGATCACATGCGCGCGGCGACTACGCACAGGAGGCGGGTGTCGAGCTGCTGGTCCGCGCGTTCGGCGGCCGCTTCACCGACCAGGGCTGGCCGTGGATTCAGGCCGGTGACCGGCCGGGCTGGTACTGGGTCGACGCCGACGCAATCCTCGCGAACTGGGGTGTGCTGTCGGGCGGTGAATGTCGGGTCCTGGCCGTGGCGGCGGCGTTGGTTGGCTACGGGCCACTGGACGAGTTGGGGGCCACGCTGTCCGGGCTGGATCGCCGCAACCTAGAACTGGTGCTGGCCGCGATGGCGCACGCCGGAGGATCTCATCAGCATGCGGGTCTGGCCGACGATAACGGCCGACTCCGTCTGGTCCGGCTGCCCGCCGTGATCGGCTGGCCCGACGCGCCGGCAAGGGTGGGTTGAACGATGCCAGCGAAATGGCAGGTAGCGAGGATTGTGGGACATTTCGCCCTGGATCCGGGTCCGGTTCGTTCTCGAATGGTGCTGGGCGACCACGGACCGTATGTGACGATCGCTCTCCCCGGCGGTGATGTCGTGTTGGTTGCCGCCGACCCGATGGCTCTGGGCCGGCTCGCGGTCGCCTGCGCCCACGCGCAGAGCGCCCTGCGCACCGCGCAGGCCCGGCACGCCCTCCTCGGGCCCGAGCCGACGGCGAACCGCGACCTATGACCATCCAGACCGTCGATCGTGTCGACATGGCCGGCAGGTTGCGGCGGTGGGCCCGCGGACTTCCCGCCCACGAAGCAGCCGTCGAACTGCTCCTCCGCGCGTGGGATGGTCGACTGGTCCACCCCTCAAGGCCATGGATCCGCCTGGATGACGGCTGCCTGTGGCTCGACCCCGACCGGTTCCACCCCATGCCAGCCGACTTGTCGGAACCGGAGCAGCGGATCGTGGTGATCGTCGATGCGCTCGCGTCCGGCCGCCCGATCGGACACCTCGCCGACCGGCTCGTCGAACTCGACCGGCCCACCTTGCGACTCGTCCTGGCCGCATTCGCGCACGCCGGCAGCCGCCACACCGTCCGCCTCGCACCGCTCGTCTCCTGGAGCGAACCATGACCAGCCTCCCCTGGGTTCGCCAGGCCGGCCGCGTCCTCGCCCTGGTGGGCCGTGAGGTCGGCTGGTGGGTCGGCGGTACTGGCCGGTTGTGGTGGCGGTACAAGCTCCGCACCAGTCTTCACGGGGCTGCGACGGCTGTGGCGTGGTGGCAGGACCAGCTCGTGCTCATCGCGGCGCTGGTGATCCCGGTTGTCGCCCTCGCAACCTGGGCACGGGGGTGGCCGGCCAGTTACCGTGGCCGACTTGCCGATCCGCTGGCCCGGTACCGGTTCGCCCGGTGGCTGCGACGGGAGTGGCCGCTGTTGATGGAGTCGGTCGGGCTCGCCCGCCGAGTCCCAGCCACAGGTCACCTACGACGAGGCGATCGACGGCGGGATGGGACCGAGGTCGAGGACGGTCCAGTGGTCGAGTCGCCGAGCCTGGATCGGGTTCGCTGGACACGAGGGCAGCTGATGGCCTGGCCACGGTTGTTGACCGGGCAGACGGTCGACGATGTCGAACTCGCCGCGGACCGGCTCCGGGTCGCTGTCGGTGCACGCCGCTGCCGCATCCTGCCGAACCCTGAGGTCACCGGGTGTTCGATCGTCTGGTCGTTCTCCGACCCGTTGGCCGCCCCGTTCGACGCGACCGTCCCCGCCGAGGATGCTCCCCTCGGCCCGGTCGGGTGGGTGCCGTTGGGGTGGACCGAGGACGGTCAAGTGTGGCGGCTGTCGATCACCATGTCGACGCTGGTCGCCGGTTCGTCGGACTCCGGTAAGGCGTCGGTGACCTGGGGGCTGCTGTTCGCGTTGGGTCCGCAGAACCGGGCCGGTGTGGTCCAACTGCACGGCATCGACCTGAAGGGCGGCATGGAACTGTCCATGGGCCGACCGCTCTTCACCCGCTACGCACAGACCGTCGACCACGCCGTGGCGATGCTCGAGGACGACGCCCGGAACCTACAGGCCCGCGCCGAACGGCTGGCCGGACGGACCCGGCAGCACGTCCAATCCGTCGACGAGCCGTCGGTGGTCATCGTGATCGACGAACTCGCCGCCCTGATCGCCTACACCACCGACCGTGACCTGACCCGCCGGGCCGAGGCCGCGCTGTCGATCATCCTGTCCCAGGGTCGGGCGGTCGGCTACCGGGTGTTCGCGTTCCTGCAGGACCCGCGCAAGGAAACGGTGAAGATGCGTCACCTGTTGACCCAGGTGATCGGGCTGCGGCTCCGCGACCGGGAGGAAGTCACCATGGTTTTCGGCGACGGTGCCCTCCGACACGGCGCGCTGTGCCACAAAATCCCGCATACCACCCGCGGCGTCGGCTACGTCCTCGGCGAGGACAACCACCCGATCCGCGTGCGCGCCGGCTTTGTCAGCGACGACATGATCAAAACCGCCGCAGCCCGGTTCCCCGCACCCCGACAGATCCCGATCATCATCCCCGCCGAGCCAGAGACACCCGCCCGGCGGCCGTCGACCCGAGCGCGGGCGGCTGCCCGTACCAGCGTCGGGGGCGAACCGTGACGTCCGCACCGATCGTATTGGCGGATCTGCTGCCGGGCACGGTGGCGGAGATGGCGGCCCGGGCCGGCCGGCCCGATTTCGACCGGTGGGCCGCCCAGGCGAAAGGCTGCGGACACTGCGCCCGTCCGATCCGACTGAAGGGTTCGACCCGAACCCACACCCCCGACGGTCGGCTGGTCGACTGCTACACCACCGCCGCCGAACCCGACGGTGTCGCCTACCTGCGCTGCGGGAACCGGCGGGCCGCGGTGTGTGAGACGTGTTCGCACGAGTACCAGGGCGACATGTGGCACCTCCTCTACGCCGGGGTAGCGGGTGGCATCAAGGGCGTGCCGGAGACGGTCGCGGAGCATCCGATGGTGTTCGCCACCCTGACCGCACCCAGCTTCGGTGCGGTGCACACCACGCGCGGCGCCGGCCGGGTCTGTCACTACCGCCGCCGGACCGGCACCTGCCCACACGGCCGTCCGACCGGCTGTACCATCGTCCACGCCGAGGACGATCCACAGCTGGGGACACCACTGTGCGTCGACTGTTACGACTACCACGGCCATGTCGCGTTCAACTGGTACGCGCCAGAACTATGGCGCCGGTTCACCATCGCCCTCCGACGGCGGATCGCCGCTGCTCTCGGTGTTCCCCGGTCCCAGTTGAACAAGCATGTGGCGGTGTCGTTCGCGAAGGTTGCCGAGTTTCAACGCCGCGGCATCGTCCACTTCCACGCCCTGATCCGACTCGACGGCCCCGGTGACCCGTACGCTCCGCCGACTGTTGAGCTTGACGCCGTGCAGCTCGGCCGGCTGATCATCGACGCGGCAGCTGCGGTGCGGGTCACCACCGACCCGTACACGTGGGGTGGTCCGAGCTGGGATCTGGAGTTCGGCGAGCAGTGCGACGTCCGCCCCGTCCACGGGCGGGCGAACCGGGACGCCTCCAGTGGGCCGATGCATCCGGAGATGGTCGCCGCCTACATCGCGAAGTACGCCACCAAAGCGGCCGACGACTTCGGGCTGCATCACCGCCGGCTGCCCGACGGCGCATCCCTGGAGGCGCTGAACCTGTCCGACCACACGAAACGGCTGCTGAAAACGGCGATCGGGATCACCGGTCAGGCGTCGGCCGTGATCACCGCCCTGGAGGACTACGCCGATTCGGTCGGCCTGGACGACACCGACAACGCGCAGGTGATCGCCGACGCGAAGAGCTGGCTACCGCTCCTGAAGTGGTTGCACATGCTCGGATTCCGTGGCCACTTCTCCACCAAGTCCCGCGGTTATTCGACCACGATGGGGTTCCTGCGCGGCGAGCGGCGTGCCTGGCGCCAGGCGCACACCCCGGACCGGCCGCCGATCGACCCAGACATCGGCGCGGACGAGCTCGAGGATTCCACGCTCGTCGTGGTTCGCGGCTGGACATTCGATGGTGCCGGCTGGCTCAGCTCCGGCGATGCGGCGTTGGCTGCCTCGGCCGCGGCGCGTGCCCGGGCGCGCCGGGAAGCTGCGCAGTTGGCGGATGGTCCGGTCGATCTGGATGTCGGTTGAGGAGGGAGTGCCTGTGTCGAAAGCAAACTCGGCTGCAGTGTCGATGCCGATGGTCACCGCGGAGCGGTTGTGGACTATCCAGGATGTTTCGGCGTTCCTCGTTGTGCCGGTGGGCACGCTGCATCAGTGGCGATACCTGGGGCTCGGCCCTGCGGCGTATCGGGTTGGTCGGCATTTGCGCTATGACCCTGCCGCGGTGAAGGCCTGGCTGAGCGAGCAGGCGTCCTGATGGTTGCCAGCACCTGCCCACACATCGGCCTCCCCCGACGACCAGCCAATCTTGTGGTCGGAGGGCCGGGGGTCAGGGGTGAGCGCAGCGAATCACGTAGTGACGCCGTAGGCGCCCTTGAGGCCCGGGCCTCCGACCACACACTTTCCGGGTCGGGGGAGGCCGCTCTGGCCGCGACGTGGCCTCGGTTCGGGGGTTGAAGTGGCTGGGAGCATTCAGCGACGGCCTGACGGCCGGTGGCGGGCTCGGTATCGCGATGCGACTCATCGGGAACATGCCCGCCATTTCGCTCGCAAGAGTGATGCGGCGCGATGGTTGGCGTCGCAGGAGGTCGCGATCGCCCGCGGCGAGTGGATCGACCCGGCGCTGTCCAGGATGACGGTCGGGAATTGGATCGAGAACTGGATCCAGTTGCAGGTGCAGCTGAAGCCGACGACACGGGTTCGCTACGACGTGGCTATTCGCCGGCAGATCCTGCCGGTGTGGGAGTCGGTGCCGCTGGCGAACGTGACCCATTCGGAGGTGTCGTCGTGGGTGCTGGGCCTGAGCGCGACGCTTGCGCCGGCGACGGTCCGTTACGCGTTCCGGGTGTTCTCGCTGGCGCTGTCGGCGGCGGTGAAGGATGGGCGGATGGTGCGGAACGTGGCCGAGGGAGTGCCACTGCCTCGGATCGTTAGTCGGCCGAAGCGGTTCCTGACACATGATGAGGTGGGGCGGTTGGCGGCGGCCTGTGAGCCGTACGGGACGTTGATTCGCGTGTTGGCGTATGCCGGTCTGCGGTGGGGTGAGCTGGCCGCGTTGCGGGTGAAGCGGGTCGACTTGGCCAGACGCCGGCTGGAGGTTGTTGAGGCGGTCACCGAGGTCAATGGGCGGGTCGTGTTCGGGACTACGAAGACTCATCAGCGGCGGTCGGTCCCGATTCCTCGGTTCTTGGCCGACGAGCTGGCGACCGCGATCTCGGGGAAGGGACCCGAGGACCTGGTGTTCGTATCGCCGGGTGGCGAGGTGTTGCGGAACACCAACTTTCGGCCGCGCTTTTTCGATCGCGCGGCAGATAAGGCGGGGTTGCCGGGGCTGACGCCTCATGAGCTGCGGCACACCGCGGCGAGCCTGGCGGTCGCGGCCGGGGCGAACGTGAAGGCAGTGCAGCAGATGCTTGGTCATGCGTCTGCGGCGATGACGTTGGATGTGTATGCGGGCTTGTTTGGGGACGATCTTGACGGTGTCGCCGAACGGCTCGACGAGGCTGTTGTCCGGCGAAATGCGGACTCAATGCGGACCGTGGGCGACCAGGCAGCGGTTCAATCGACTGTGGGAGGTGCGAAATATGTCGCTGACTAGGGCTTCAGCTGGAGCCGCCTTGGGGAATCGAACCCCAGACCTACGCATTACGAGTGCGTTGCTCTGCCAGCTGAGCTAAGGCGGCCGGTGCAAGGCCGTGGATCCGGCCATGCACGAGGGCCAACTATAGCGATCGGCCCGCCGGGGCCGTAATCACTTGTGAGGCGCCCGAACGCACAGCAACGGTCGAGCCGGAGCCAACGCCCGGCACAGACTGGACGATCACTGTGGTGGACGTCGAGCCGGAGCCTGCCGCCCGGTTCCGGCTATCAGCACTGGCCAGCTTGATCGGCACCCGCAGTGGTGCTCGGCGGCTGGCGGCCGCAACGTTCTCGCCACCGCATCGGAGGAACTCACCATGACCGTCCACCCCGACGAGCCCGACCGCCCCGACGGGCAGCCGGATCCAGCCGCCCATCCGGCTGACGTGCCGGCCGGAGCCGTCCCCGCCGAGCAGGCGCGACCGGCAGCCACACCCGCTGCCACCAATCCCGCATCGACTCCCACCTCGACTCCGGGCAAGGCCAAGCGGCTGCTCCAGCTGGGGGCGGTCGGTGCCGCCGGCCTGGTCGCCGGCAGCGCGCTCACCTTCGCGGTCACCGCGAACGGCAACACCGCAAGTGACGGCCGCGGCGGCACGAGCAGCGGCCAGTTCGGCGGGCCCGGCGGCCAGGGCGGCATGGGGTACGCGCGTGGCGGCCAACCGCCGGGACAGTTCGGCGGTCAAGGCCAGGGCACCGAGGGCGGCACCGACCAGGACCAGGGTGCGCCAGACGACCAGGCCGGCACCCAGCCGGGTTGAGCCCGGCCCGCCGGCCGAGGAGGCAGCTAGCAGGCCGTCCCCGACTGCGGCAGCCGACCGTCCGCGAGGTACGGCCGGACGATCTCCGCGTAACACGCCGACCCGAACGCCGTGTGACCTGTTCCCCGATGGGTCACCAGAATCGCTGACGGCAGCTGCCCGGCCATCCCCTGCGCCCACTCGTAGGGGGTGGCCGGGTCGCCGGTCGTCCCGATCACGATCAGCGGCGGAGCCGTCGGCGCGGTGACCTTGCCGAGACCCTTCGGCGCGTCGACCGGCCAGACCGCGCACTCCACGTCAGCGCCGACCACCGGCCCGAAGATCGGCGCCTTCCGCGCCTCCGCGGCCGCGTCTTGCCAGGCCGCGGCGAGCCCGGTGTTCGGCTCGTCGGCGCAGTGACTGGCCGGATAGGCCACCGCGAACTGGGTCCACGAGCCGTCCGCGCGCCGACCCAGCAACCCGTCGGCCAGCCGCAGCAGCCGGCTCCCGTCGCCGCGGCGCTCGGCCCGGTCCAGCGCGTCGATCAACACCGGATAACCGCCTTCGCCGGCGTACAGCGCCTGCAGGGTCGCGTCCGCCGCCAGGGTCTGGGTGAGAGTGCGGTCCCCTACCGCGAGCGGCCGCTGCTCTAGCCGCGTCCACAATCCCGAGATGATGCCGATCACGTCCGCGCGGGTCGTCCCCAGCGCGCATTTGGACGTCCTCGACACACACCAGTCGGCCATCGCCTCCAGGGCACGGTCGAAGCCCTGGAGTTGCAGGACAGGCGAGCCGCTGATGTTCACGGCGCCGTCGAGCACGAACCGTCCGACCCGGTCGGGAAACAACTGCGCGTAGTCCGCCCCGATCAGCGTTCCGTTGGACAACCCGACATAGTCGAGCGTCGCCAGCCCGAGCGCGCTCCGGATCAGGTCCAGGTCCCTCGCCGTCTCCGCGGTCGACAGGTGCGCGAGCAACGCCCCGGAACCGGCCAGGCAGGACAGTCCGAACCGCTGCGCCCCGTCGACCAGGGCCGTCCGTTCGGCGGGGTCGTCCGCTGACAGGTCCAGCCCGGCGTACGCGTCCATGGCTGTGTCACCCCAGCAACGGACCGGTGTTGACGCACCGCTCCCCCGCGGATCCCAGCTGACCACGTCGACCGGGCCGAACGGGTTGCCGTCGAGCCCGGCGAGGAAGGACAGGCCCGAACCTCCGGGACCGCCCGGGTTGGCGAACACGACCCGGCCCGAACCGTCCGCACCGCCGTAGGGACGACGCCCGATCGTCAGGGTGATCGCGGTCCCGTCGGGGCGCGCGTAGTCCAGCGGCACCAGCAGCGTCGCGCACTGCAGCGACCCGCACGCCTGCCAGCGCAGTCGCTGCCCGCGATAGCGGTCGAGCCCGGCGCCCGGCGGCGGCTCGGCGAACCCCTCAGGACGTACGTCCGGCACCGGCTGGACCGGACGCCCGTCTGCCGGGCGGGAGGGCAGCCGGGCCGGCTCCGAGGGCAGCTGAGCCGACCGGGCCGGCGACGGCGTCGGGGCGGCGCAGCCGCCGAGCCCGAGGAGTGCGACTGCCAGCGCCGCCGCTGCTCGCCGCGCGAGCCCCACCGGAGCCGCTCAGGAGTCGCGGGCGCGTCGGCGACGCCCCCGCCCGCGGGCTGCCATCCGCCCGCCGGCAGCTTCGCGACCCGCGCCCGGCGCCGGGTCCTCGGCAGCACCGGCGGCCGTCACGGCCTCGGCCGGGAGTGGGTCCGCCGGATCGTCCCGGCCGGTACGGACGGCGTCGCGGTCCTTGCCCTCGTACGCCTGTCGCGAGCCGCACACCGTGGCCAGCGCGCAACTGGTCATCGCTCCGGACGCGGCGACCCGGACGAGCACGGAGTCGGCGGGAACCTGGTGTGCGACCACCACGCCGTCCCCTTCGTCGGTGCTCACCCGCGACCCGACGGCCGGGGCCTGACGGGCGAAGTCGACGTACAGCGGGTGCTCGTACTTCAGGCAGCACATCAGCCGGCCGCACGCGCCGGAGATCTTCATCGGGTTGGGCGGCAGATCCTGCACCTTCGCCATCCGCAGGCTGACCGGCTCGAAGCTGTTCAGGAAGGTGGCGCAGCACAGGTCGCGGCCGCAGTTGCCGAGGCCGCCGACCAGTCGTGCGGCGTCCCGGGACCCCACCTGGCGCAGGTCGATCCGGGCCCGCAACGTCCGCGCGAGCTCGCCGACCAGGGCACGGAAGTCCACCCGGTGCGGAGCGGTGAAATAGACCACCACCAGCTCGTCGAAGTCCTCACCGGAGTCGACGTAGTCGACGCCGACCACCTTCATCGGCAGCTCGTGCCGCTTGATCAGCTTCTTGGCGACCAGCTTGGCCTCGGCCCGGCGCCGCCGGTTCTCCTCGTCCCGGGCCAGCGCTTCATCACCCGCCTTGCCGGCGCACACCGGCAGATCGACGAAACCGGTCTCGGCGTCGTCGACCCACTCCGGCGCCCAGACGCACTCCGCCACCTCGGGACCGGACTCGGTCGGGACGAGCACGCGGTCACCGACGGCGTACGTCCCCTCGCCCGGATCGAGGTAGTAGAGCCGCCCGTAGCGCTCGAACGAGACGGCCATCACACGACCCATGTCCGTCAGCCTATGCGCCGCGGGCCGGCGCGGCAGCGGGGCGACCGATCCCGGTTCATCTTCGCTCGCCCTGCACCCACGTCGCGCGTGAAGCTTCTGCCGCGAACTGGGTCGAACTAGCGCGAAGTCGGAAGGGCGCGGGCCGCGGCGAGGCGGCCCGAGGCGAGGCGAGCCGGGCCGAACGATGCAAAGGCCCGGCAGCGCAGTGCTGCCGGGCCTTCGACACCGGGTGGGTCGCCGGGGGGGGTGACGCCCACCACGCCTCGGGGGGAGGTTCTGTTACTTCTTGATCTTCAGCCGGAAGCCGACCTTGAGGTGGTTCGGGTTCTTCAACTTGCTCTTGTTGAGCTTCCAGAGCGCCTTCCAGCCACCCTTGATGTGGTGCCGCTTGGCGATCTTGGCGAGGGTGTCGCCGCGCTTGACCTTGACGTACTTGGCCGAGCTCGCCCGCTTGGCGACGCTCTCGACCTTCGCCGTCGACTTCTTCTTGGCGGTCGGCTTCTTCGCCGTCGTGACCTTCTTCTTGGCGGCCTTCTTCGCACCCGGGTTGCTCGCCGGCGTGGCCTTCTTGCTGGCCTTGCCGTTCTTCTTGGTCAGGTGCGCCTTGCGGCCGCAGCTCGGCCAGGCACCGGCGCCCTGCGACGCCAGCACGCGGCGGGCGATCGCGATCTGCTCGGACTTGCTGGCCTTGTGCGCCTTGCCGGCGTACTTCTTGCCACCGAACGCACGCCAGGTGGAGTTGGAGAACTGCAGACCGCCGTAGAAGCCGTTGCCGGTGTTGATGTGCCACCGGCCGCCGCTCTCACACTTGGCGACCTTGTCCCAGACGGTCTTCGACGCGGCGTCTGCCGGTCCGGCCGTCGCGGCGCTGATGCCCAGCGCCAGCGCAACCGCGGCAATGACGCCGACGATGCGCTTGATGATCGAGGTGGACAACGCTGGACAACCCCCTTCGCTGACACCGCCTGTGAAGTGAGCTGACGGGTTCGGACTGTCAGTTGCCCGGCCGAACGCGGTTCGGCTTCACCCCATCTCCGCGTCGTCCGGCTGCGAGGCAGCCGGGCCGGGAGAACTGGTTCCTCCACCTCCGCTGCGCCCGAGGCTGTCTCGGCTGAGGCATCCGCCCAGCGAAGCTCGGCGCGGCGGACACGCGGCCACGGCCGTACATCGGGTACGTCCGCGGTAGTTCTCGTTCGGGTCGGCTCGATCTCTTTCGCAAGCGCAGTTTGATAACGAATCGGACACGAAACTCGCCACACCGTATGCGGATCCTCAACCAGCACGCAACTCGGGTGTATGCACCCGTTGCGCGAGGTCACGACCAGGACACAACCGGCTGACATGCCCAGGACGGCTTCTGTCCTGGTCACGGCACTATTACGAGCCTCACACGAGCCAGATTGTGCTGTTCCTCACATTCAGCGAGGCTGGACCGCGTGGTCGACTGGTCTGGTGGACACGCCCGCCGCCGGCTCGCCCTTGGCCGATACCCAGCTCGTCGACGTCCTGATCGTCGACGGGGCCAACGTCGTCGGCTCCCGGCCGGACGGCTGGTGGAGCGACCGGGCGGGTGCGGCCGCACGGCTGCATGCCCGCCTGGCCGCCACCCCCGGGCTGGCGAACCACGTCGTGCTGGTGCTGGAGGGCCGTGCCCGGGCCGGCGTGCCGGCCACCCGGAGCGGACCGGTCCATGTCGTGCACGCTCCCGGCGAGGGCGACGACACCATCGTCGACGAGACCCGAGGAGTCGTTGCCGAGCGCCGGACCGCTGCAGTCGTCACCGCCGACCGCGGCCTGGCCGCCCGGATCGAGGAGGTCGGCGGGCGTCTGCTGCGACCCGGCTGGCTGCTCGGCCGACTCGACGCCCCCGACGAGAGCGGTCGGGCGCACTGAATCGGCCCCGGGCGGCAATCTGATCAATCGGGCCAGGACCTCCTGCGAGCTGCGGGCATCGGGTGCCCGACCCTCATCACGCCTGGCCCGGCTCCTCGAACACCACACGCACACCGGAGGGGGCGACCACGGTGAGCAGCCGGGTGCGGAACCGGGATCCTCCGCTTTCGACGCTGAGCTCGTGATCCAGACCGCCTCGCTCACACACAGACACGAGGACGTCGAGCTCCTCGCCGCTGTCCAGTTCGAACTGCCAGCGCAGACCGTGCTCGTACGCCGGCTGTTCGGCCGACGATCGTTGAAGCCCGATCACGGCGGCCCCGTGCCGAATGGCCAGGAAACCCGGGAACTCGTCTCCTTCGTAGTGGTCCTCGAAGCCGAACCGCCGGCAGAAGTCACGTTCGGCGTACTGGTCGGCGACGTACATGATCGGGTGCAGCTGCATGGGTCTCGGTGTCGCGAACGAGCGATGGACGGGCTCCGGGCCTCCGCCCAGCCGGGCGAGGCGCGGCGCGGCGCCCGACGAATCGAGCGACTCCGGCCGGTAGGGGTCGATCAGTCGCCGACGAAGACGCAGAACGGGTGACCGGCCGGGTCGGCGAACACGTACAACGGCTCGTCCGGATCGTCGGTCCGATCGAGCAGCTGGGTGGCGCCGAGCGCGAGCGCGCGGCCGCGCTGGACTTCGAGCTCCTCGCGGCTGGACACGACGGTGTCGAGGTGGAACATCTGCGGCACCGTCTCGTCGGGCCAGGTCGAGGGCCGGACGCCGTCGGTCTGCTGGAACGCCAGCTGCGGCCCGGTGGAATTGTTCAGCACCAGCCAGTCCCGATCCGGCTGACCGGGCGAGGGTGGCTCGTCACCCTGGCGATAGCGCAGGCCGAACATTTCCCGATAGAACTCGGCCAGCCGGCGGGCGTCGGTGGTGTCGAGCACGACTTGGACGATCCGTGGATGGGTCATGCAGGCATGCTGCCATCCGGCTCCGACAGCACCGGCAGACCGGCCGCCGGCACCGGTCGGCGCCGGACAGCAGAAGACCCGAGCCGACGGCTCGGGTCCTGTGGCACCTCAACTCATCTGGCGCCGAACACGGCGCCGACATCTTGGCGGTTGTCGGGGAGGACGCTCGGGGGTTCGTCTCCCCCGACAACCGAGCATCAGCGTACATGATCCCTGGGGGCTCCGTGCAAGATTCGTCCAGATCGCGAAACAAAAACAACATCCCTGGTCAGAGGTAGTTTTTCGATCAACTATTCATCAGCGAAATCATCGTCGACTCGAGCGCCAGCAGCGGCGCGACGTTGGTCTCCAGCGCCTCCCGGCAGGCCAGCAGGGCGTCGATCCGGCGCAGGATCGCCTCCGGCGACGAGCGCCGCGCCATCACCGCGATCCGCGGCGCCAGCTCGTCGTTGACGAGGTCGGCACCGCTCCCTGTCTGGACGCAGAGCACGTCACGATACAGACCGGTCAGCTCGGTCAGCGCCCGGTCCAACGCGTCGCGCTGGAGCCGCTTCGCCCGTGCCTTCTGCTGGTCCTCCAGCTCCTTCATCGCGGCCTGCGCCTGGCGCGGCCGGGCGCCCTTGGTGCCGAACCCCAGCGCCTCCTGTAGCGCCGCTTTCTCCTTCGCGTCCTGGTCCGCGGTCGTCGCCGCGACCTCGGCGGTGCTCGACTCGAGCAGGGTCGCGGCCGCCCGCAGGCAGTCGCCCAGGTCGTCCAGCTCGAACGGGATCCGCAGCACCGCCCCGCGGCGCTTCCGGGCGTCCTCGCTGCGGGCCAGCATCCGGGCGCGGCCGATGTGGCCCTGCGCGGCGCGGGCGGCCGAGAGCGCGGTCGTCGCCTCGATGCCGTCCCGCTGCTGCAGCAGCTCCGCCACCGCCCGCACGCCCGGCGTCTGCAGGTTCAGCCGGCGGCAGCGGGACCGGATGGTGGCCACCACGTCGTCGGCGGTCGGCGCGCAGAGCAGCCACACCGTCTTGGGGGCGGGCTCCTCGATGCTCTTCAGCAGCGCATCCGCGCCCCGCTCGGTGACCCGGTCTGCGTCCTCCACCACGATCACCTGCCACCGGCCCAGGGTCGGGCTCATCGACGCCCGGCGGACCAGTTCGCGCACCTCGTCCACGCCGATCGACAACAGCTCGGTCCGCACCAGGGTGACGTCGGGGTGCGCGCCCGACAAGGACGTACGGCACGCGGTGCAGGCACCGCATCCGCCGCGTTCACACTGCAGAGCGGCGGCGAACGCACGGGCGGCGTTCGAGCGGCCCGAGCCGGGCGGGCCGGTGATCAGCCAGGCGTGCGACATCGCGTGCGGCTCGCCGGCGACTGCCCGGCGCAGGGTGGCGACCGAGCGTTCCTGGCCGACCAGCTCGGCCCAGACCCCGGGCGCGCTCGGTCCTGTCCAGGCTCGCTCGGTCGACACGGCCTCCGTCATGGCGACAGTCTGCCTGCCGGGTCCGACGGCGCCCGCCGGCCGAGCAACCCCAGCACCCGCTCCAGGATCCGCGCCGCCAGATCCTGCCGGGACTCGCGAGCCGGCAGCACCAGGTAGTGCTCGGGTTCTCGCGCCGCGAGCTGCAGGAAGAGGTTGCGGGCGCGTTCGTGGAAGTCGGCGCCGGCCGCCTCCAGCCGATCCTTGTCCGCGATCGTGGTCAGCGCCTGATCGGGATGGACGTCGAGCAGGACGGTGAGGTGCGGGCGGAGGTCGTCAGTGGCCCACCGGGCGACCCGCTCCACATCTCCCAGGTCCAGCACCCGGCCCGCGCCCTGGTAAGCCAGCATCGAGTCGACGTAGCGGTCGCAGACCACGACCTTGCCGGCCGCCAGCGCCGGTAGCACCACGCTGCTCACGTGATGCGCCTTGTCGGCCGCATACAGCAGCGCCTCGGCCCGCGGGGCAAGGTCGCCGGTGGCGGGGTCGAGCACGATCCGGCGGATCTGCCGGCCGGCCTCGCTGTCCCCCGGTTCGTACGTCCGCAGCTGCGCGATGCCGAGCGCATCCAGGTTGGCGCAGAGCAGCTCCACCTGGGTGGACTTGCCCACCCCGTCGCCGCCCTCGAACACCACGAACAGCCCGGTCGGCGTCCGCCGGCCGCTCACGGGGCAGGCTTCGCCGAGCCGGATCCGGGCCGGGCCGCGTCGGCGCGGAGCGGGCTCAGCTTCTTGGCCGTCTTGGCCCACTTCGTCGAAAACGCCTCGCGTGCCGCCCGCGCCTCGGCCAGCTCGTGCTCGTAGCGGCGGCCCAGCTCGAACGCCTCGACCGGCGTCACCTCCGCGGCCCGGGCCCGGCTCAGCTGGACGATCGACGCCCGCCGTGCCGCCTCCGCCAGCAGCTCGGCGGTGGTGTCGAGCCGCGGCCGCAGCTGGTCGAACCGCCCCGGCTCGATCTCCTCCACCAGATCGCAGGTGCGGGTGAGGTCCTCCAGGGTCGCTCGGGCCTCCGCCCAGGCCTCACTCGAGGGATCGCCACGGAGCTGGTCGGCCGCCTTGCCGAGCCGGCGCCACTCGCGGTCCAGCATCCGCTCCAGCACGTCGTCGGTGCGCTGCCGGCGGGCCTCCCCGGTCCGGCTCGTCCGGCACGCGCTGACCAGCCGTTCCAGCAGCGCCAGATAGCGCTCGGACCGGAGCTTCGCCTTGAGCCGGTCGTCCGCACCGAGCCCGTCGGCCTCGGCGGCCTCGGCGGCCAACCAGCCCAGCTCCTCGTCCAGGTCGGAGATCAGGTCGTTCTGCAGCGCCGGGGCGATGCTGCGGATCTCCCGGCGCAGCTGGCTCGCCGCAACGACCAGATCGGCGGCAGCGGTGGGCTGGTCCGCCTGGAGCGCCAGGTCCGCGTGCAGGATCTGCCGCAGCCGCCGGGACAGCACGCTGGTGACGAAGGCGCCGAACGGGGTCGAGGCGTCCACCGGCGCGGGCTCGGGATAGTCGGTCAGCCCGTTGGCGGGTGCACCCAGCCGGTTGACCAACCGCGGGAACCGCTCCACCCGGGTCGCTCCGGCCGAGCCGAGCACCTGGCCCAGCCAGTAGTCCTGCTCCTCGGTCAGACCCGGCCCGATCGGGGTCATCATCACCTCGCGGTAGCGGGCGGTGGTGAGCCCGCCTCTGCGGACGGTGACCTTGTCGTCGCGGAGCAGCGCCATCGTGGTGCCATGGTCGTCGCGCAGGGCGAACTCGCGCCGCTCGCAGCGCAGCGCGGCCACCGGCCCGAGCGCCGCCCGGCGGCGGAACGGCCTGATCATGTCCGCGAGCTCCTGCGGCAGATCTCCCTGGCCCATCGGGTCGATCCGCTCCTTGGGCAGCAGCGGGACCCAGTCCGGCGCCCCGAGATACCACTCACCGCGCTCGTCGAGCACCCGGTGGGCGAGCAGCACGCCGCTGCGGATCATCCGGTGGTCGGGAGCGTCCAGCAGGGTCAGGTCGATGTCGTAGCCGGCGTTGTGCCCGGCCCGCGCGACCAGGTTGTGCAGCCCGATCGCGGGATTGATCATGCGCGGCGCCGGCGCGCTGTACGGCATGTCCCACAGCCGCTGCCCGGGTGGCCGCCGGACGGCCGCCGGCGCTGCCGCCGACCCCTGGTCGCGAGCCGGCCCGGCATCGGCGGACGGCTCGGCGCCGGCCCGCTTCTCCTTCGGCTTGCGGGTGCCGTGCTCGGTCCCGCGCTTGTGCGACCCGCCGGACCGCTTGCCCTTGCTCACGCTGTGTCCGTTCGCTCGCACACGGCGCCGGGAAGCCGATCATCCGGCGTCACCTCACGCACGACCCACTCCCCTCGCGCACAGCCCGAACCACCTCGGCCCCATCGCGCGCTCGACAACACCGGAAGACCGTCGCGCGCTCGACAACACCGGAAGACCGGCGCGCCTACCCGATGCTCGTTCATGAGGGAACCCTGCCACGGCCTACCCGGAGACGCCGGAGGAGGCCGCCTTCGTGGCCGGCGCCCGCTTGGCCGGGGCCTTCTTCGCCGCGCCGCCCGACCGGGAGGCCGCCGCGCTCGTCTTCGCCGGGGCCTTCTTGGCCGGCGCCTTCTTCGCGGGCGCCTTCTTGGCCGTCCGCTTCGGGGCCGGGCCCTTGGCCCGCTTCTCGGCCAGCAGCTCGGCGCCGCGCTCCGGCGTGATCGTCTCCACGTCGTCGCCGCGGCGCAGGGTGGCGTTGGTCTCGCCGTCGGTCACGTACGCACCGAACCGGCCGTCCTTGATCACCATCGGCTTGCCCGAGACCGGGTCGGGGCCGAGTTCCTTCAGCGGCGGCTTGGCCGCGGCCCGGCCACGCTGCTTCGGCTGGGCATAGATCGCAGTCGCCTCGTCCAGGGTGATCGCGAAGATCTGCTCCTCGCTCTCCAGCGACCGAGAATCCGTACCCTTCTTCAGATACGGGCCGTACCGGCCGTTCTGCGCAGTGATCTCGGTGCCGTCCTCGGCCACCCCGACCACGCGCGGCAGGCTCATCAGCTGCAGCGCCTGCTCCAGGCTGACGGTCTCCACGCTCATCGAGGCGAACAGCGAGCCGGTCCGCGGCTTCGCGCTCTTCGGCGCATCCTCGGGCAGGACCTCGGTGACGTACGGCCCGAACCGGCCGTTCCGGGCCACCACGGTCAGCCCGTTCTCCGGATCGACGCCGAGCTCCCGCTCGTCGCCCATCGGCTTGCTGAGCAGCTCGCGGGCGAGGTCGACGGTGAGCTCGTCCGGTGGCAGATCCTCCGCGACGTTGGCCCGCCGGCCCTCGGTGTCCTCGACGTAGGTGCCGTATCGACCGACCCGGACGTCGATCCCGGAGTCGACGTCGCCGATGCCGAACGTCGACAGCTTGCGCGCGTCGATCTCGCCGAGCTCGGACACCAACCGCTGCAGGCCCTCCCGGTCACCGCCCTCGGGGCTGCCGAAATAGAAGTCGGTCAGCACCGCGAGCCGCGCCGCCCGGCCGTCGGCGATCTCGTCCAGCACGTCCTCCATCTCGGCGGTGAACGCGTAGTCCACCAGCTTGGGGAAGTGCTCCTCCAGCAGCCGGGTGACGGCGAAAGCCAGCCAGGTCGGAACCAGTGCGGATCCCTTCTTGAACACGTAGTCCCGGCTGGTGATGGTCCGGATGATCGTCGCGTACGTCGACGGCCGGCCGATGGTCAGCTCCTCCAGCTTCGCCACCAGGCTCGGCTCGGTGTAGCGGGCCGGCGGCCGGGTCTCGTGGCCGAGCGCGCGAACCCGTTCCGCGAGCAGCGACTGCCCCTTGCTCAGCTCGGGAAGCCTGGTCTGGGAGTCGTCCGACTGACCCTCGCTGCTCTCGTCGACGGCCTCGACGTAGGCCTTCAGGAAGCCGTAGAACGTGATCGTCCGGCCGGACGCGACGAACGTGCACCGCTGCTCCCCGGCTGGGCTGGCGATGATCTTGACGGTGATCGTCTGCCCGGTCGCGTCCTTCATCTGGGAGGCCAGGGTGCGCTGCCAGATCAGCTCGTACAGCCGGAACTGGTCGCCGGTCAGCCCGGTCTGGGCCGGGGTCTGGAACTCCTCTCCGGCCGGCCGGATCGCCTCGTGCGCCTCCTGCGCGTTCTTCACCTTGCTGGCATAGACCCGCGGCGCGTCCGGCAGGTAGTTGGCGCCGTACAGCTGGCGGACCTGTGCCCGAGCGGCCCGGATCGCGGTATCGGAGAGCGCCACCGAGTCGGTTCGCATGTAGGTGATGAAGCCCGCCTCGTAGAGGTCCTGGGCCACCGACATCGTCCGCTGCGCGGTGTAGCCGAGCTTGCGCCCGGCCTCCTGCTGGAGCGTGGTGGTACGGAAGGGCGCGTACGGCCGGCGGGTGTAGGGCTTGGACTCGATGCTGTCCACGGTGTAGCCGGCGCTGCGCAGCTTCTCCGCCAGCGCCTCGGCCTGCGGCTCGTCGAGGGTGATCAGCTTCTCGCTGCCCTTGACGACGAGCTGACCGCGGGAATCGAAGTCGCGACCCTGGGCGACGCGTTGATCGCCGACGTGGGTGAGCCGCGCCGGGAACAGCGGCGGCTCGGCCCCCTCGCCCGCGTCGAGGGTCGCGTCGATGTCCCAGTACGACGCGGCCCGGAACGCGATCCGCTCCCGCTCGCGATCCACGATCAACCGGGTCGCCACCGACTGCACCCGGCCGGCCGACAGCCGCGGCATGACCTTCTTCCACAGCACCGGGGAGACCTCGTAGCCGTACAGCCGGTCGAGGATGCGCCGGGTCTCCTGGGCGTCGACCAGGTCCTCGTCGAGGTCGCGCGGGTTGGCAACCGCCTCCGCGATCGCGTGCGGGGTGATCTCGTGGAAGACCATCCGCTTGGCCGGCACCTTCGGCTTCAGCTCCTGCAGCAGGTGCCAGGCGATCGCCTCGCCCTCCCGGTCACCGTCGGTGGCCAGCAGCAGCTCGTCGGCCCCGGCCAGGGCGTCGCGCAGGGACCGCAGGGTGGCGCGCTTGTCCGGGTTGACGACGTACAGCGCCTCGAAGCCGTTGTCGACGTTCACCCCGGTGCGGGCCCACTTCTCACCCTTGTACTTCGCCGGCACCTCCGCGGCACCCGTCGGCAGGTCGCGGACGTGTCCACGGCTGGACTCGACGATGTATCCGTCGCCCAGAAAGCTGGCGATCTTCGTCGCCTTGGTCGGCGACTCGACGATCACCAGCCGCCTGCCACCTGTCTTCGCTGCCACGGTTCCCTCTTGTATCCGGTCTGCCCGTTGTATCCGGTCTGGCTGTGCCCCTGCTGTGTGTTGCTTCTGCGTGGACGCCACCCTGCCCGCCCCTCGGCGGCGCTGAGTCTACGTCCGGCGGCCCACCATACGGCCGACGCTCGTGAAATCTGAACCGCCCGTGACGGGTGGTCAGCGCGCTTCGGTCAGGAAGCCGTCCCTCAGCAACCGGCGGATCCGCGGCACCAGATCGGCCCGCAGCGCCGCGGCGTCGACGTCCAGCAGCCCGGCCACCGAGTCGATCAGCAGCCCGAGCGGCAGCTCGCCGTCGCAGGCGCCGACCACCCCGCCGAGGGCCGTATCCACCTCCGCGCCGCGCCGCATCCCGCGCTGCTGGCGCAGCACCAGGTGCTCCGGGTCGGCCGCCCCGGGTGGGCCGACGCTCTCCGCGACCACGTCGTCGGCGACGACCCAGCGCCTGCTCAGCAGCTCCTGCTCGCCCAGCCGGCGATCGAGCTCGACCGAGGACAGCGCCGCGGTCAGCGCCGGCGCGATCGGCTGCTCGATCGCGTACGGCCAGTGCTCGATCCGGATCGACGGCTCGCTCGTCCCCGACTTCCGGATCGTGATCCAGCCGAGGCCCACCGCCTCGATCCCCAACGACTGGAAGTAGTCCATCCATTCCGCGTACCGGCGCCGATAGCCCGGAGCACCGGCCAGCCCCGCGTCGGCCAGCCAGATCTCGGCGTACTCGCACGGGTCCAGCAGTTCGCGCTGCACGACCTGCGCGTCGCAGCCGGCCGGCACCCACCCGGCCAGCCGTTCCTGCCAGTCGGTTCCGGCCAGGCGCGCCCAGTTGCCGAGCACGCTCAACGTGCCCCCCGGGTTGAGGTGGTCCGGACCGCGCCGGACGATCCGCTCGACCAGCCCGTCACCGGCGAGGTTTCCCTCGCGATAGGTCAGCCGCGGACCGGTCGACGGCGGGGCGATGACGTACGGCGGGTTGGTGCTGATCAGGTCGAAGCCGTCTTCGGCGACGGGGGCGAACAGGTCGCCTTGGCGGAGCTCGACGGTGTCCACCCCGTTCAGCCACAGCGTGACCTCGGCCAGCTCGATCGCTCGCGGGTTCAGGTCGGTGGCCACGATCCGGTCGGCGTGCCGGGCCAGGTGCAGGCTCTGCACACCGCAGCCCGCACCCAGGTCGAGCGCGGAGCCGACCGGAGCCCGCGGGGTGAGCTGCGCGAGCGAGGTCGAGGCCGCGGAGACCCCGAGCACCAGGTCCGGCCTGGTCGGCGTGACCACGCCGTCCAGCCCCGGCGTCAGGTCGGCACAGATATAACAGGTGCGATCGTCGGCGCTGTACGGCCGTACGTCCACCAGGGCTCGGACGCGGTCGTGGTCGACCGCGAGGATCCCGGCCCGAACGAGCGTCGTGCGCAGCTGCGGCAGCGCGGCGTCCAGCGCGGCCGCGGCGATCGGCTGCTGCAGCAGCCACAGCCGGATCAGGTCGGACAGCGGATCGTCGCGACCGTCGAGGGCCCTGGTCGCCGGCGTGGTCTGGTTGCGGCCGAGCGCGCGATGGGCCGGATCGCCGATGGCGGCTACGACGGCGTCGACGGTGTAGTCCAGCTCCGCCAGCCGGGCGGCGAGCAGCTGGCACTGGTCCGAAGTGAGCACGTCTCATCCTTACCAGTCGTGCGCGGCCCGAGCACAAGAGTTTAGGTTAGGCTGCCCTCATTCGGCACTGAGAGGACGCCACTGATGAACGCCACCATGCTCGACCGCCGACGCTTCCTGCTCGGGCTGGGCGCGGCCGCGCTGACCCTGGCCGGCTGCAATGCCAGCGCGGGTAGCGGCGATCCGGCCTCGTCCGCGAGCAGCGCCGCGGCGGGGTTCGCCTGGACCGACGCCCGCGGCACCGCGATCGACCTGCCCGCCGTACCGAAGACCATCGTGGCGCAGAGCAGCGCCGCGGCCGCCCTGTGGGACTTCGGCATCGAGGTGGCCGGCGCCTACGGCGAGCTGGCCACCGACGCGAACGGCAAGCTGAACTACCAGGCCGGCAATCTCGATCTGTCCCGGCTCACCGTGCTCGGCAAGACCTACGGCGAATTCGACTTGGAGAAGTTCGCGGCGATGAACCCCGAGCTGCTGGTCGACCTCAGCTTCGACAACAAGACGCTGTGGTACGTCCCCGAGAAGAGCCTGGCGCAGGTGGAGAAGATCAGCCCGACGCTCGGCATGACGATGCTGGACCTCAATCTGCTCGAGATCATCCAGGAGTTCTCCAAGCTCGCCGGCGGCCTCGGCGCGGACCAGAGCGCGGCGGCCGTGACGGACGCAAAGGCGGCGTTCGAGGCGTCGGTCCAGCAGGTGAAGGACGCGGTCGCCGCCAACCCGGGCATCACCGCGCTCGGCATCAGCCGAACCGCGGACAAGGCCTGGATCGCGAACGCGAAGCAGCATCCGGACTTTGCCTATCTGCAGACCCTCGGGGTGAAGTTCGTGCCGGCCGGCGGCAAGGAGACCGACTACTTCACCGAAATCAGTTACGAGGAGCTGGACAGGTACTCCGGCGACGTGATCTTCGACGACGCTCGCAGCCCGGAAACCCAGCAGGCGTCCGACAGGGTCGCGGTCTGGTCGTCGCTGCCGGGGGTGAAGGCCGGCCAGGTCCACGACTGGAAGGCCGCCGCGCCGTACTCCTATCTCGCCAATGCGCCGATCTTCGCCGACTTCGCCGGCGCCCTCGCGAACGCGAAGAAGGTCGTCGACGCCGGCTGATCGGGCTGGCCCCGCGCGGGCCACGTGGCCGACTTCGCTCACCCAAGCGCGACTTCGCTCACCGTGCGAGGCGCGCGAAGTCGCGGTTCGACGCGCGAAGTCGTCGCGGGGGCCGGGCGGGAGCCCCGGGGGCCGGGCTCAGTGGCGGAGGACCTTCTCCATCGACTTTCCCTTGGCTAGCTCGTCGACGAGCTTGTCCAGGTAGCGGATCTTCTGCATCAACGGATCCTCGATGTTCTCCACCCGGATCCCGCAGACCACCCCGGTGATCGAGGACGCATTCGGATTCAAGGTGGCGGCGGCGAAGAAGTCCTCGAACGTCGTGCCCTCGGCGAGGTGAGTCTCGAGCTCGTTCTCATCGAACCCGGTCAGCCAGCAGATCACCTCGTCCAGCTCGGCCTGCGAACGTCCCTTCCGCTCCACTTTGGTCACGTAGTGCGGATAGACCGAGGCGACGCTGGTGGTGAAGATCCGGCTCATCTTCGCCAGGGTAGTCAGCTCCCGGCCGCGTCGGCGCGATCCCAACTCCGTCGCGATCAGCCGGCTCGATGTCGCGGATCGACCTCGCGCGGTGGGATGGTCCTGTAGAAAACGCTCTCTCGCGCGGGCGAGGTCGATCAGCGACACACAGCTGCCGCGTCGGCCCCGATCCAGGGTCATAACCTCCGGTAGGCATGAAAAAGGCCCGCCGTCGACATTGACGGATCGGGCCTCGGTTCAGATTCGTGATCGGGTCAGCCGACCGGCGGCCAGCCCTGCACCGAGTGGCTTCGGTCCACGGCGGACGGATCGTTCATCGCGATCCGCGTCCAGTCGTTCAGCCGGTGCATCATCTTTCGGATCTTCTTCATGAGCGTCACCTCCTCTCGCTCTCACCTTCTATGTTCCTCCTTCTGACAACGATGTCAACATTCGTGGCATGGGTCACATCGGACGCTCGGAAGCCGGCCGCGGGCGGCGCTCCGGCAGGCCGGGCGCTGCCCGATCGGGCAGCCGACTCGGCCCGATCGGTCGGCCGTCCGGACCTGTTCGGCGGCGCGGAACTCCGCCCAGGATCGACTCGGAGCATCGCGGACCGATCGTGGGGGTGATGGCGTGTACGACCGTGCGGAGGTCGAGCCGATCGGCTCCGGCGGTCCTCGGTCAGAGCGCGCCGGACAGCTCGTCGGCGCCCAATCACGTCTCGCACCGACCGCACCGATTGCCGGAGCCGACGTTGCGCCACTCGGTCTGCTGCAGTTGCAGCGGGCGGCCGGCAATGCCGCGGTCGGCAGCCTGCTGTCGTCACGCCCGGCGGCGAACCGCACCCCCGGCGCCGCCGACCGATCAGCGCGCCGGCTACCGGCGCCGACCACTGCGTCGAGCCGATCGGGGGCCGCCGAACCGAGCGTCCAGCGCTGTGGCGGCGAGGTCCACGAGGGCTGCGGCTGCGCCGCCGAATCGGAAGAGATGCAGCCGGCGCCGGTGCAACGCTGCGGCGGCGAGGTGCACGAGGGCTGCAGTTGTGTCAACGAGGAGGCGCCACCGGTGGGCGACGGAACCGGACCGGTCACCCGCCCCGCCCGCGAGCCCAGCGGCGACGAGACGACGCCGAGCGAGGGGCACGCCGTGCAGCGTTTCACCGATGGCACGCCCGACGCGCCGTCGCCGGAGCTTCCGGACGGGTCGCCGTACGCGTCGCTGGACTCCGAACTGCTGGCCATGCTCGGCCGTACGCTGACCGCGAAGTCCTTCTGGCGTTGGCGAAACGATCGCCCGACCAACCTCGGCGCCGCGCTGGACGGCCTCGGCGCGGCCGACCTCAACACCCTGGTCCAGCTGAAGCGGCGCTGCGACGCGTTCGGCTTGTGGCACAACATCACGACCATGACGAACCTGTGGACGACATCCTCGCTCGGCATCGACTTCACCGGTGGCGGCGGCATGCAGAGCGACGTCGCGGGTGCGGAGAAGTTCTGCCGCGATACCGCGGTCGGCGAGAGCTACCACCCCGGCAAGGCATGTTGGCGGGAGATGGTCGAGCCAGGGACTCCGGGGCTCCACGTGTGTCTGCCGGACTCGATCCACATCGATCCGCACCAGACCGTCGACGGCAAGGGCTGGTCGTGGTCGTGGGGGTCCAGCGGGCCGGCGTTCGGCACGGCGTGCACGTACAGCTTCCTGGCGTTCCTCGGCCACATGATGGATGTCGAAGGACACCGCCCGGTGAATCCGTTCACCCATCACGGCGAGATCAACAGCCGGATCGCCGGGCTGCTCCCCCAGCTGGAGCAGCGGGTCGCCGAGCACCCGGACATCAGCACCCAGCGCGACGACATCCGGGCCCTACAGACCGAGATGCAGGCGCTCGCCCCGATCCTGCGCCGCTGGTCGTTGCAGGGCAAGGAGGGCGGCGACGACGAGGAGGCGCGCTCGGTCCTCGGTCAGCTGAACGCGGCCGATGGCCGGCTCGGCCGCGCCGACGACGCGATCCGCGGCAGCAACGGACCGGATCCGACGGTGGTCTACAGCCCCTGAGCCGAGCCCGTGGGACTGCTCACAGACGCGGACCGAGGAGGCTGAGGTCGCCGGGCGACAGCCGGTCCGCGGCGCAGGCCAGGTGGTGCCAGAACGGATAGATCAGCCGCGGCTCGGTGGCGTCGTCCAGCGCGCCGATGTCCTCCGGCGTGAGCGCGAGGTCGAGCGCGGCCAGGTTGTCGGCCAGCTGGTCACGGGTACGCCCGGCGATCACCAGGCTGGTCACGTTCGGCTTCCCGAGCAGGTAGGCGATCGACACCTGCGCCGCGGAGACGCCGTGCCGGCCGGCCACGTCGAGGATCACGTCGACGACATCGAACAGGTGCTCCGGGTCGTGGATCGGCGGCTCGGTGTGCTCGTCCAGCTTGTCGTAGCGGACCGTGCCCTCGCTCTGGCCGCCGCGCCGGTATTTCCCGGTCAGCATCCCGCCGCCCAGCGGGCTCCAGATCAGGTTGCCCAAGCCCTCGTCGATGCTCATCGGAATCAGCTCGTATTCCGCGTCGCGGGACAGCAGCGAGTAGTGGATCTGCTGGCTGACGAACGCCGGCAGATGCTCCCGCTCGGCGACGCCGAGATACTTCATCACCTGCCAGGCCGCGAAGTTCGAGACGCCGACGTAGCGGACCTTGCCCTGCCGGACGAGCAGGTCGAGCGCCTCCAGCGTCTCCTCCGGCGGCGTGACCCCGTCCCGCTCGTGCAACTGGTAGAGGTCGATCCAGTCGGTGCCGAGCCGGCGCAGGCTTGCCTCGCAGCTGCGGACGATGTGGTGCCGCGACAGCCCGGCGTCGTTGGGCCCGTCGCTCATCGGGAAGCGGACCTTGGTCGCCAGCAGCACGTCGTCGCGCTTGTTCCCGATGGCCTGGCCGAGGACCTCCTCCGAACCCCCGCGGGAGTACATGTCCGCGGTGTCGAACAGGTTCACCCCCGCGTCCAGGCACATCGCCACCTGCTCCTTCGCCCCGTCGAGATCGACGGTTCCGACGTGCTCGAACCCGCGACCGACGGTGCCGAACCCCATGGTTCCCAGCGTGAGCACGGAGACGTTCAGACCAGAGCCACCCAGGCGTCGATACTCCATGAGCGGCAACCTACGCGGCGGCGGCGCGGCCCTCGCGAGACCCCCTCCCGCGTTAGCACCTCTCGGGCCTTGCCCAGCCCCCTCCCCCTGGCCGCCAGCTCCCGCTGACGCCTGACTCCCGCTGACTGCTGACTCCGCAAATTCCCGCCGCGGCCGGAAAGCGGGGCCACTTCGCGGCCTTCGCGGCCCGAAATTCCCGCCGAGGCCGGAATCTCGCACTGGCCGGCCGGGCACTTGCGGCCCTGCAACGCAAAATCCCGGCCATGGCCGGAAAATCGGGGCAGATCGTGCTCCGAGCGGCCCGAAAACCCCGCCGCGGCGGGAATCTGGATTGGTGCCCGACGCGATCCGGGGCGGCGCAATCCGACCCCGCGGGATCCGGACCCGGCCGGAGCCGGACGTGTCAGACTCCGGCGGTCAGCCCCAGAGCCAGCCGCGGGTGAGCAGCAGGTTCACCCCCACCAGGGCGGCGAGCAGGACGTAACCCGACACCGGATGGTGCGGCAGGGCCGGCGGCCCGTCCGCGAGAAGCCGCTGCTTGTTGAACATCATCGACATCGGCGCGTACACCCCGACGGAGATCGTGCCGAAGATCACCGCGAAGACCGAGCCGGCCCCGACTGCGGGGCTGAGCAGGACATAGACCACTTCGAGCAGGACACAGATCACGGTGCCGTACAGCCACGGCCAGACGGCGATCGCGCGCTTGTCCGAGATCGACGAGCTCAGCTCCGACACCGGGTCGGAGAACAGCCGTGCCGTCAGGAACAGCCCGCCGATGCCGACCGCGGTCGCGACGACGTACGTCCAGCTCGGCACGCCCAGATCCCGAGTGCGACCGCGGTGTCGCCGGCCGGCACGAAGCCGGCGATGAAGAAGTAGCCGAAGCCCTCCTGCAGGCTCGCGAATACCGTCCACAGCCAGACCAGCCGCCAGTACGGCCGCGCGCGGAACGGGCGCACCAGCCGGTCGACCGCGTACAGCACGAAGCCGCTGACCAGGCTGAACAGTGGGCCGGTGATCGCCGTCCGGGCTTCGGCCGCCGGCGGCGGATCGGGCGTGTAGCCCACCGCGAACGGCAACTGCGTCGGGCGGAAGCCTTGTAGTCCGCCGGCGACCGCATGACTGCCCTCGTGCAGCAGAGTCATGATCGCCGCGCCGGTGACGAACGCGACCACGCCGCTGCGGACCAGCGTGGACCTGTCGGCGGCCGCCTGCGAGTCGGCGCGAACGGTCAGCCTCCGAGCATCATTCATGGCAGAAGTCTCGCAGAGCGTGAACTCACATGGCATAGTTCGACTGGATCAGGCGTCCGCGACCACGTCCGCGACATAACGCTCCGCAGCCAGTCCGACATATGTACGCACTGCCGCCAGCGCGGCGACCAGGCGATCGAACGGCCAGTCGGGCGGCAGCAGCTCCGCTGGCAGCTGGGGGATGCCGATGAAGAAGCGGTACGCCGGCATCGCCAGCTCGGTATACCGGCGCAGCGCGTCGGGACCTGATGGCGACGCGGGATCGTCATCGACCGCGGCATGCAGACGCCCGATCAGGGCCTCCGCGTTGACCGCGACCCGCGCCAGGTTCCAGGCCTGTAGGGCCGCGGTCCGGGCGTCGGCGGGCGCGAGCCGCAGCACGAGCGGGCAGATCGTGGCGCCGTCCGGTGTGTCGGCGACGATCTCGGCCAGCGCCGGCCAGCCGTCGGCGGTCGCGATCATCAATCCCGGCCGCAGCGGCGCGTAACCCGCCAGCCGGGCCGCGTGGCGCAGCCGGTCGCGGTGGGGGCGCTCGGTCTCGGGGATCGCGAACAGCAGGCCATGGAACTCCCCGGACCAGCTCGCCGCGGCATCGGGTTGGCCGAGCTCGGGGTGCCCGGTCGCACGCGCGCGCAGGAAGGCCGCTTCGACCAGGCCGGCCAGCTCGTAGTCCGTCCGGCGTCCGTGTCGAACACTTCGGAGAGCGCCGTCCTCCCGGAGCCGAGCCAAGGAGCTCCGGGCCGCGCTCTCGCTGATCCCGACATCGGTCAGCAGCCGCACCAGTGCGGTGCCGGGCAAGGACATACGGTCGGCGACGCCGAAGACGAAGGGAACGGCGGCAGCCGGCCGCGGCGATCGCTCGGTCTCGGCCACCCTCGCAATCTAGACCGCATGCGAGCCGCGGCGCGTCGTACAGCGGACCGACCGCTCATCCCGGGCACTCCGCGATCCCCACCGGCGGGCAGGCCACCCGGCGCGAGTGACGCCCCCGCCCACGCGACGAGCACCCCGACTACCCAGGAAAGTGGGCAGAAATGACAACCTGAAGCGTTTCGAAGTTGCCGCTTCTGCACACTTTTCCGGGCAGGTCGAAGAATGTGGCCCGCGGGTCGGCGAAACCTACCCGTCACCGACCATCCGTCCCACTGTCACCAATTTGCTCAGCGCGCCTCCGAAGTATCGGCCGGAGTCGTGAGCACACTATTCCCGGACTCCGGTCCGTCTCGGGGAGAGATCGACGCGCACCCCGGCGCGCCGATTCTGCGAGGAGACACGGTGTTGGGCGAAGGCGCCATTCCCCCGGCGACCTCGCGGCCAGTGGTCGGTAGAGGCCGTGAGGCGACAGCGGCCGCGCGCGCCCACCAGTCCCCGCACCCACTCTCGGTTGGGACCGCGCCGTGACCAGAGAGCAGCAGCTCAGCGCCGCCGAGGATCACGAACGGCGGGCGGCGCGGGTACGCGCCCGGTTCGGTCTCCAGGACGATCCACATCAAGATCGTGTTCGGGAGTGGCTGCACTCCTCGGGCGCGGTCCCTGCCGCCATCGCCGTGCTCGTCATCGTCGGGTACGTCGTGCTCGTTCTGATCAAGTCCCTGTTCGGCTCCTGACTTCCCCCACCCCGTAGGAGAAACAGATGACCCCGATGGCCGCGCAAGTGGACCTGTCCGGCGCCTGGTCCACCTTCTGGAATGCCGTCACCGCATCCACCGGCGCACAACTGACCAACGTGCTGAGCGTGCTCGGCGTGGCGATCCTGGTCTTCGCCTTCGCCGGCTACCTCTGGCAACGGGCCCGGAGCCAGGGCGGCGACGGCGGCAAGCTGATGTGGGCGGTCGCGATCGGCGCGACTCTGGCCGCGCCCGGCGTGATCTTCCCGCTGATGCTGACCCTGGTCGACGTAGTCGCCAACGCCGGCATCAGCGTCTACGAGGCCACGCAGTAGAACGGTCCGGCCGTGAACGATCAGCCGCTGTACGCGCTGACCGAGATGACCGGGCCGGAAGCGTCCTCGACCCGGACCGTGGTGGTCGGCGTGGCCGAGTTCCCCTGGCGGGTGCTCGTGATCGGCATCGTCGCGCTCGTGACCGGCCTGCTCCCGGCGATGGCGGTCTGGCTGCTGGCCGGCGTCTGGGCGGTCGCGTTCCTGATCGCCTGGATCGTCGCCGCAGTCTGGCTGTTCCACGGTCGGAGCCAGTCCGGATTGCGGATCCGCAACTATGCCGCGCTGCTGAACAAGCAGCGGGCGATCCTGAACGAGTTCATGCTCGGCCCGTCCGTCGTGCACGTGCCCCGGGACGACTGGCGGCTGATCGAGCCCGGCAACATCGCGCGCCGTCCGGCGCCGGAGGACCGGCCCGGCGACGCGGCAGCCGTTCTCCAGCAGGCCTTCGCCCAGGAGGTCTGAGCGAGGTGACGAAGGCGCTGGCCAGGCTGATCTGCGCGGCCGTGCTCGCCCTCGTTGCCGGACTCACCCTCGCCCCGCCGGCGTCGGCGGCACCGATCGATTCGGACCCGACCCAGGTCAGCTCGCTCTGCTCGACCGCGCGATCGTTCGACTACCAGTACCTGCCGGTCGAGCGATGGTCCGGCGCCACCCAGAAGATTCACGTCCGCTCCAACGGGGGGATCACCGACTTCGCCCCGGTCCAGCGACAGCTGCAGTCGGTGAACTTCGTGATCGGCGACTTCCTCTACGGCCTCACCACCAAGTTCGTCACCTGGTCCACCCAGTTCTGCCCGATCCAGGCGGTCGGCGGCGCGGTGGACAGCGCCGCGGCCCAGCTCGGACGAGCTCTGGTGAACTCGTCCCTGGTCGCCGGACTGCTCGTCTGCACCCTGATCGTCCTGCTCTTGCAGGGATTCCGGAACCGCGACTCGGCCTGGATGGGCCGGCTCGGCGTCAAGCTGCTGGTCGTCGCGCTGTTCGCGATCATGGTCGCGGGTTCGACCCAGTCCCGCGGCGGCGGCATCGCCGGCGACTTCACCACCCCCTACCAGCCCGGGCGCGGATCACCCGGCTGGTTCGCCACCACGATCGATCGCGCCGTCACCGAGCTCGCCGCCGCACCGGCGGCCGCCCTGTCGGCGCAGACCATCGTGGACACGGTCGGTTCCGGTGATCAACTGGACTGCGCGCCCTACCTCGGCGCGCTGCAGGAGGGCTACACCGAGCAAGCGGGTCGCGGCGGCGTGATCGACAGCGAGGCCGTGCCGGCACTGACCGTCTCGAACCTGTGGCAGATCTCCGGCTACAACGCCTGGTCCGTCGGCCAGTTCGGCAACAAGAACCTCAACGGTCACTCCCGCGTTGCCTGCCGGATGCTCGACCGCAACGCCGCCATCCCGGTCGACGTCGGCTCCTTCGTGATCGACGGTGCCGGCGCGGCCGACAACCGGTCCGGCGCATCCATCTCCAACGTGATGTCCCGGGTGCCGAATCCGGATGTCAGTCTGGCCACCGCCAAGAGCTGGATCAAACCGGACGCGCCCGCCTGGCGGCAGCTCTCCGGGGTCGAGGCGGACAAAGGCTGGATCGCCTGGGCCACCTGCGTTCCGCGCGACGGTCAGCTGGCCGACATCACCAGCAAGACCGGCTGGAAGGCGCCCATGGGCAACGCCTGGCTGATCGCCGACGACGCGGCCCGCGCGAACGCGGAGACCATCGACGGGTCACCGAAGCTGAACCAGGCCTGCTGGGCCTTCTTCAACGCCGACAGCGCTACCGTCGACCCGATCTTCGACTGGGGTGACGGCGACAAGCAGCTGCGCGAGCATGCCGATCAGATGCCGGCGTCGGTGTACGACTTCATCTCCGCACTCCACGGCACCAACCAGACCGCGGGCGGCATCGCCAGCATCGGGTACGTCGGCTCCGCGCTCGGCGTGGCCGTGATCTTCGGCGGCCTCGGGCTGGCGATCCTGGTGGTGAAGATCATCACCCTGGTGATGCTGTTCTCGGTCTTCTTCTGCATGGCCGTGGTGCTGCTGCCCAACGCCGACAACTCGAAGCTGATCCGGTTCACCAAGGAGTATTTCGGGCTGACCCTGTTCACCGCGTTCGCGGTGTTCGTGCTCGCCATGATCATCTTGTTCGTCAAGATCATCTGGCTGTTGCTCGGCGCGTTCACCGGCGGGCCGAACTCGCTGATGACCATGCTGCTCGGCGGCCTGGCGCCGGTGCTCGCCGCGATCGCCCTGCACCGCGCGTTCACCTCGATCGGGATGCCGTCGCCGATGACCGTCAACGGCGCCGTCGGCTGGGGCCAGGCCATGGCCGGCGGCGCGGCCCAGGGCGCGGTGGTCGCCGGCGCGGGCCGGATGTCGTTGGGAGCCAAGGGTCTCGCCGCCGTCGGCAGCCGCAAGCTCGGCGGCGCCGCGGTCGGCGGGGTCAAGTCGAAGCTCGGGCTGGGCAAGCCGAACGCGGCCACGACAGGGGCGGAGCAGAAGTCGGAGGTGACGAAGCCGGGTGCGGCCCGCTCGGAGCCCGCCGACGTACGTCCGCCGAGCCCGGAAGCGGTGCTGGCCGACCCGAACGCGACACCGGGGGCGAAGCGGGCCGCGCAACGGCAGCGGTCGGAGGACCAGGCCGCGTTGAAGGCCGAGCAGCGCGAGCTCCGCGCCGCGGCCGCGAGCCCCCCGCCCGCCGAGGGAATCCCGGAGCTGGCCGAGCGCCTCGCCGCCCGGCAGCCGGCGCCCCCGGCGACCAGCGAAAGCGAAGGTCGGACAACGGTCTCCGACCGCGCACTCGACCTGAGCAGGGCGGCGAAGGAGGCGGCAACCCATCCGGTCACGGCGACCCGCCAGGTCGCCCGCCGAGTGCCGCGCGCCGCGCTCGGCACCGCTGCCGTCGTCGGTGCGGCGACCGTTGCCGGCTTGCCGGGGGTCGCCGTGGTCGGCGGCGCGGTGGCGGCGAAGAAGACCGGCGCGGTCGTCCGGCGCAAGCTGCGCGAACGGTCCGAGGCCAACCAGCGGGCGCTGGACGCGTTCCGGGAAAGGTCCCAGGCCGCCGGTAGTCGGGCATCCGGTTCGGGCGACCGGGCCGGAGCCGGCAACGGGACCGACGACTGGGCCGAGGTCGTCGAGGACCGGGATCCGTTCCGCACACCGCCGCGGTCCCTGGGTGGGCAGGATCCCGGCGATGGCTGAGCCGGCGCGCGACGCCCGGCTGGGCTGCCTCTGGGGCCTCGCCGTGATCTTGTTCGTGCCGGCCGGCTTCGTCACCGCCGCGGTCTGGCCCGACATCACCGCCAACCAGTTCGTCGGCCGCACCCTGTTGATCGGGGCCGGCTGCGGACTGGCCGTCCTGCTCTTCGGCGGCGCCGTCACCGTCGCCCGCCACCGCCACTGATCGAAGCACCCCAACCAGCCCCGAAGCCCGAGAGGAGATGAGCGCCGTGGGCGAGCCCGACCGGCCGGCCGAGCCGAACCCGGCGGACCCCGACCGGGCCGACGCGGACACGCCGCTCTCCGGGCTCCGCCGGCAGGCGGGGGGCAGCCTGGCGACGGCCGCCGGGGTGGACGGGGCCGACATCCTGCTGTCCAGGCAGGGCACCTCGGACGGCTCGCTCGGCGGGGACACCCGGGAGCTGATCGAGCACACGGCCGCCGGGGCGCGGCTGGGCGCGAAGGTGGGCGCGGCGCCGGGCGCGGCGGTCGGCGCGGTGGCGGGGACCGCGGTCAGTGCGGTGAAGAACAAGCGGACGCGTCGCCGGCTGGTGGTGGTGCTGTCCGCGCCGACGGTAGCGGGTGTGCTGGCCTGGACCATGGTCATCGTCGCGCTCGGCTCGATGGTCGCCGACCATGATCAGAACCGGGACGGGATGTCGACCCAGGCGGCCCTGTCGGACGGTCTGACCGGCGAGCAGATCGGGATCTATCGAGCGGCGGCGGAGTCGTCGGGTGTGCCCTGGATGCTGCTGGCCGCGGTGGACCGGGCGGCCGGGCACTGGTCGGGACCCGGCGACCCGCCGTACGGTTTGGCCGATCGAGCCGCGGTCGACGACGACCTGGTCGGGCACGGGATCGACCGGCTGCGCGCTGCCCAGTTCGCCGACCGGGTAGCCGCCGGGTATGCGTACGGGCGGCTGTTCACGGCCCGGCTGGGCGAGGTCGACCGCGATCTGGACCCCGAGGACATCGATGCCGGGGCAGGCGTGGTGAGCGATCCCGGCGACGCGGACCGCCAGATCATCGCGGTGGACGGCGACGATGCGCACGCCACGGCGACGCACGACCAGGTTCGATCGGCCTTCGTCACGGCGCTCGCCGGGATGCCGTCGGTCACTGCCGGCGACGCGGCGACGATCTTCGACACCGCGTATCGATGGGCGATCGGTCAGGCGCAGGACTGTGGCAGCGACCCGTACGCGTCGATCGGCGGAGACCCGAGCGTGCCCCGGCCGACCGGCCGCGGGGCCCGGATCGACGTGTCGGTGGCGACCTGGAACACGCTGTTCACGAATCCGGCGGCGCGAGTGGTCGCCGGGATCGAGGCGATCGGCGCATCGGCGGACGTGATCGGGCTGCAGGAACTCAGCTCGTCGCAGAAGCGGCGTGCGGTCGCGGCCGGGCTCGGTCCGGAGTGGGCGATGTACGCCGGCGGTGATGGCAACAACACCACGCCGATCGTGTGGAAGCGGTCGGCGTTCGACTTGATCGCGTACGGCGCGGTGCAGGCGTCGGGGTTGGTCCGGATCGAACCGGGCGGGTCGGGAACGGCGCTGGGCCCGCGCTGGATCAGCTGGGTGCAGCTGCGGCAGAAGTCGACCGGCGGCTCGTTCGCGTTCGTCAACACCCACTTCATCCCGACCATCGACGCCGGCGGCCGGCCCGACGCATCGCGGCCCGAGCGGCTGGGGGTCTATGACGCGGAGATGACCGCGCTGCTGCGGGTGATCGACCGGCTGAAGGCCGCCGTTCCGGTGATCGGCACGATGGACGCCAACATCGACGCTCGCGGTGACGCCAGGAACCGGGATCCGCGCTGGCCGTACGTCCGGCTCGGCCAGCACGGCGTGTCCACCAGCTGGCGGGTGCTGGGCGCACCTGCATCCGGCGGCACCCACGACACCCGGCTGATCGACTATGTCTGGTCGACCAGCGCCACGATCATCCCGACCGGGCAACAGATCGGCGACAGCTACGGCTCCGACCACCGGTCGCTGCGGGTCTCGCTGAGCAGCGCCCCGGGCGGATCGGCCCCGGCGGGCGGTGATGAGGCGGCGACCGGGAACCAGGCGGCGATCGGCGTCGGTTCGCTGCCGGACCGGCTCACGGTGCCCGGCGGGCAGCCGGGGTCGACGCTGACCCTGACCGGAGAGCAGGTGAGCAACGCCTCGACCGTGATCGCGGAGGGCAAGGCCGCAGACGTACCGATGTTCGGCTGGGTGGTCGCCCTCGCCGCCGCGCTGCAGGAGTCCGGAGTCCGCAACCTCGGCTACGGCGACCGCGACTCCCAGGGCATGTTCCAACAGCGGCCGTCGTCGGGCTGGGGCACGCCCGCGCAGATCCGTGATCCGCACCTGGCGTCCCGCGCGTTCTACGGCGTCGCGGATCACACGGCGAACCCGGGGCTGACCGACATCGCCGGCTGGCAGAGCATGAGCGTCGCCGCCGCCGCGCAGGCGGTGCAGCGGTCGGCCTTCCCGGATGCGTACGCGAAGTGGGAGCCGGCGGCGCGGGCGATCGTGCAACGCCTGGCCGGCATCGCCGACCCCGCTGCGGCGGGCATCGGCCCGGCCTGCGCTCAGCCGGGCGGGTCGGCCGCCGAGCTCGGTGGGTGCCCCGCGACCGGGCTGCCGGTGGAGAACGGGCTGACCCCGGACGCGCTGCTGGTGCTGCGTTGCGTGCACCAGCAGTTCCCGCAGCTGTCCACCTTCTACGGCATCGGCAACCGGCCGGCGAACACCGACGACGACCACCAGACCGGCCGGGCCGTCGACCTGATGATCCCCGGCTGGGCGACGCCGGCCGGGTCGGCGCTGGGCTGGCAGGTGGCGTCCTGGGTCCGCGAGCACCAGTCCGAGCTGGGCGTGCACTACGTGATCTACGCGGCGAAGATCTGGAACGTCGACCGCGATGCGGAGGGCTGGCGGACGTACCGCAGCATCACCGGCAGCGACAACCCGACCTCGTTGCACTTCGACCATGTGCACGTCTCGGTGTTCGGTGACCGCGCCACCGGCGTGTCCGGCGGCGCGGCGAACCTGCCGGCGGGAGCCTGGACCATGCCGTTGCCGACGGGTTCCTACCGGGTGGGCTGTGGCTTCGGCTGCTACGCCGGCCACACCGGACAGGACTTCCCCGCGCCGGCCGGTACGCCGCTGCGCAGCAGCGACGACGGGATCGTGATCCGCTCCGAGGCGCTCCGTGACGGGGCGGGCAACTACCGCAGCTATGGCAACCTGATCGTGGTCGCGGTGGCGGGGTCGCCCGGGACGACCGTCTGGTACGGCCACCTGTCGCGGCGCGACGTGACCGTCGGCCAGCACGTCCGCGCCGGGCAACGGATCGGGGCCACCGGATTCACCGGCCACGTCATCCCGGCCGGGCCCGGCGGCGCCCATCTGCACTACGAGATCCGGGTCGGCGGCAGCCCGATCAACCCGCTGCCGTATCTCCGTCAACGCGGGGTGACCCCGTGAGCCGGCGGATGATCATCGCCGCCGTAGTGGCCGGTCTGGCGCTGACCGTCGGCATCCTCCGGACCGCCGACCACGACCGGCGTACGTCCGTGCCGGCCCCGACCGCACCGGTGGTCTCGGCCGTCCCGAGCGTCGCACCGGCGCCGAGCGCCGTCCCCGCCCCCTCCGGTCACGCCGCATCCGGCTCCGCCGAGCCGAGCGCGCCGAGCGAGCCGGTCGAGGAGGGCGCCGGCGCTGACGGGTCCGCGCGCGACGCGGGACCGGACTCGACCGGCCAGGATGCCGCGGACCGCCGGGCGTGGGAGCCGGTCGCGACCGGCTTCGGCCGCGCGTTCACCGCCGTTCGCAGCGGTGACGCCACTCCGGCATGGCAGGCGCGGCTGCGGCCGTACGTCACCGCTGCGGTCGACAAGCAGCTCGCCACGGTCGACGTCGGGAACGTGCCGCGAGGGCGTTTCGACGGCCTCGACGTGCTCGACGCCTCCGCCGAACAAGTCACCGTGCAGGCGACCTACGACCCCGGCTGGGCCCTCGTCCTCTATCTCGTCTCCGACGGACATCACGACTGGAAGGTCTATCGCTATGACCGACTCGAACAATGACCTGCTGACCGACGACCGCGAGCTCGCGGCGCCGCCGACCGCGCCGATCGGCCTGGTCGGCCTGCACGACCTGGCCGATCAGCTGGCCGCGGTCGGTTTCGACGTCGTCGCCGATCCCGATCTCAAGACCACCGCCCAGCTGCTCCAGTCGGCCGTCCGGATCTGGCGCGAGGAGGCCGGCGAGCACGAGCGAATGCCTGTGCTGCTGCTGAACTCACCGAGGGTCGCCGGGCTGGTGCCGCGGATCCAGCGGCACGTCGACCTGACCGTGCTCGGCACGTCGACCTCGCCCGTCGGTGAGGCGGAGGGCTATCGCGGCTACCAGCTGCCCGGGACGGTGCGCGACATCTTGAAGAACGCCGGCGTCGAGGGCTACGAAGCGGTGCCGGACGAGCTCGAGCTCGACGTGAACGGTGTCCTGCTCGATCCCGACCGGGGCTGGGACGACTGGGAACCGACTGCGGGCGGCGGGTCCGGCGACGGGCAGCTCGTGCTGGACGAGCTGCCGACCCCCCAAGATCTCGGCGACGCCGTGTTCGGGGTGAGCCGGTCGCACCAGCGTTCGGCGCAGCCGGGGTCAGCGGGACGGCTCGGCCGGGTCGGGCTCGCCCAGGTCGTGATCAGCCTGTCCGGCAGCGGCGGGGTCGGGAAGTCGACGTTCAGTCTCGCGGTCGCCGCCCGGGCCGCGGAGCGGGACAAGCGGGTGGTGCTGGTCGACGCCAACCTCGGTCAGGGCGACCTGGGCAGCTTTCTGCGGATCGGCGGCGCCGGGCTGCCGACGATGTTCGACGCGGTCCTCGAGTGCCGCAACCTCGCTGCCGGGATCATCACCCCGGCCCGGCTGGTCGACGTCCGCTCGGCCGGCCTGCGCAAGCCCGGCTTCGCGCTGCTCCAGGCGCCGTCGGCCGAGGAGCTGCGGACCGGCCGGGTGACCGCGGCCGCGGTGCACGACCTGGTCGAGGACGCCCGACGGATCGCCGACCTGGTGGTGGTGGACACCCAGATCGTGGAGACCGACGACCCGCGGCGGATGGTCGCCGACCTGATCTTGCCCCAGCTGGGCCGCGGCGCCTGGGCCGTCGCCCTGGCCGGGCTGTCCACCGCCGGGCTGACGAACCTGACCCGGCTGCTCACCGACCTGGAGTCGGAGGGCATCAACCCGGCGCACGTGTTCTCCCTGCTCGCCCGGATGCCTCTCGGCGCGGACGTCGACCACGACCGGCTGGTCCGCACGCTCCGGGAACGCTCGGTCAACCTGGGCACCGGCTACGTCGACGACGGCCTCCAGGCCGCGCTGAACCGGGGCGACACCCTGGCCGACCAGCCGGCCCTGGCGAACCTGGTCGACGTGCTGCTGAACCGGATGTTCGACCTGCCGGTGATCGCCTCCGCCTACCACCCGGGCGTGCTGGTCGAGCCGAAACGCTCGATCTGGAGTCGCTGGTTCGATCGGAGGCGGAGCGCCTGATGGCGACTCCGACGCTGATCAAGCCGCAGGGCCCGAAACACTCCGGCCGGAGCCGCGGGACCGGTCCCGACGACTGGTGGGACGTCCCCGAGGCCGTCCCGTCCCCGGACAGTACGACCGAACGACGCGGCCGCCGGTGGCGCCGGTTGATCACCGTGTACGTGTGGGCGGCGGTGATCTTGCTGCCGCTCGCGCTGCTGGCGGTGTTCGTGTTGGCGGGCAAGCAGCTGAGCAGCGGGGCGACGGCGCCGGACACCACGGTGTCAGGGACTCAGGAGGCGGCGCAGGCCCAGGTGCTGCTGGAGCGCTGGATCGCCCAGGACCCGTCGCCACTGCCGGGCGGCCGGGTGGTCACGCTGATCGACGCGACCAGCCAGACTCCAGCCCCGGCACACCCCGGGGAGGCGGTCGACTACCGGCTGGTGACGTACCGGTTCGTGGTGGCGGACGCCCATCAGGCGCTGTACACCACCGGGGTCCAGGTCGCGGTCACCGCGGACGGCCCGGTACTGCTGGCCCAGCCGGCGCTGCTGCCGGTGCCGGCGACCGGAACGAACGCCTTCGGCGGCCAGTGGCCCTGGCCCGGGGTCGAGGCCGGGACGCCGCAGGCGGCGTACCCAGCGGCGGTGAACGCGTGGCTGGCCGCGTACAGCTCCGGAGATCCGGCCGCGCTGAAGCAGGCGGTGGGCGATCCGGACGCAACACGGAGCTATCTTCCGCTGTCGGGGGTGACGCTGTCCGGCCCGACGATCGGTCCGGTCGGCTGGCTGTGGGGCAGCGGGCAGCAGCGCGGCACCGACGCACTGCCGCACCAGGCCCTACTGCGGGTCACCGTCGGTGCCATCTGGACCGGTCAGACGCCCGCGCCGGGGGGCACGGTGCCAACCCTGACGTACGACTTGCTGCTGGACAAGGCAGACACCGCGGCGCCGGTGGTGGTGGCGTGG
>NZ_BAABAB010000026.1:81207-158980 GCF_039537205.1 Microlunatus ginsengisoli | reverse complement strand
AGCAATCAGAACAGCGCAGCGGAGCGCGGAGCGAGGCTTGCCGAGCGAAGCAATCAGAACAGCGCAGCGGAGCGCGGAGCGAGGGCTTGCCCGAGCGGAGCAATCAGAGACGAGCAGTCAACTCGATACCACCCAGCCACCGTCGCGCATGGTCCGCTCCAGACCGGCGACCTGGTCGGGGGTGACCGAGAGGGCGAGGTAGCCGACCTGGCGCACCTGGTCGTGCTCGATCGCGATGTCCTCGACGTTGACCCCGGCCGCGCCGACGTCGGCGAACAGCTTCGCCAGCGCTCCGGGGGCGTCGGGGATCTCCACCACGACCTGGCCGTACGTCGCCGGGGCCCGGCCGTGCTTCCCCGGGATCTTCCGGGTGCCGTCGACGCCGCGCTCGAACTGGCGGCGCAACTCGTCGCGGTCCGCGGTCGACTCGATCGCGGTGATCAGCGTGTCGAGGCTCATCCGGACGCCGCGCAGCCGGTCCAGCACGGCGGCCTGGTTGGCCGCGATGATCTGCTCCCAGAGAACCGGGTCGCTGGCCGCGATCCGGGTGACATCGCGCAGGCCCGGCCCGGCCAGCGCCAGATGGGTGTCCGGTACGTCGGTCAGCGTGCCCGCCGTCAGGGTCGACATCAGCTGCGGCAGGTGCGACACGCTGGCCACGGCCGCGTCGTGCTCCTCGACGTCCATCACCACCTCGCGGGCGCCGCAGGCCTGGACCAGTTCGTGCACCACCGCGACGCTGGACGGTGCCGACCGGCGGTGCGGAGTGATCACCCAGGTCCGGTCGGCGAACAGGTCGGCCCGGGCCGCCAGCGGACCCGAGTGTTGCGAGCCGGCCATCGGGTGCGAGCCGACGTAGCGCTCCAGACCGGCCTGGCGGTCCCACAGCGCGGCCAGCACGCCGGCCTTCACCGAGCCCACGTCGGTCACGGTCGCGCACGGGTAGCTGTGCAGGGCGTGCCCGATCGCCTCGCCGAGCGCCCGTGGTGGGACGGCCACCACAACGAGCGCGACCTCGCGGCTGACCGGTGGGTCCACGGTCCCCGCGCCGAGTCCCTCCGCCACCCGGGCATGACTGATCACCCGATCGCGCAGGTGCACCCCCCAGCCCGCGGCGGTCAGCGCGAGGCCGATCGAGGTGCCGATCAGGCCGGCTCCGACGACGACCGCCTCACGGCTCACGAGGGCGGCGTCGGCGGGTCCGTGGCCAGCAGCGCGGCGAGCCGCTCGCCCCGGATCCGGCGGAACTTCCGCGGCTGCGAACGGGTCCGGTCCAGGATCGCGACCTCGAGCGCGTCGACTCCGAGCTCGCGCGGCGTCGCGTTCGGCCCGCCGTCGGCGGCGAGCGCATCGACCGCAAGCCGAACCGCCGCCCCGAGGTCGAGTCCGGGCGCGAACCCCCGCTTGACCGACTCGGCGATGTTGTCGGCCGAGCCGCCCATCACGGCGAAGTTCTCCTCGTCCTGGACCGAGCCGTCGTAGGTCAGCCGATAGATCTGGTCCGCCGCCGCATCGCCGCCGAGCTCGGCGACGACGATCTCCACCTCGTACGGTTTCTCGCCGCCGGCGGAGAAGATCGTGCCGAGCAGCTGGGCGTACGCATTGGCGAGCCCGCGCCCGGTGACGTCGGAGCGGTCGTAGCTGTAGCCGCGCAGGTCGGCATAGCGGATGCCGGCCTGGCGCAGGTTCTCGAACTCGTTGAACCGGCCGACGGCGGCGAACCCGATCCGGTCGTAGATCTCGCTGACCTTGTGTAGCGACTGGGACCGGTTCTCGGCGACGAACAAGATGCCGTCGGCGTAGTGCAGGACCACCACCGAGCGACCGCGGGCGATCCCCTTCCGGGCGAAGTCGGCCCGGTCCTTCATCTGCTGCTCGGGAGCGACGTAGAACGGCATGCTCATGTGAGGGGGGCCTCCGGGCCGTCGGGGCGCACCATGCGGCGCGCGACCAGGGCATTCACCAGGTCGGCGACCTGGCTGTCCGGCATCCGCGAGACCCCGTCGAGGGTGGCGGTCATCACCACCGGAAAGATCTGCCGGGTCAGGTCGGGACCGCCGGTGGCGGAGTCGTCGTCGGCGGCGTCGTACAGCGCCTGGACCACCGCCATCGCGGCGTCGACCGGGCTGAGGTCGGGCCGATAGAGCTTCTTCAGCGAGCCGCGGGCGAACACCGAGCCGGAGCCGACCGAGAAGAACGCGTGCTCCTCGTAACGACCGCCGGTCGCGTCGTAGGAGAAGATCCGGCCCTCGCCGGTCGTCTCGTCCCAGCCGGCGAACAGCGGCACGACGACGAGTCCTTGCAGCGCGAGCCCGAGGTTCTGCCGAATCATCGTGGCCAGCCGGTTGGCCTTGCCCACCAGCGACAGCGGGGCGCCCTCGATCTTCTCGTAGTGCTCCAGCTCCACCTGGAACAGCCCGACCATCTCGACCGCGATGCCGGCCGCGCCGGCGATCCCGATGATGGAGAACTCGTCGGCGGCGAATACCTTCTCGATGTCGCGCTGGGCGATCATGTTGCCCATCGTCGCCCGCCGGTCGCCGGCGACGACCACGCCGCCGGGGAAGGTGGCGGCCACGATGGTCGTGCCGTGCGGGCTGAGCGCCCCCACGCCGTCGGCCACGGTCCGCGAGGTGGGCAACACCTCGGGAGCGACGGCGGCGGCGAAGTCGACGAAGGACGACGTGCCGGCGCTCAGGAACGCCGGAGACAGGCCGCCGCTGGGTCGGCGATCTGTCACTGGCCGCCCTTCTGCACGAACGAGCGGACGAACTCCTCGGCGTTCACCTCGAGCACGTCGTCGATCTCGTCCAGCAGCGAGTCGACCTCGGAGTCCAGCTCGGCCTTGTGGGCGGTGTCGGTGGGCGCGAGCTCCTCGACCTCGGTGTCCTCCGACCGGCGCACACGGCGCTGCTGACCTGACTCGGCCATCTGGCTGACCTCCTGCCTGCGACGGGCGCGGCGAGCACCTGCCCGCCGCCTGCGCCAAGCCTAGTCAACGGCACCGACATCGCTCGGAATTGGCCACGACCCGATCATCCCGAGCCGGCGCCCCTCGTCACTCCCCTCCCCTCTCCTCCCCTCTCCTCGCTCCCCTCCCGCGCACCCACTCCCGCGAAACTGTGCAGTTCTGGCAGCGACACGCCGCCCAGGAGTGCGAGAGCTGCACAGTTTCCCGGTGGTGCGGCGTCGGGTGTGCAGGGTGCCCGGCGGTGGCCGTCAGCGGCCGAGGGCGGCGAACAGCGCGGTGACGTCGGCGCACTCGTCGAGCATCGCGCCGACCTGCTCACGACCGCCGCGGAGTGGGTCGAGCAGCGGCACCCGCTGCAGCGCCGGCCGGCCCGGCACGTCGAAGATCACCGAGTCCCAGGACGCGGCCACCACGTCGGCGCCGTACTTCTCCATCACCCGGCCGCGGAAGTACGCCCGGGTGTCCTCCGGCGGCGTGGTCCGGGCCCGCTCGACCTCGTCGTCGGTCAGCAGCCGCTGCATCCGGCCCTTCGCGACCAGGGCGTGGTAGAGCCCGCGCCGCGGATCCACGTCGGCGTACTGCAGGTCGATCAGGGCCAGCTTCGGGGAGTCCCAGCCGAGACCGTCGCGCTCCCGGTAGGAGTCCATCAGCTTCAGCTTCGCCACCCAGTCCAGCTGGTCGGCCAGCCGGAACGGGTCCTCGCGGAGCGCGTCGATGGTGTCCTGCCAGCGGGCGAACACGTCCTTGGCCTCCAGCCAGGCGCTCTCCCCGAGGTCCGCGGACACCGTGTCGGCGAAGCCGCGGCAGCGCTCCAGATACAACTCCTGCAGGTCCAGCGCGGTCAGCCGGGTCCCGTCGTGCAGGGTCAGCAGCCGGCTCAGCCCGAGGTCGTGGCTGACCGCCCGCATGGCGCTGACCGGGCCCTCGACCCGGACGTCACGGCCGAGCTGGCCGGCCTCGATCACCCTCAGCACCCAGGACGCGGTGGCCACCTTCAGGTACGTCGAGACCTCCGACAGGTTCGCGTCGCCGGTGATCACGTGCAGCCGGCGGTGCCGGGTGGCGTCGGCGTGCGGCTCGTCCCGGGTGTTGATGATCGGCCGGTTGAGGGTGGTCTCCAGCCCGACCTCGGCCTCGAAGAAATCGGCCCGCTGACTGATCTGGAACCCCGGCTGCTGGCTGTTCTGGCCGAGCCCGACCCGGCCGGCCCCGGTGATCACCTGCCGCGAGATCAGGAACGCCGAGAACTGGGTCACCACCCGGTCGAACGGCGTGGCCCGGTCGAGCAGATAGTTCTCGTGCGTCCCGTAGGAGGCGCCCTTGCCGTCGGTGTTGTTCTTGTACAGCCGGACCGAGCGTCCCAGCGACACCGAGGCGCGCTGAGCCGCGAGCGCCATGATCGCGTCGCCGGCCTTGTCGAAGCGGACCGCGTCCAGCGCGCCGGTGACCTCCGGACCGGAGTACTCCGGGTGGGCATGATCGACGTACAGCCGCGCGCCGTTGGACAGGATGAGGTTCGCCATCCCCAGGTCCGCGTCGGTGAGCTGATCCGGGTGCGCCTGGCCGCGGCTGACCTCGTAGCCGCGGCTGTCCCGCAACGGCGTCTCGGTCTCGTAGTCCCAACCCGCGGGGCGGGTGCCGCCGCCGCCCGAGCCTGCCCCCTCCACCGCGGCTCCGTACGCCTTCACCACGTGGTTCGACAGCTGCATCGGGTGCAGGTCGTCCTCGCCCCTGCCGCCGAGCGCGCTGATCCCGTACTCGGTCTCGATCCCCATCACCCGGACCAGTTTCGAGACCTGCTGACTCATGGGGTCAGCGTAGTGTTCCCGGAGTGAAGTTCTGGACCTCGGCGCTCATCGACGGGCTGGCGGTGTCGGCCTTCGCCGTGATCGGACGGCTCAGCCACGGCGAGCTGACCGACCTCGGCGGCACCTGGCACACCGCGTGGCCGTTCCTGGCCGGGGCGGCCATCGGCACCATCGCGGCCCGCGCCTGGCGGCGGCCGGGGTCGTACGTCGGCGGCCTGGTCATCTGGGCCTGCACCGTCGTCGGCGGGATGGTGCTGAGGGTGCTCTCCGGAGCCACCATCGCGGTCTCGTTCGTGCTGGTCACCGCGATCACCCTCGCGATCCTGCTGCTCGGCTGGCGGCTGGTCTGCCACCTGCTCGCCCGGGCCAGGCGCCGGGCGCGGACCGGAGTCCCGGCATGACGGCCGCCGGCACCGCGAGCCTGCTCGATGCCCACACGTTCGGCGCGGCGGGACCGGACCTGGTCGCGTCGTTCCGGACTCATGGATTCGTCGTCCTCGACGCGGCACTGAGCGGGGTCGAGGTCGCGGCGGTGAACGACGAGGCCGTGCGGCTGTGCCGCGGCGAGCTGGGCGAGGTCGCCGGAGTGGACCGGACCGGGCCGGACCAGCCGCCGGCCGGCGACGAGGACGCACTCCGCCGCTTCCTCTGCATTCACCAACCGCACAAGGTCTCGCCGGTGGTGGCGTCGATGCTGGCCCAGCCCCGGATCGTCGACGCGCTGACCGCGGTGATCGGGCCGAACGTCAAGGCGATGCAGTCGATGCTGTTCGTGAAGTCCGAGGGCAAGCCCGGTCAGCCGTGGCACCAGGACGAGTACTTCATCCCGACCCGCGACCGCTCGCTGACCGCGGTCTGGATCGCGCTGGACGACGCCACGGTCGAGAACGGCTGCCTGTGGGTGCTGCCGGGCTCGCACCGGCGCGGCGTGCTCTACCCGGACCGCGAGCAGGACGCACCCGGCTTCGACTGCTCGATCGAGGCGTACGACTTCCCCCACAGCGACGCCGACGCGATCCCGGTGGAGATCCCGGCGGGCAGCGCGGTGATCTTCAACGGCTACCTGCTGCACCGGTCGCTGCAGAACTCCGGCCGGCACGGATTTCGCCGGGCGCTGGCGAATCACTACATGAGCGCGGAGTCGCTGCTGCCCTGGATGACGCCGCCGGCCGGTACCCACGTCGGCAAGCACGACTACCGCGACATCGTCCTGGTCGCCGGCGAGGATCCCTATGCGTACAAGGGAATCGCGGATATCGCCCGGCCGCACACCAGGCCGGACAAGGACGGTGGCTGCGACCGCTGAGACGAGCGGCGGGACTAGGATCGGCGTTACCTCACCGTCCAGCGAGCTCGGGGGTTCGGCATGGCAGCGTTGCAGCACAAGATCATCCTGTCCGAGGACGAGATGCCGACCCGGTGGTACAACGTGCTGCACGACCTGCCGACGCCGCCACCGCCACCGCTGCATCCCGGCACCTTGGCGCCGATCGGGCCGGACGATCTGGCGCCGCTGTTCCCGCTGGCCCTGATCGAGCAGGAGGTCACCACCGAGCAGTACGTCGAGATCCCGGGCGAGGTGCTGGACGTCTACCGGCTGTGGCGGCCATCCCCGCTGTTCCGTGCGCACCGGCTGGAGAAGGCCCTGGGCACCCCGGCGCGGATCTACTACAAGTACGAGGGCGTCTCCCCGGCCGGCTCGCACAAACCGAACACCGCCGTGCCGCAGGCGTTCTACAACGCGGCCGCGGGAGTCCGCAGGCTGACCACCGAGACCGGCGCCGGCCAGTGGGGCACCGCGCTGGCCTTCGCGTGCAGCCAGTTCGGGCTGGAGTGCGAGGTCTGGCAGGTGCGCGCCTCGTACGACCAGAAGCCGTACCGGCGGCTGATGATCGAGACCTTCGGCGGGACCGTGCATCCCAGCCCGTCCGACCTGACCGCGGCCGGCCGGGCCATCCTGGCCGAGCACCCCGACTCGACCGGGTCCCTCGGCATCGCGATCAGCGAGGCGGTCGAGGTCGCCGCATCCGATCCCGACACGAAGTACGCGCTCGGCAGTGTGCTGAACCACGTCCTGCTGCACCAGACGATCATCGGCGAGGAGGCCCTGCTGCAGCTCGCCCAGATCGGCGAGACGCCGGACCTGCTGGTCGGCTGCACCGGCGGCGGCTCGAACTTCGGCGGCCTGATGTTCCCGTTCCTGCGGGAGAAGTGGGCGGGTCGGATGTCGCCCTCGGTGCTGGCGGTCGAGCCGTCCGCGTGCCCGTCGCTCACCCGTGGCCGGTACGCGTACGACTTCGGTGACACCGCCGGGATGACGCCGCTGATGAAGATGCACACCCTCGGGCACGACTTCATCCCGGACCCGATCCACGCCGGTGGGCTGCGCTACCACGGGATGAGCCCGCTGATCTCGCACCTGTACGAGACCGGCGAGATCGGTGCCGTGGCCAAGCCGCAGTCGGAGTGCTTCGCCGCCGGCGTGCTCTTCGCGCGGACCGAGGGGATCGTCCCGGCGCCGGAACCGACCCACGCGCTCGCGGCCGCGATCGAGGAGGCCCGGCGTTGCGCCGAGACCGGTGAGGAGAAGGTAATCCTCACCGCCCTGTGCGGGCACGGCCACCTGGACCTGCCGGCCTACGGCGCCTATCTCGCCGGCGCGGTGTCGGACAGCGAGACCACCGATGCCGAGCTGGACGCCCTGGTGGCCGAGTCGCTCGCGCGGGTGCCGTCCGTCGGCTGAGGTCGCCTCTCGAGCCGGCCCCGGCCCCGACCCCGACCCCGGCCGACGTTTGCGGACACTCGCGCCCGTTTGACGTGTCACCACCGGCGTGTCGGCGTCATTTCGGGACACTCGGGCCCATCCGTCGGACGGATCAGGCGGCCGCCCTGTTGATCGGGGCAAACAGGCGGTACCACTGGGCGGGCGCGCGCCGCGGGGTGCGGCAGCCGCGGTCGGCGAGCGCCCTCCGGATCCGCTCCAACGTGCCCTCCGGGTCGCCGAACAGGTCGGCTCCGGTGATCACCACCAGGGTCCAGCCGTCTCGCTCCAGCTCCTCGCGGCGCTTGAGATCGGCGGCCCACTGAGCGCGTACGTCGACATGCTGGCGACCGTCGTACTCCACGATCAGCCGGTGGCCCGGATAGCTCAGGTCGAAGCGCCGTCGCCACGCCCCGTCGTCATGCCGGACGATGCGGTTCACCTCTGGTTCCGGCAGACCGCCGAGCACGATCAGCAATCGGAGTCGTGTCTCGGTGGGCGAGTCGACGCCCGGCCTGACCAGCGCGGCGGCCCGCCGGGCGAGGTGCGCCCCTCGTCCGGTGTAGGTGTCGGCGGCCTCGACCAACTCCCCTGGTGTCGTCCGTCGCGCGGCGACGAGCGAGTCGCCGAGGACGACCAGTTCGATCAGGTTGCGAGACGTCGACGCCACCTCGACGAAGGCCCGGGTCGGGCTCGACACGGGCAGCCCGCGATGCCGCACCGGACGTACGCCGTCGGCCTGGTGCGCCACGATCCCCTGCCGCTTCGACCGGTGGCTGTCGGGCGGAACGGTGACGTGGGTCTCCGACGTATCCGGTGCGACACCGCCCCAGAGCGCCGCCGCCGTCGCATGGCTGAGAAAGGCGCCGGGCGGACAGACCCGCAAAGCGCCGGCACCCCGCTGGTGGACCCCGATCGGTCCGCGAGCGACGTAGACGGCGTGGAACAGCCTGCGGTAGCGGGGGCCGGCGAGTGTGGCGGGGGTCAGGCCGGCGGCGAGTGCCTCGGCGCGAGTGAAGGGGACGGTCGGGTCGAAGGTCATGCCGGAGATCCTCGACGGCTTCGAGCCGCGCTCAGAAGTTATCCACAGACTTTCTGACGGGGTTGCGAAATCAGCGCGCGGGTGCTCGGCCATCAGATCAGCCCGAGTGTCCCGAAATGTCGCCGACCCGCCGACGCCGCCGCACCAGACCGGCGCGAGTGTCCCCAAACGTTGGCGCCCGGCACGTCCAGCACAGCGACGCGCTCGGCACGTCCAGCACAGCGACGCGCTCGGCACGTCCAGCACAGCGACGCGAGCACCCTTCGACAGGCTCAGGGCACGTACGCCGCGACGCAAACCCGGTCAGGCAGGTACCCGACGAGGGCGGAGCGGAGCGCAGGCCGCGCGACCGGGAGTGCAGGAGCGTTCCGTGTGGGACATGCTTTTCCGCCCCACACGGAACGCGACGAACGAGCGGTCTCGAGCGCGGCCGAGCACCGCGCAGCCCTCAGAGATACTGCCCGGTGTTGGTGACCGTGTCGATCGACCGCCCGGCGGTGGTGCCCTTCTTGGACGAGATGAGGGTCCGGATGAAGACGATCCGCTCCCCCTTCTTGCCGCTGATCTTGGCCCAGTCGTCGGGGTTGGTGGTGTTGGGCAGGTCCTCGTTCTCCGCGAACTCGTCGACGCAGGCCTGCATCAGATGACCGATCCGCAGCCCACCGACGCCGGTGTCGAGCTGGTCCTTGATCGCCATCTTCTTGCCGCGATCCACGATGTTCTGGATCATCGCGCCGGAGTTGAAGTCCTTGAAGTACAAGACCTCCTTGTCGCCGCCGGCATAGGTGACCTCGAGGAACTGGTTCTCCTCCGACTCCTCGTACATCCGGGTGACGACCCGCTCGATCATGCCGCGCACGCACCGCTCGGGATCGTCGGAGAACTCCGCCAGATCCTCGTGGTGCAAGGGAAGCGTGGGCGTCAGGTACTTGCTGAAGATCTCCCGGGCGGCCTCCGCGTCGGGCCGCTCGATCTTGATCTTGACGTCCAATCGACCCGGTCGCAGGATCGCGGGGTCGATCATGTCCTCGCGGTTCGAGGCACCGATGATGATCACGTTGTCCAGGCCCTCGACGCCGTCGATCTCGCTCAGCAGCTGAGGCACGATGGTGTTCTCCACGTCGGAGGACACTCCCGAGCCACGCGTGCGGAACAGCGAGTCCATCTCGTCGAAGAAGACGATCACCGGCATCCCGTCGGAGGCCTTGTCGCGCGCCCGCTGGAAGACCAGCCGGATGTGCCGCTCGGTCTCGCCGACGTACTTGTTCAACAGCTCCGGACCCTTGATGTTGAGGAAGAAGCTGCGCCCCTCCTCGCCGGTCCGCTCGGTGACCTTCTTGGCCAGCGAGTTCGCCACGGCCTTGGCGATCAAGGTCTTGCCGCAGCCGGGCGGTCCGTAGAGCAGGATGCCCTTCGGCGCCTTCAGCTCATAGGTCGCGAACAGGTCCTTGTGCAGGAACGGCAGCTCCACCGCGTCGCGGATCTGCTCGATCTGGTTGCCGAGACCGCCGATCACCGAGTAGTCGATGTCCGGCACCTCCTCCAGCACCAGCTCCTCGACGTCCAGCTTCGGAATCCGCTCGTACGCAAAGTGCACCCGCCGGTCGATCAACAGCGAGTCGCCGCTGCGCAGGTGGTGCTGGCGCAGGTCCCAGCCGAGCCGGACCACGCTCTCCTCGTCGCCGTGGCCGACCACCAGCGCCCGCTCGCCGTCGGAGAGCACCTCCTTCAGCAAGACGACCTCGCCGACCTCGTCGAACTCGAGCACGTCGACCACGTTCAGCGCCTCGTTGACCATCACCTCGCGGCCCGGCGTCAGTGCTTCCAGATCGACGTCCGGACTGACACTGACCCGCATCTTGCGGCCGGCGGTGAAGATGTCGGCCGTGTGCTCCTCGGCCGCGGCGATGAACACACCGAAGCTCGCGGGCGGCTGAGCCAACCGGTCGACCTCGGCCTTGAGGGTGACGATCTGCTCACGGGCCTCGCGCAGCGTCGCGGCGAGCCGTTCGTTGTTGGCCGCCGTCGTCCGGGCGTCCTGCCGCGCATCGGCGAGGCGCCGCTCCAGCATGGCCAGGTCGTGCGGATGCGAGGAAACTCGGTCCCGAAGCCGTTCGAGCTCGTCGTTGAGCGCGTTGACCTGAGCAAGCAGCGCCTCGCGTTCGCTGTCTGCCGACCGATGTCCGAAGCCCGAGGGCTCCTGCGGTGTTCCGGTCATCGCACACCTCCTAGTGCGATCACCCTACCCGCGAGTGGGCCTCGGACCCGTGTAATTCTCGCCATAGGCACCGGGCGCCGGGCGCCGCTTGCGAGCCGGCGCGACCACGCCGGGCGCCAGCCGGCGGGCGAAGACCAGAAACCCGGTGTGCCCGGTCGAGCCGTGCCCGGGCCGGACGGCCAGCCCCTCGACGTGCCAGGGCCGGACGATCGACTCCGTCGCCTCCGGCTCGGTGAAGCCGCCGTACGCCCGGATGGTCTCCACCGTGTTGCTCAGCTGGGGCGTGGTGGCGACATAGCAGCAGAGCACCCCGCCCGGCTGCAGCACGGCCGCGACCGCCGGTAGGCACTCCCAGGGGGCGAGCATGTCCAGCACCACCCGGTCCACCGGTTCGGGACCGATCGATTCCACCAGATCGCCGACGCGCAGCTCCCAGGCCGGGTGGTCGCGACCGAAGAACGTGGTCACGTTCCGCCGGGCGATGGCCGCGAAGTCCTCGCGCCGTTCGTACGAGTAGAGCCGGCCGGTCGGCCCGATCGCCCGGAGCAGGGCGCAGGTCAGCGCGCCGGAGCCGGCCCCGGCCTCCAGCACCCGGGCGCCGGGGAAGATGTCGGTGCCCATCAGGATCTGGGCCGCATCCTTCGGGTAGACCACGGCCGCGCCGCGCGGCATGGTCACGGTGAAGTTCTCCAGCAGCGGGCGGAGCGCGAGATAGTCGGTACCGCCGCTGGAGGCGACCACCACCCCTTCCGGCCCGCCGATCAGGTCGTCGTGGGCGATCCCGCCCTTGGCGGTGTGGAAGACGGCACCGGGCGCGAGCAGCACGGAGTGCCGGCGGCCCTTCGGGTCGCTCAGGGTGACCCGCTCGCCGGCGACCAGCGGGCCAGTCCGGACCCCGGAGAGCGCCGCCGGACCCGAATCCGCCTCGCTCACGACTTGCCCATCCCGAAGTAGCCGAGCTGCCAGCCCGGCCCGAACGATGCTGCGGCGATATCGGTGCCCTCGGCGCTGAAGGAGTATTCGTCGGCCTGGCTGATCGGCAGGATCGTCAGGTCCTGGGCCGCCTGGCGCTGGAGCTGGGCGAGCAGGGCGTCGGCCTGTTTTGGCTCGGTGGCCTGGCGGAACGCCTCGACCAGGGTGTCGATCTTGGTCGCCGACTCCGGCAGCGGCGAGGCGAGATAGGGCTGGAGCCAGGCCAGCGGGGTCGCCGTCCACGCCTTGTAGTCGACCAGGCTGAGGTCGGCGCGGGCGTCGTCGGCACGGACCCGGATGCTCATCCCGCCGGTGTCCTCCAGCCGGGTCCGGATCTGGTTGGCCTGGTCGCGGGCGTCCGGATCGGTGGAGCTGTAGGACAGCGTGAGGCTGATCCGGCGCTTCCAGGTGACCTTGGGGGTCGCCTTGCCGCCCGCCGGGAACGCGGTGATGTGACCCGGAATGCCGCCGGGGATGACCGACTGCAACGTCCGGTCACCCTGCAGCGACACGGCGATCGCCTGACGCAGGGCCTTGTTGGAGCGGTGGGAGGAGCTGGGCGACCAGAACAGCTCCTTCACCCGCAGGCCGGTGTAGTCAGTCATGGTGAAACCGTCGCTGGTCAGCTTGTCGGCGTTCTGGGCGACCTGGCCCCCGTAGCGGGTCACCGCGGCCGCGTCCAGGCCACGCCACACCGCGTCGACCCTGCCCTTCGCCATCGCGTCCTCGATGGTCGCGGAGTCGGCCGCGGTGCGATACACCAGCGTGTCCTCCCGGGCGGGGTTGAAACCGACGTAGAACCGGAACCGGCCGAGGCTCAGCACCCCACCGGAGAACGAGGTGACCCCGAACGGGCCCGAGCCGACGACCGGCCGGTCGTTCGCACGGACCTCGTCGGCGTCGTACACCTGCTCGTCCACGATCGAGGCCGCCGGCGAGGCCAGCGCCCAGACGAACTGGGTGTCCTGCTGGCTGAGCACGAACCGGACGGTCAGGTCGTCGGGCGTCTCGATCCGGCGCAACGAGGAGAAGAGCCCGGCCGACGAGCCCGGGACGGCCAGCCGGATCGCGCGCTGGATCGAGAACTTGACGTCGCTCGAGGTCAGCGCGTCGCCGTTGACGAACTGCATGTCCTTGTTCAGCGTGCAGGTGTACGTCGTCGTGGTGGTGAACAGGCAGTCCTTGGCCGCGTCCGGCTTGGGCGTCTGCTCCCCCGGCGGTGCCGTCATCAGCCGCTGGAACACGTTCAGCGAGAGCATGGCCGACGCCGCGTCGGTGACCGCGGCCGGATCGGTGGTCCGGATCGCGTCGGTGGACATCACCGTGAACGGGCGCGGTGCGGACGGGCTGGCGCTGCTCGGCGCGGGGCTGGGGTCGACGGCGTCGCAGCCCGCGATCAGCAGGGCAGCGCCGAGCACGGCGGCAACGACCGCCGGCCCGCCGCGCCGGCTAGGCAGTGGCATTCGCCTGACCGAGCAGCCCGGCGAGATCGTCCACGCCGAGCCCGACCAGGGTGTCGCGGTGCACCCGGCGCGTCACCCGGGGCACGTGGACGTACGTCTCGACGGCGAGCACCAGCGCCCCGGAGGCGTTGCCGGAGGCCGCGCCGTTGGCCGAGTCCTCGATCACCACGCAGTCCCTGGCTCGGACGCCCAGCCGCTCGGCGGCCAGCAGGTAGGGCTCCGGATCGGGCTTGCCGAGGCTCACCTCGTCGCCGGCGACGGACTCGGTGAAGCGGCCGTACGGCAGCCGGCGGAGCACGGCGTCGAGGATGACCCGGTAGGAGGCGGACACCAGAGCGCACGGGATCCGGGCGTCGTTCAGCGTCTGCAGCAGCTCCAGCGCGCCGGGCCGCCACGGGATCGGCTGCTCGTCCAGCTCGGCGACGACCTGCTCGATCAGCCGGTCGACCACCCACGCCGGTTCGAGATCGGGCCGCCCGATCACCTGCAGGATGTAGGCACCGGAATCGAGCAGCGAGTTGCCCACCATGTACTCGGCATGCTCGTAGGACCAGGTGGCGCCGAGCGACTCCACCAGCGCGAACTCGGCCTTGATCCACAGCGGCTCGGTGTCGGCCAAGGTGCCGTCGAAGTCCCATAGCACCGCGGCCGGGCGCTGGGCCTGCGAGACGGTGCGGGGCGGATCGATGGTCGAGGCGGGATCATTCATGGCCCAGCCATTGTCCCAGCCGGAGCGCGTCGCTGGAAAATCCGCCCCGCGTGAGCTTCGTCAACCGGCCCGCCGCGCCTCCGCGATCTGCCGTCCCGCTTCGCATAGCCCGGCCAGCAAGGCTCCTGCACTCCGCACCTCACACGGCGACTCCGCACCCCGCGGGCAGGTGCGGAATCGACCTCCCGGGTGCGGAGTGCGTCCGGGCTGCGGGGGAAAGTGAAGGTCTCAGAGGGGCGCGAGCCCACCAGGAACGGGCGTCAGCGGGCGTTGAAGTACTTCGCCTCGGGGTGGTGCACCACCATCGCATCGGTGGACTGCTCCGGGTGCAGCTGGAGCTCCTCCGACAGCTCGACCCCGATCCGTTCCGGCTTCAGCAGGGCCACCAGCTTGCGCCGATCCTCCAGGTCGGGGCAGGCCGGGTAGCCGAAGGAGTAGCGCGAGCCCCGATAGGCCTGGTCGCGGATCATGGCGTCGACATCGCCGTTGTCGCCGGCGAGGCCCAGATCGGCGCGGACGCGGTCGTGCCACAGCTCGGCCAGCGCCTCGGTCAGCTGGACGCTCAGCCCGTGCAGCTCCAGATAGTCCCGGTACGCGTTCCGCTCGAACAGCTCCGCGGTCGCCTTCGCCACCTGGGCACCCATGGTGACCAGCTGGAACGCGACCACGTCCGGTCCCTTGGCGATCGCCAGCGCTCGGTCGCGGAAGAAGTCGGCCAGGCACAGGTAGCGTGGCCGGCGCTGCCGCGGGAAGCTGAACCGGAACAGCTCCGCGGCCGGGTCGGCCACTTCGCCGCCCGGCTGCAGCACGACCAAGTCGTCGCCGCTGCTGTAACAGGGCCAGTAGCCGTAGACGACCGCGAACTCGGCGATCTTGTCGGTCTGGATCCGGTCCAGCCAGGCCCGCAGCCGGGGCCGGCCCTCGGCCTCGACGAGATCGTCGTACGAGATCCCGTCCCGGCTGCCCTTCAGCCCCCACTGGCCCATGAACGTCGCCCGCTCGTCCAGGTACGTCGCCACGTCGGCCAGCGAGATGCCCTTCACGATCCGGTCGCCCCAGAACGGCGGCGTCGGTACGTCGATGTCGACGGCCACGTCGGAGCGGGCGGGCAGCGCAGCCTCGGCCTCGGCCGGCGCCGGCCGGGTGGCCGCCTTGACCCGGCGCTCCCGCGGCGCGGGCAGCGCGGCCCCCTCCTCGCCGCGCTTGACCGCCATCAAGGCGTCCATCAGCCGGAGCCCCTCGAACGCGTCGCGGGCATAGCGCACCTCGCCGGCGAAGACCTCGCGCAGGTCCTGCTCGACGTAGGCGCGAGTGAGCGCGGCGCCGCCGAGGAACACCGGGTAGGCGGTCGCGACTCCCCTGGTGTTCATCTCCTCCAGGTTCTCCCGCATCACCACCGTCGACTTGACCAGCAGCCCGGACATCCCGATCGCGTCGGCCCGGTGCTCGTCGGCGGCGTCCAGGATGGCGCCGATCGGCTGCTTGATACCGAGGTTCACCACCGTGTAGCCGTTGTTTGTGAGGATGATGTCGACCAGGTTCTTGCCGATGTCGTGGACGTCGCCCTTCACCGTGGCCAGCACGATGGTGCCCTTGCCACGGTCGTCGGTCGCCTCCATGTGCGGCTCCAGGAACGCCACCGCGGTCTTCATCACCTCGGCCGACTGGAGGACGAACGGCAGCTGCATCTGGCCGGAGCCGAACAGCTCGCCGACCACCTTCATCCCGGCCAGCAGGTCGGTGTTGATGATCTCCAGCGCGGTCTTGCCGTCGGCCATCGCCAGCTCCAGGTCGGCGTCGAGGCCCTTACCCTCCCCGTCGATGATCCGGCGCTGGAGCCGCTCGCCGACCGGCAGCTTGGCCAGCTCGGCGGCCCGCTCGGCCTTGGTGTCGGCGGTGGTGACGCCCTCGAACAGCTCCAGGAACCGCTGCAGCGGGTCGTACGCGGGTTCGGTCCCACCGTCGGCAAGATCGATCGCCGGCCGGCGCCGGTCGTACACCAAGTCGAGCGCGCACTCCCGTTGCTCGGCAGGGATCCGGGCCATCGGCACGATCTTGGCCGCGTGCACGATCGCGGAGTCCAGGCCGGCCTCGATGCACTCGTTCAGGAACACCGAGTTCAGTACGACCCGGGCCGCCGGGTTCAGCCCGAAGCTGATGTTCGACAGCCCGAGGGTGGTCTGAACGGCCGGATGGCGGCGCTTCAGCTCGCGGATCGCCTCGATCGTCTCGATCCCGTCGCGGCGGGTCTCCTCCTGCCCGGTGGCGATCGGGAAGGTGAGGCAGTCGATCACGATGTCGTCGGTGCGCAGCCCCCAGTTGCCGGTCAGGTCGGCGATCAGCCGCTCGGCGACCCGCAGCTTCCAGTCCGCGGTGCGCGCCTGACCCTCCTCGTCGATGGTCAGCCCCATCACCGCCGCACCGTGCTCGACGACCAGCTTCATGATCTTGGTGAAGCGCGAGTCCGGACCGTCGCCGTCCTCGTAGTTGACCGAGTTGACCACGCTGCGCCCGGCCAGACACTCCAAGCCCGCTTGCAGAACCGCGGGCTCGGTGGAGTCGATCACGATCGGCAGGGTGGACGCGGTGGCCAGCCGGAAGGCGAGCTCGCGCATGTCCGCGGCCCCGTCGCGCCCGACGTAGTCGACGTTCAGGTCCAGCAGGTGGGCACCGTCGCGGATCTGCGCCCGGGCGATCTCGACGCAGTCGTCCCAGCGCTCCTCCAGCAGGGCCTCGCGGAACGCCTTCGAGCCGTTGGCGTTGGTCCGCTCGCCGATCGAGAGGTAGCTGGTGTCCTGCCGGAACGGGACGTCGGCGTACAGGCTCGCCGAGGCAGGTTGGGGGCTCGGCTGCCGGCTCGCCGGCTCGCGACCGTGCAACCGCTCCACCACCTGCCGCAGGTGCTCCGGCGTCGTGCCGCAGCAGCCGCCGACCAGGCCCAGGCCGAACTCGCCGACGAACTGTTCCAGCGCGTCGGCCAGCTGGACCGGGGTCAGCGGGTAGCGGGCACCGTCGGCGGTGAGCTGCGGCAGGCCGGCGTTCGGCATGCAGGCCAGGCCGATCCGGGCGTGCTTGGACAGGTGCCGCAGGTGCTCGCTCATCTCGGCCGGGCCGGTGGCGCAGTTCAGCCCGATCAGGTCGATGCCGAGCGGTTCGAGCGTCGTCAACGCCGCGCCGATCTCCGACCCGAGCAGCATGGTGCCGGTGGTCTCGACGGTCACGTTGACCACGATCGGTACGTCGGCGCCGGTGGCGCGCAGCGCGTGCTTGGCGCCCAGCGTGGCCGCCTTGGTCTGCAGCAGGTCCTGCGACGTCTCGATCAGCACCGCGTCGATGCCGCCGGCGAGCATCGCCTCGACCTGCTGGGCGTAGGCGTCCCGCAGCTGGGCGAACCGGACATGGCCCAGCGTCGGGAGCTTCGTGCCGGGACCGACGCTGCCCAGCACCCAGCGGGGCCGGTCCGGGGTGCTGGCCGCGTCGGCCGACTCGCGGGCGATCCGCGCCGCCGCCTCGGCGAGCTCGGAGATCCGGTGGGCGATGTCGTACTCCCCCAGCGCGGACAGGTTGGCGCCGAAGGTGTTGGTCTCGACCGCGTCCACCCCGGCCGCGAAGTAGGCGTCGTGGATGGCCCGGACCACGTCCGGCCGGGTCACGCTGAGCACCTCGTTGCAGCCCTCCAGCTGCTCGAAGTCCTCCAGCTCGAGCTCGTAGCCCTGCAGCATCGTGCCCATCGCCCCGTCCGCGATCACGACGCGACGGGCGAGAGCGGAACGCAGGTCTTCGGGCACCCGACGAGGATAGGCCGACGGGTCCCGGCGGGTCCGGATATCTCACCGGTTGCCGACTAGGGTGGTGCGCATGGATCCGTCGATCGAGCGCCAGCTGCGCGACCTCCACGATCCGGTCGTGGTGGCAGCGTTCGAGGGCTGGAACGACGCCGGATCCGCCGCTTCGGCCGCGGTCGACCACCTCGCCGAGACCTACGACGTGGAGCTGGCGTTCGCGCTTGACCCGGACGACTTCTACGACTTCCAGGTGAACCGGCCGCAGGTGGAGCTGGACGAGAGCGGGCAGCGCGAGCTGCTCTGGCCGACCACCGAGCTGCACGTCGGGCGGCTCGGCAACGGGCGCGACCTGCTGCTGGTCCGCGGACCGGAGCCGAACATGCGCTGGCGGCAGTTCTCCGCCTTGGTGGCATCGGCACTCACCTCCGCCGACGTCAAGCGGGTGCACCTGCTCGGCGCGCTGCTGGCCGACATCCCGCACACCCGGCCCATCCCCGTCTCGACCTCCAGCTCGTCGATCGAGCTGGGCGAGCAGCTGGGGCTGCTGCCGTCGACGTACGAGGGCCCGACCGGCATCGTCGGCGTGCTGTCCGACGCGCTCGGCCGGATCGACGTGCCGACCCTGTCGCTGTGGGCGGCCGTGCCGGCCTACGTCGCCCATCCGCCGTGCCCCAAGGCGACGTACGCCCTGCTGTCCCAGCTGGAGCGGATGATCGACGCCCCGATCGACTTCGGCGACCTGCCGGACCTGGCCAAGGCCTGGGAGCGGGGCGTGGACGAGCTGGCCGCGGAAGACTCCGAGGTGGCCGAGTACGTCAGCAACCTCGAGGCCAGCCAGGACGCGACCGAGCTGCCCGAGGCGTCCGGCGAGGCCATCGCCGCCGAGTTCGAGCGCTACCTCCGCCGCCGCGACTCGTAAGTCCCGCTTCGCTAACGACCCTCAGCGGGGAGCTTCTGCATCGGCAAGGTCGCGGAGGGTGGCGACCATCGCGTCGGGGTCGTCGGCGGCGAAGACCGCGGAGCCGGCCACGAACGTGTCGGCACCGGCGGCCACGCAGCGCTCGATGGTCTCCACCGACACGCCGCCGTCGATCTCCAGCCAGATGTCGCCCCCGGAGGCGTCGATCAGCTTGCGGGTCCGCTCGATCTTCGGCAGGCACAGGTCGAGGAACTTCTGACCACCGAAACCGGGCTCGACCGTCATGATCAGCACCATGTCCAGCTCGGGCAGCAGATCCGCGTACGGCTCGATCGGGGTCGCCGGTTTCAGCGCCATCCCCGCCCGGGCCCGCTGGGAGCGCAGCTCGCGGGCCAGCCTGATCGGCGCATGCGCCGCCTCCACGTGGAAGGTCACCGACTCCGCGCCGGCCTCGGCGAAGGCCGGCGCCCAACGGTCCGGGTTCTCGATCATCAGATGGATGTCCAGCAGCGCCGGCGTCGCCTTGCGGATCGACTCGACCACCGGCAGGCCCAGGGTCAGGTTCGGCACGAAATGGTTGTCCATCACGTCCACGTGCACGCCGTCGGCGCCGGCGATGGCCTCGATGTCGCGCTGGATGTTCGCGAAGTCGGCAGACAGGATGCTCGGCAGGATCCGGATGACCACGGCCCGACTCTATCGACGGGCCCGGCGGCCGACCGCGCGGACGTCGGCTCGTCGAGAACGTCAGCCCTCCCGCCGCAGATACGCCGCGAACATCGCGTCCGTGCCGTGCCGATGGGGCCAGAGCTGGAGGTAGTCGCCGAGATAGGCGCCGGGAAGACCGGGCAGCACCTCGGCCGCCGGCACGAGGGCCACATCGCCACGCCGCGCCAGCACCGACTCCACCACCTCGGCCGTCTCGCGGCGATGCGGTGAGCAGGTGACGTAACCGACCAGCCCGCCGGCGGCGACGGCGTCCAGCGCGGACGTCAGCAACGCCCGCTGCAGCGGGACCAGCACGTCCAGGTCGGTCGGCGTCCGGCGCCAGCGCGACTCGGGGCGCCGGCGCAGCGCGCCGAGACCCGTACACGGCACGTCCGCCAGCACCCGGGTGAAGGCGGCAGGCCGCCAGGCCGGCCGGGTGCCGTCGGCGACCACGACACTCGTCTCCCCGGGATAGCCACGCAGGGCGGCGGCGACCAGGGCAGCCCGGTGCACGCTCAGCTCCGCCGACAGCAACCGGCTGCCGTCCGCCCGGGACAGGCCGGCCAGCAGCGCCGACTTGCCGCCCGGCCCGGCGCACAGGTCGAGCCACCGTCCGGCCGCGGCATTCGGCCTGGTCAGACCCCAGGCGACGAGCTGCGAGCCCTCGTCCTGGACCCCGGCTCGGCCCTGTGCCACCGCGGCCACGTCCGCAGGATTGCCGTCCCAACCGGCGGCGTACGGCGACCACTGGCCCGGCGTCGCCCCGGCCGCCAGCAGCTCGGCGACGTCGACCAGCCCCGGGCGGACGACCAGGCTCGGCACCGGGCTCGCGTTGTCCGCGGCCAGCGCCGGCTCGAGCTCGTCGGCCGGCAGCAGCTCCGCGAACGCCTCGACGATCCAGCGCGGGTGCGCGTGCCGGATGCCGAGTGCGGTGGACCGGTCGGCGCCGGCGCTCAGCTCCTCGACCCAGCCCTCCCAGTCCCGCCCGGCGACCTTGCGCAGCACGGCGTTCACCAGGCCTCGAACCCGGTGCCCGACCGTCGCGGCGGCCAGGTCGACGGTGGCCGCGACCGCGGCGTGCGCGGGAACCCGCATGCCGAGCAACTGGTGGGTTCCGAGCCGCAGCAGGTCCAGCACGGCGGGCTGGAGCGACCCGGTCCGCCGTCCGGCGGCCCGCTCCAGCACGAGGTCGTACGTCCCCTGCCGCCGGCAGGTGCCCGCGGTCAGCTCCGTGGCGAAGGCGGCGTCGCGCGGGTCGAGCCTGCGTTCGGCGAGCAGCCGACCCAGGACGAGATTCGCGTACGCGCCCTCGCCGTTGACCGCCCGGAGCGCGTCGAACGCGAGCCGCCGGGCGCGGTCGGGTGGCCGCGGACTCACCGCGCCGACCCGGGCACCGCGCGGATCTCGGATCCCCTGTGCGGCTTCGGATCCGGTGCAACGGATCCGAACCGCTCCAGGGGATCCGAGATCGGGTCGGTCATCCGCCGAAGCGGTCGTCGCCGGTCCACGAGACACCGCGGGCCCAGTCGGCGGCCGCCATCGGCTTCTTGCCCTGGGCCTTGACCTCGCCGAGCACGAGCGAGCCGTCGGCGGTGCCGACCCGAAGCGCCCGCTTGGTCACCTCGACCGAACCGGGATCCAGGTCGTCGGCGCCGCTCGGCAACGCCGAGTTGATCTTGAATCGCTCGCCCCGGAAGGTGGTCCAGGCGCCGGGGGCCGGGGCGCAGCCGCGGATCAGCCGGTCGATCTTCTCCGCGGAGTCGAACCAGTCGATGGAGGCGTCCTCGACGGTGATCTTGGGGGCGACCGTGACGCCGTCCTCGGGCTGAGGGATCGCCTCCAGCCGGCCCTCCTCGATCCCGTCCAGGGTCTCCACGAGCAGCTGCGCGCCGCTCACCGCGAGCCGGCCGAGCAGGTCGCCGGACGTGTCCGTCGGGCCGATCGGCTCGGTATGGGTGGCGAACACCGGGCCGGCGTCGAGGGCCCGGACGATCCGGAAGGTGGTGGCACCGGTGGCCGTGTCGCCGGCCAGCACGGCGTGCTGGACCGGCGCGGCGCCGCGCCAGCGCGGCAGCACGGAGAAGTGCAGGTTCACCCAGCCGCGAGGCGGGATGTCCAGTGCCGCCTGGGGCAGCAGCGCGCCGTACGCCACCACCGGGCAGCAGTCCGGAGCCAGCTCGCGCAACCGGACGAGGAAGTCCTCGTCGCGCACCCGCTCCGGTTTCAGCACCTCCAGCCCGTGCTCGGCGGCCAGCTCGGCGACCGGGCTCGGGCGGAGCGTACGACCGCGGCCGGCCGGGGCATCCGGCCTGGTCACGACCGCGATGACGGTGTGCCGGGAGGCCAGCAGTGCCTGCAGCGCGGGGACGGCGACCTCGGGTGTGCCGGCGAAGACGATACGCACCCCGGGAGTGTACAGAGCGGACGACCGGGCTCAGCTGATCTCCACCGGATCGACGCGGCAGCGGATCGCGCCCTCGCTCTTGCGCGCGCTGCGGACGCCCAGGGCGCCCTTGACCGCCCGGGTCAACGTCGTCCGCCGGGCGCGGGGCGCGCGAAGCAGCAGCCGCTGCAGCGGGTCGCCGGATGCACCGGGCGGCAGGTCGACCGGACCGAGGGCCTCGGCACCCTCCGGCAGCTCGACCAGGTCGAGCAGCTCGGCCAGCGCGGCAGGCGGACCCTCGAGGCTGACCAGCACGGCGGCCGGCGGGAACCGGGCATCGGCCCGGTCGGCCAGCTCCCGGGCCGCGAAACCGGCCGGGTCGACCCGGACCAGAGCCTGCAACGCCCGACCGGAGGAGTCGCCGACGGCCAGCACCGAGCCGCCGTCGGCGCCCGGCCGGACCAGCGCGGTCGCTCGCAGCCAGCGTCGCAGCGATTCCTCACCGGCGCGCAGATCCGGCCGCAACAACAACAGCTGGGTGTCCAGCAGCACCGCCGCTGCATAGCCGCCGTCGACATCGGGCTCGGCGCCCGGGGTCGCCACCACGATCGACGTGCCGGCCGGCACCTCGTCCAGGACGTGCCCGGCGGCGGAGCGCCGGACCGGGGTCTGCGGAAAGGCGCGGCCCAGCTCCTCGGCCGTGCGGGTCGCGCCGACCACCGGAGCCCGGACCCGCGAGCCGTCGCAGATCGGGCAGCGCCACTCCCCCTGCGGCCGGCCACACCAGCCGCAGCTGAGCGCGCCGAGCGCCGCGGACGTACCGCGGAGAGGGCCGTCACAGAAACCACAGCGGGCCGGCTCGCGGCAGTCCTGGCAGACCAGCGCGACGAGATAACCGGCGCGCGGCACCTGGACCAGCACCGGACCCTGCGGTAGCGCGGCGCGCATCAGCTCGAACACCTCGTGCGGCAGCCGGGCCTGCCGAGCCAGCGGGTCGCGGGCGAGCGAGAAGTCGCTGGCGGCGCTGACCCGCACCGCCGGGGCTTCCCGGCGGACGTCGGCGCGCGATGCGGCCAGCTCGCGCAGCCAACCGTCGGCGACCCACTGCTCGATCTCCGCGGTCCGGGCATAGCCGGCGAACAGCACCGCGCAGCCGGTCTGGGCGGCCCGCAGGGCAAGCACGTCGCGCGCATGCGGATACGGCGCGCGTTGCTCGGCGAGCAGGTCGTCCCCGTCGTCCCAGAGCGCGACCAGGCCGAGCTTGCCGACCGGCGCGAACGCCGCGGCCCGGGTCCCGATCACCACCGGTACGTCCCCGCGGGCGGCGGCGAGGAACGCCCGATAGCGCGCGGACGGGCCCGCGTCGGCGCTCAGCACCGTGAACCGGCCGGTGCCGAGCCAGCGGGTGCACGCCTGCGTCAACCGGGCCAGATCCCGGTGATCCGGGACCACCAGCACGGCACCCCGGCCGCCGTCGACACAGGCTCGCGCGGCCTCGGCCAGACCCTCGGCCCAGTCGCCCGCCGGGTCGGAGGTCGGAATCGTCTGCCAGGCCGCCCGGGCGCCGGCCCCGGCGCGGATCGCGTCCAGCAGACCGGCGCCGCTCGGGTAGTGCGCGAGCGGGCCGGCCAGCGCGGCGACGTCCGGTGCCGGCGGCGGCTCCGGCCGGCTCGCCCGCTCGGTCGCGGCGTGCCGTGGCGGGACCGCGAGCCGCATCACGTCCGCGAACGTGCCGGCGTAGTGATCGGCAACCGCCCGGATCAAGCTCGCGACCTCGGCGCTCAGCACCGGTTCGGCAGAGACCACCTTGTGCAGCGCGGTGAGATCGCCGCCGTGCTCACTCGCGGCCACCCGTTCCAGCACGAAACCGTCCCGGAGCCGGCCGGCGAACCGGGCCCGAACCCGGGCGCCCGGCACGGCCAGCAGATCCTGCTCGGCGGTGACCGCATAGTCGAACGGGCGATCCAGGTGTGCCAGCGAGACGTCGAGCGCCACGCGGGCGACGGGCAGCGCGGGCGTCTCGGACACATCGGGATCCTAGGAGACCGCACCGACAATGTTCTCGGGCTCGCGCCCGCTCCGCTCCCACGGACGCTGTCTTCCTCCCTCACTCACGGCCGCCCGATCGAGCCTGGCTGCCGCTTTCGCCCCACTGTGGCGGCCGCTCCCTCGATCGTCCAGACAGCGCCGGTCGCTGCGCTGACCGACGCTCGCCGAGGGTTCTCCGGCTCGCGCCCGCTCCGCTCCCACGGACGCTGTCTTCCTCCCTCACTCACCGCCGCCCGATCGAGCGTGGCTGCCGCTCGCCCCGCAATGGCGGCGCTCCCTCGATCGTCCAGACAGCGCCGGTCGCTCCGCTCCCCACCAACCGAAGTTCGCATACCTTGGCACGCTCTGCACAGACTATTGCCCATGCGAGGACGCGAAACCTATGCGAAGTCTCGGAGGACGGTCAGGTTTCGGAGGACGGTCAGGGCTCGAGGCCGGTGAGCGCGCTGTAGCTGGACTGGGCGCCGGGGCGGGTGGCGGCCAGCGCGCCGGCGCGGGCGGCGAAGCGGGCGGCATCGAGCAGGGAGTCGCCGCGAGCGAGCCGGTGGGCCAGGGCGCCGGTGAAGGCGTCTCCGCTGCCGGTGGTGTCCACCACGTCGACCCGGGTCGGCGCGATCGGCACGACCCGCCCCGCGCCACCACCGGCGGCCTCCGGAGCGGTCCGGTCCAGCACCACCGCGCCGTCACCGCCGAGGGTCACCACCGCCCGCGGTACCGGCAGGTCGGGCCACTCGGCCGGGTCCTCCGGCAGCGCCGGCGCGCCGAGCAGCAGCGCGGCCTCGGTGCGGTTGACCAGCAGGACGTCGGTCAGCGCCAGCAATCCCGGGTCGACCGGCACGTACGGCGACAGGTTCAGCACCACCGTCGCCCCGACCTCCCGACCCGCGGCCGCGGCGGCCCGCACCGTGTCGAGCGGCACCTCCAGACACAGGCACAGCACGGCCGGCGAGCCGAGCGCGGCGGCGTCGACCAGGTCCGGGGACAGCGCTCCGTTCGCGCCCGGCGAGACGATGATGGTGTTCTCTCCCGCCTCGTCGACCACGATCATCGCGGTGCCGGTCGCCCGGCCGCTCAGCCGACGTACGCCCCCGACGTCGACTCCGGCCTCCCGTGCCCGGGCCAGCAGGAAAGTGCCGTGGTCGTCCTCGCCGACGGCGCCGACCAGCCGGACGGCCGAGCCGAGCATGGCCGCGGCGGCCGCCGTGTTGGAGCTCTTGCCGCCGGGCGCCACCACCAGCTCCGAGCCGTGCAGGGTCTCCCCCGGCTGCGGGAAGCGCTCGACCCGAACGGTCAGGTCGGCGTTCAGCGACCCCACCACGGCCACCCGGTCGTTGGGTTCCATTCCGCGTACCTCCGGCTCTGCCCCGACAGGCGTCAGGGCACGTTGGCGAGAGCCTCGACCACCAGGTCCCAGAAGCGGTCTCGATCGAGGCCGGTCGCCACGTGAGTGTGACACGACTCGGGCGCCGTCGAGCGCAGGTCGGCCACCGTCATGCCGGTGGTGAGCCGGCCGGACAGCTCGACGTCGACCACGGTCGGCCGTACGGTCAACACGGCGGGGTCGATCACATACGCCACGGCGCACGGGTCGTGCACCGGCGGCGCCGCGAACCCCTGTCGCTCGCGATAGGTGCCACCGTAGAAGTCGAGCAGGTCGAGCACGAACCGGGCGGCCCGGCCCTGGATCGCGGCGATCCGGGCCAGCACGTCCGGGGTCGCCAGTGCCTGGTGGGTGACCTCCAGCCCGACCATGGTCAACGGCCACGGCTCGTTGAACACGATGTGCGCCGCCTCGGGGTCGACACCGATGTTGAACTCCGTCACCGGAGTCCGGTTGCCGCGGTGGTAGGCGCCGCCCATCAGCACAACCTCGCGCACCCGCTCGGCGATCCGCGGCTCGCGCCGGACGGCCAGCGCGATGTTGGTCAGCGGCCCGATCGGCACCAGGGTGATGCTCTGCGCCGGTTCCGACATCACCGTCTCGACGATCAGGTCGACGGCGTGACGCGGATCGACGGGCTCGACCGGCTCCGGCAGGTCCGGACCGTCCAGACCGGACTCCCCGTGGATGTCGGCACCGGTCGCGTGCTCGCGGACCAGCGGACGCAGACAGCCGGCGGCGATCGGTACGTCGCGGATGCCGGCCAGCTCGGCGACGGCGCGAGCGTTGCGAGTCACCTTGGCAAGGGTCTGGTTGCCCGCCACGGTGGTGATCGCGACCAGCTCGATCGCAGGGCTGCCGTGGGCCAGCAGGATGGCGATGGCGTCGTCGTGACCGGGGTCGCAGTCGAGGATGATCCGGCGTCGATCCGGTGCTGGCACGGTTCCGACCCTATCCGAGCCTGTTGTCTCACATCCTGAACCGAACCCCTCAGGTTAAGCGAGATTTTCACTATGTGACCACGAATCGCGCTACTTCTTGACTAATCCGTGGACATCGGGGCAGGGTCGAATGAACGCATCCGACGACGAAGGAGTCTTCCGTGACCGCGTTCTCTCGACGCGCTCTGCTCACCGGCGGCACCGCCCTGGCGGCGACCGCCGCCCTCCCGGCGACGCTGTCGCTGTCCCCGACAGCCGCAGCCGCGCCGCGGCAAGCCGGTGGCCGGCCCGACCGCGCCGTACTGCAGCGGTGGGCCCGCCGGACCTGGGCCAGCCTGGTGGCGATGACCGACGAGCGGACCGGTTTGTCCGCCGACAACATCGACGGCCCGCTCGACGCCCCGAACCGGAGCGGCTACACGTCGCCCACCAACATCGGCGGCTACCTGTGGAGCACAATCGTCGCCCGCGACCTCGGCCTGATCTCCCGCGGCGAGGCCAGCCGCCGACTCTCCCAGACCCTCGACACCCTGAGCCGGATGCGGCGGCACGGGCCGAGCGGCATGTTCTACAACTGGTACGACGAGCGCACCGCCGAGGTGCTCACCAGCTGGCCCACCGACGGCAAGACCGTCTATCCGTTCCTGTCCAGCGTGGACAACGGCTGGCTGGCCGCCGCCTTCGTCGTGCTGGGCAACGCCGCCGAGCCCTCCATCGGCCGCCGGGCGCTCCGGTTGCTGGAGCCAATGGACTTCAGGGCGTACTACAACCCGACGCCGCGACCCGACCTCCCGGTCGGACTGCTCCGAGGCGGCTTCTGGCCGGAGAAGCCGCCGACCCCGTCGGACACCGTCGAGGCCAACTACCTTGGGCGCGGGCCGAACGTGTTCTACACCAACTTCCACTACGACACCACCGTCTCGGAGACCCGGATCGCGTCCTACCTCGGCATCGCCCGCGGCCAGATCCCGCCCGGTCACTTCTTCGGCACCTGGCGAACGTTCCCGAGCGGGTGCGACTGGTCCTGGCAGGAGAGCCGGCCGGTCGGCCGGACCCGGACCTATCTCGGCGTGGACGTGTTCGAGGGCGCGTACGAGTACCGCGGGTTCCGGGTCGTGCCCGGTTGGGGCGGGTCGATGTTCGAGGCGCTGATGCCGAACGTGTTCGTGCCGGAGGAGCGCTGGGCGCCGCACTCCTGGGGAGTGAATCACCCGCTGATGGTCCGCGCGCACCGCGAGCACGGGCTGGACGAGGCGAAGTACGGCTTCTGGGGCTTCTCCCCCGCCAGCGACCCGACGCTCGACCAGGGCTACCGCGAGTACGGCGTGGACGCCGTCGGGCTCAACCCCGACGGCTACTTCTCCGACGTGGAGAAGACCAACGTCGACCGCGGCTTCGGCGACTGCCGCGAGGCGAAGAACCCCAACCCGACCTACGGCGACGGGGTGGTCACGCCGCACGCCGCGTTCCTGGCGATGATGCACGAGCCCGGGCCCGCGTACGCCAACCTGCGCAAGCTGGAGCGCGAGTTCGACTGCACCTCCGACGGCGGTTTCTTCGACGCCATCGCGGTCGGCTCCGGCAAGGTGGCCCGGCGCTTCCTCTCGCTGGACCAGGCGATGATCATGGGCGCGCTCGGCAACCTGCTCGGTCGCGGTCTGGTCCAGCGGGCCTTCAGCCGGGGCGCGATCGAGCGGGCGATCAAGCCGCTGATCGGGATGGAGCGGTTCGGCGCGGGCAGCTGAGTCCTGGGCAGCTGAGTCCTGGGCAGCTGAGTCCAGGGCAGCTGAGTCCCGGGCAACCGCTCGCAACCCGAAAATCCGCCCCTCGTTCGAGGTGCCGTCGCTCCGTCCCGCCTGGGCCGGCGGCGACCGCGCCGACGAGGGGCGGGATTTCGGGTCGCGGCCACCAGCAGGTCGACCCACCCGCGCCGGTCGATGACACAGTTGGCGCCATGACGGCTGCAGGAACCGACGCCACCGCCCACGACGGGGAACTTGCCGACCGCCGCGTGCTGACCTATCTGGCGGTCGCGATGGTGGCGACCGGCCAGCCGGTGCACGAGATCGACGAGGACCTGTCCGCCGCCGGCCGGGCGCTCGGCTATCCCGACGTCCAGGTCGCGGCCGGACCCACTAGCGTCACCCTCGCGCTGGCCGGCGGCGCCGCCGCGACCGTGGAGACGGTGAGGGGACCGCTGCGACTGGACCAGGCAGCCGAGGTCCGGCTGATCCGCCAGCAGCTGATGATCCGCGCCATCGACAGGCCGACCGCGCTGGACCGGCTGACCACGCTCCGCGGCCGGCCGGAGCGCTATCCGGCCTGGCTGTCCGGGCTGGCCTGGGTGATCGCGTCGGTCGGGATCTGCCTGATCCTGCAGCCCGGCGCCGCGAATGTGGCGCTGACCGCGGTCGGCTCGGCGATCGCGCTCGGGCTGGCCCGGCTGAGCGGCCGGTTCCGCGCGCTGGCCACCCTGTTGCCGAGCGTCGCGGCGTTCCTGGCGGCCTGCCTGGTCTTCGCCGCCGCCGGCGCCGGGCTGGTGGACGGTGCCCTGCGCACGCTGCTGCCGCCGCTCGCCATCCTGCTGCCCGGCGCGCTGCTCGTCACCGGGCTGTCCGAGATCGCCGCGGGCGCGATGATCACCGGCGTCGCCCGGGTCGGCTACGGCACCGTCCAGCTACTGCTGTTCGCGCTCGGGATCCTCGCCGCGGCGGCCCTGCTGCGCACTCCCGCGGCCGCGCTGACCAACGTCCGGGTCGACGACCTCGGCTGGTGGGCGCTTCCGCTCGGCGTGCTCTGCCTCAGTGTGGGCCTGTGCCTGATGGAAAGCGTCCGGCTGGCACTGATCCCGTGGGTGATGGTGGTGCTGGTCGCCGCGGTCGGCTGCCAGATCCTCGGCCAGCTGCTCTGGGGCGCGTCGCTGGGCGGGTTCCTCGGCGCGACCGCGGCCAGCCTCGGCGCCTCGGTGGTGGAGCTGATCCGGCCGCAGCTGCCGCGGCTGGTGGTCTTCCTGCCGGCGTTCTGGATGCTCGTCCCGGGCAGTCTCGGCCTGCTGTCGGTCACCGAGCTGGTGATCCACCCGGACGGCACCGGTGGCGGCGGCTTCGTGGTGATCCAGCTGGCGCTCTCGATCGCCCTCGGCCTGCTGGTCGGCTCGGTGCTGGCCCGCTCCCTGCGCCGAGTTGTCAGGTCCTCAGCGCGCCAGAACGAGCTGAGGACCTGACAACTCGCGGGAAACCAACTAACCGCGGACGGCCGCGGCGAGCGCGTCGGCGCGGTCGGTCCGCTCCCAGCTGAACTCCGGCAGCTCACGGCCGAAGTGACCGTACGCCGCCGTCTTGGCATAGATCGGCCGCTTCAGGTCCAGGTCGCGGATGATCGCGGCCGGCCGGAGGTCGAAGGTCGCCAGCACGGCGGCCTGGATCTGCGGCACCGGCACGGACTCGGTGCCGAAGGTGTCGACGTAGAAGCCGACCGGGTGCGCCTTGCCGATCGCGTACGCCACCTGCACCTCGCAGCGCCGGGCCAGCCCCGCGGCCACCACGTTCTTGGCGACCCAGCGCATCGCGTACGCCGCGGAGCGGTCCACCTTCGACGGGTCCTTGCCGGAGAACGCGCCGCCACCGTGCCGGGCCATCCCACCGTAGGTGTCGACGATGATCTTGCGGCCGGTCAGCCCGGCGTCGCCCATCGGGCCGCCGATCTCGAACCGGCCGGTCGGGTTGACCAGCAGCCGGTAGTCCGACGCGTCCAGGTCATAGCGCTCCAGCACGGCGTCCACCACGTGCTTGCGGACGTCCGGGGCGAGCAACGCATCCAGGTCGATGTCGGCCGCGTGCTGGCTGGAGACCACGACCGTGTCCAGCCGGACCGGACGGTCGCCCTCGTAGGCGATGGTGACCTGGGTCTTCCCGTCCGGACGCAGGTAGGGCATGGTGTGGTCCTTGCGGACCGCCGCCAGCCGCTCGGCCAGCCGGTGGGCCAGGTCGATCGGCAGCGGCATCAGGGTCGGGGTCTCGTCGCAGGCGTAGCCGAACATCAGACCCTGGTCGCCGGCGCCCTGGGCATCGAGCGCGTCGTGCGACTCGCCGCTGCGCTCCTCGAACGCGTGGTCCACGCCCTGGGCAATGTCCTTGCTCTGCTGGCCGATCGCGACCTGGACCCCGCAGGACCGGCCGTCGAAGCCCTTGGTCGAGGAGTCGTAACCGATGTCGACGATCCGCTGCCGGATGATCCCTGGGATCTCGGAGTAGGCGTCGGTGGTCACCTCGCCGGCGATCGTCACCAGACCGGTCGTCACCAGCGTCTCGACCGCGACCCGGCTGTCCGGGTCGTGAGTGAGCAGATCGTCCAGGATCGAGTCGCTGATCTGGTCGGCGATCTTGTCCGGGTGCCCCTCGGTGACCGACTCCGAGGTGAACAGCCTGCTGGTCATATCCGTGTCTCCTTCAACCGGTGCCGCCGACGCGTCACTCTACTTTCGCGGCCCGAACCGCACGTGCCTCATCCCAGATTCGGTGCGCGAGCTCGTCCTTGCTGCCGGCCAGTGGCGGCCGGGCCGTCTCGGCGGAGATGATCACGATCTCGCTGGTCGACCGGCCGAACACCTTGTCCCGCCCGACCTCGTTCAGCACCAGCAGGTCGCAGCCCTTCCGGGCCAGCTTGGCCCGGCCGAGCTCCAACAGGCCGTGGTCCGGCGTCGGGGTCTCGGCGGCGAAGCCGACCAACACCTGCCGCGGATCGGTACGTCCGCGGACCAGCGAGGCCAGCACGTCGGTGGTCTGCACCAGGTCCAGCTCCAGGCCGGCGTCGCCGGTCTTCTTCAGCTTGGTGTCGCTGGCGCTCGCCGGGGTGTAGTCGGCGGGCGCGGCGGCCATCACCACGATGTCGGCCTCCTGGGCCGCGGTCGTCATCGCCGCGGCCAGATCGGCGGTCGAGGTGACCGGGATCAGGTCGAGGTCGGCGGGAGCGGGCAGCGAGACGTTCGCCGCCACCAGCGTGACGGCTGCACCGCGCAACGCGGCGGCCCGGGCCAGCGCCCAGCCCATCAGGCCCGAGGAGGAGTTGCCGAGAAAGCGCACCGGATCCAGATGCTCGCGGGTGCCGCCGGCGCTGACCGCCACCCTGAGCCCGGCCAGGTCGCGGGCGGCGGCCCGGCCGGCGATGCCGCGATCGGCCAGCACGCTCGCCGCGACCGCGTGCAGCTCGATCGCCTCGGGCAGCCGGCCCGGTCCGGAGTCGGCACCGGTGAGCCGGCCGGAGGCGGGGTCGACCACGACGGCGCCGCGGGCTCGCAGGGTGTCGACGTTGGCCTGGGTGGCCGGGTTGAGCCACATCTCGGTGTGCATCGCCGGCGCATACAGCACCGGACAGGTCGCGGTGAGCAGGACGTTGGTCAGCAGGTCGTCGGCGCGGCCGGTGGCGGCCCGGGCCAGCAGATCGGCCGTGGCCGGAGCCACCAGCACCAGATCCGCCTGCCTGCCGATCGCCACGTGCGGGACCTCGTACGCGCCGGTGAAGACGTCGGTGTGCACCGGCCGACCGGACAGCGCCTCCCAGGTGGCGGCGCCGACGAAGTTCAGCGCCGCCTCGGTCGGGATGACCTGCACCTCGTGGCCGTCGGCGAGCAGCCGGCGGAGCAGCTCGCACGCCTTGTAGGCGGCGACCCCCCCGGCGACCCCCAGAACCACCCGGGCCGGCCGGGTCGGACGATCAGGCAGGATCGTCGAAGCTCGTCGAGTCGGTGCCGAGCTCCGCGGGCTGGTCGCCGACCGGCTCGCCGTTCTCGTCGATGTCGGTGCAGGTGAGCAGTCCCGCGTTGACCTCGCGCAGCGCGATCGACAGCGGCTTCTCCTGCACGCCGGTCTCGACCAGCGGGCCGACGTTGTCCAGCAGACCCTCGCCGAGCTGGGAGTAGTAGGCGTTGATCTGGCGCGCGCGCTTCGCGGCGAACAGCACCAGCTTGTACTTGGAGTCGGAGCGGGTCAGCAGCTCGTCGATGGGCGGGTTGGTGATGCCCTCGGCGACCACGGGGTTTCCGGACACAGTGAACCTTCTGGGTTGGAGACAGCGAGTCCGGCCGACGGGCAGGCAGGAGCCGGCCTGTTCGGCTACAGACCCAACAAGGCTACCAAGTCCCCCACCGCCTGGCCTATTTCGGCGTTCACGACGACGTGATCGAACTCCGACACGGCCTCCAACTCGGTCCGGGCGGTGGCCAGCCGGCGCTCACGCTGCTCCTCGGTCTCGGTGCCGCGGCCGACCAGCCGGCGGACCAACTCCTCCCAGCTCGGCGGAGCCAGGAAGACGAACCGAGCGCTCGGCCAGTTCTGCTTGACCTGCCGGGCGCCCTGCAGATCGATCTCGAGCAGGGCCTGCTGGCCTGCCGCCAGCGCCGCCAGCACGGGTGCCCGGGGCGTGCCGTAGCGGTGCCGGCCATGCACCACCGCCCACTCCAGCAGCTCCCCGTCGGCGACCATCTCGTCGAAGCGGTCGTCGGAGACGAACCAGTAGTGCACCCCGTCGCGCTCTCCCGGGCGCGGCGGCCGGGTGGTCGCCGACACGGACACGTACAGCTCGGGGTGCTCGGCCGCCAGCCGGGCGACCACCGTGCCCTTGCCGACGGCGGTCGGACCGGAGACGACGGTGAGGTGCGGAGTGCCCGCCGTCACGCCTGATCCGGCGCGCGCCCGAACTCCTCGATCAAGGCGGCGATCTGGTGCTTGCCGAGGCCGCGCAGCCGGCGATTCGGCGCGATGTCCAGCCTGGTCATGATCTTCTCCGCGCGGACGGCGCCGACCCGCGGCAGCGACTTCAGCGTGTCGACCACCTTGGTATGCGCGATCACGTCGTCGGCCTCGGCAAGGTCGAGCACCTGCGCCAGGCTCAGCTCGCCGGTGCGCAGTCCCTGCTTCACCTGGGCACGCTTCCGCCGCGCCTCGGTGGCCGCATGTCGCGCCTCGAGGCGTTGCTCGTTGCTCAACGGAGGAATGGTCACCGCGTCGATCCTCATCTGCGCGCAGGGAAGTTCGGCTGGAACGAGAACTTACCCCACGGCGATGACGTCGCCGATCGCGGCTTGGGCCTTGCCGACGGCGGCCCGGAGTGCACTCGGGTCGGGTCCGGCCGACAAGATCTCCCGGCTGGACGACGGCAGCACCAGCTGCCGGGCATCCCCGAAGACCTCGGCCAGACCTGCCGCGGTGCCGCCCTGGGCACCGAGACCGGGCACCAGGATCGACCCGTTCAGCCGGCTGAAGTCCGCGGCCGTCCGTCCGATGGTGGCGCCGACCACCACCCCGACATGACCGAGTTCGCCGACTTCTCGCGCGGCAGCGTTGCGCTCGGCGACCTCGTCGAGAATCGCCTGGCCGACGATCCGGCCGTCGGCGACCCGGGCGTGCTGCACCTGCGGTCCCTCCGGATTGCTGGTCAGCGCGAGAACGTAGACACCACGGCCGGTCTCTGCCGCGAGGTCGATAGCGCCCGCGAGCGAGCCGAAGCCCAGATACGGGCTGGCGGTGATCGCGTCGGCGGCCAACGGGGCGCCGTCGGCAAGGTAAGCGGCGGCGTAGGCGTCCATGGTCGAACCGATGTCCCCGCGCTTGACGTCCAGCACCGAGATCGCGCCAACCGCATGCAGGTCGGCCAGCACCCGTTCCAGGACGGCGATCCCCGCCGAGCCGTAGGTCTCGAAGAACGCCGACTGCGGCTTGAACACGGCGACCTCGGAGCCGATCGCCTCGATCAGGCCGCGGGCGAACCGCTCGAGCCCGGCGGCGCTCGTCGGCAGACCCCACGCGGTGAGCAGGGGCGGGTGCGGGTCGATCCCGACGCACAGCGGCCCTCGTTCGGCGCTCAGACGGCGCAACCGCTGCCCGTACGGCATGGTCATCACGGATTTCCCCTCAGTCGCGTGTTGCACTCCGGAAGCCTGTTCAGGGCGTCCACCAAGCCGGGCCCGCCGTAGACGAATCCGGTGTAGAGCTGGAGCAGGTCAGCACCGGCGTCGAACATCCGCCGGCCGTCGTCGGCGGTCATGATCCCGCCGACACCGATGATGGGCAGTTCGGTCCGCTCCCGCAGGAAGCGGACGAGCTGGCGGGCCCGGTTCGTCAGCGGCGCTCCGGACAGGCCACCGGTTTCCTTGGCCAGGCTGCTCTCGGCGAACGACACGCCGCTGCGACGCAGGGTGGTGTTGGTGGCGATCAGCCCGCTGACACCGGTGATCCGGCAGACGTCGAGGACGTCTTCCACCGCGGACTCGCCGAGGTCCGGCGCGATCTTGACGAAGATCGGCACCGGATCGGTGGACCGCTCGGTGCGTGCGGCGTGGACCAGACCGCCGGCGAGGCTGCGCAGCGAGTCCGCGTCCTGGAGCCGGCGCAGACCCGGGGTGTTCGGGCTGGACACGTTCACCGCGACGTAGTCGGCATAGGGCGACAGCGCGGCAAAGCTGGCCAGGTAGTCCTCCACCGCGTCCTCGACCGGCGTGATCTTGGTCTTGCCGATCGAGATGCCGAGCGGGATACCGGCGGCGTTGTTGCCGCGGCGGATTCCGGCTGCCGCCAGCCGGCGGGCCAGCGCTTCTGCCCCGGCGTTGTTGAAGCCCATCCGGTTGATCAACGCGCTGCTCTGCGGCAGCCGGAACAGCCGCGGCCGGTCGTTGCCGGGCTGGGCCTGTGCCGTCACCGTGCCCAGCTCGGCGAAGCCGAAGCCGAGACCCGCCCAGGCCCGCACGGCCAACCCGTTCTTGTCCATCCCGGCGGCCAGCCCGACGCGACCCGGGAACGAGATGCCGGCGACGTCGACGGGGCTGCGGTGCCGCCCGAACCAGCGGCCAGCCGCCGAGCGCGCCGGCGGAAGCGCGCCGAGCCGGGTCAGCGCGGCCAGCGTCCGCTCGTGCGCCTTCTCGGGGTCTCCACCGCCGGAGCGGAAAAGGATCGGGCGCAGCAGCCGATCGTACGCGGTCATCGTCCTGAGTCGTCGGGTGCCGAATCGTCGAGGACCGGGTCGTCAGGCGGCGGGCCCGCCGGGGCGAGCCGGGAGCGTGACAAGTCGGCGAGGAGCTCCGCGGACCAGGACTGCAAGGAGCGGACGCCGACACTGCCGGCCCGGATCGACTCGATCCCCTGGACGGCCGCGGCCAGCCCTTGCACCGTGGTCACGCAGGGCACGTTGCGATAGACCGCGGCGGTCCGGATCTCGTAGCCGTCGAACCGCGGCCGGCCGTGCGGGCTCAGCCCGTGCGGGGTGTTGAAGATCAGGTCCACCTCGCCGTCCAAGATCGCCTGGACGATCGTCTTCTCCCCGTTCGGTCCGGGACCCTGGCTGTACTTCCGGACGGTGGTGACGATCACGCCGTGCCGGCGCAGCATGGACGCCGTGCCCTCGGTCGCGAGGATCTCGAAGCCGAGGTCGGCCAGCCGCTTCACCGGGAAGATCACGAACCGCTTGTCCCGGTTGGCCACCGAGATGAACACCGTCCCCTTGGTGGGCAACGGGCCGAAGCCGGCCACCTGGCTCTTCGCGAACGCCGCACCGAAGGTGTGGTCGAGCCCCATCACCTCGCCGGTGGACTTCATCTCCGGGCCGAGGATGGTGTCGACGGAGATCCCTTCCACGGTACGGAACCGGTTGAACGGCATCACGGCTTCCTTCACCGCGATCGGGCCGGGATGCTCGTCCGAGCCGTCGCCGCCCGCCCGCAGCAGGCCGTCGGCCCGCAGCCCGCCGATCGTCTCGCCCAGCATGATCCGGGCCGCCGCCTTGGCCAGCGGGGTCGCTGTCGCCTTGGAGACAAAGGGAACCGTCCGCGAGGCGCGCGGGTTGGCCTCCAGCACGTACAGGGTGTCGCCGGCCAGGGCGTACTGGATGTTGATCAGGCCGCGCACCCCCACACCCGCCGCGATCGCCGCGGTGGACTCCCGGATCCGGTCGACGACCTCCGCACCCAGGGTGATCGGCGGCAGCGCGCAGGCCGAGTCGCCGGAGTGGATGCCGGCCTCCTCGATGTGCTCCATCACCCCGCCCAGATAGAGCTCTGTGCCGTCGTAGAGCGCGTCGACGTCGATCTCGACCGCGTCGTCGAGGAACTGGTCGACCAGCACCGGATGGTCCGGGGTGACCTCGGTGGCCCGCTCGATGTAGGAGCTGAGCGTGGGTTCGTCGTAGACGATCTCCATCCCGCGGCCGCCGAGCACATAGCTCGGGCGGACCAGGACGGGATAGCCGATCTCGTCGGCGATCTCCTTCGCCTCGTCGAACGAGCGGGCCATCCCGTGCCGCGGGGCGGGCAGGTCCGCGTCGGCGAGCACCTGGCCGAACGCGCCGCGCTCCTCGGCGAGGTGGATCGCCTCGGGACTGGTGCCCACGATCGGCAGACCCTGGTCCTTCAGCTGCTGGGCGAGCCGCAGCGGGGTCTGGCCGCCCAGCTGCACGATCACCCCGGCGACCGGCCCGGCCGCCGCCTCGGCGTGATAGACCTCGAGCACGTCCTCACAGGTGAGCGGCTCGAAATAGAGCCGGTCGGCGGTGTCGTAGTCGGTCGAGACCGTCTCCGGGTTGCAGTTGATCATGACCGTCTCGTAGCCGGCCTGGGACAAGGTCATCGCCGCGTGCACGCAGGAGTAGTCGAACTCGATCCCCTGCCCGATCCGGTTCGGCCCGCTGCCCAAGATCAACACCGCCGGCTTGGTCCGTGGTGCGACCTCGGTCTCTTCGTCGTAGGAGCTGTAGTGATACGGGGTCTTGGCGGCGAACTCCGCGGCACAGGTGTCCACGGTCTTGTAGACGGGTCGGACACCCAGTGCCCAGCGCACACCGCGGACGACGTCCTCGCGCAGGTTGCGCAGGCTCGCGATCTGGGCGTCGGACAGCCCGTGCCGCTTGGCCAGCCGGAGTACGTCGGCGGTCAGCTCGGGCGCGTCGCGGACCTCGTCCGCCACCTCGCTGATCAGGTACAGCTGGTCGACGAACCAGGGATCGATCTTGGTCGCCTGATGCACCTGCTCCGGCGTCGCGCCCGCGCGGATCGCGCCCATCACGTCGCCGAGCCGGCCGTCGTGCGGTCGGGAAGCGCGGTCGAGCAACTCGGCAATGCGCCCTGAGGTTGGCGAAGGGCCACGGGCCGCGAAGACGAACGGCGCCTTCGGGTCCTCCAGGCTGCGCAGCGCCTTGCCGAGCGCCTCGGTGAAGTTCCGGCCGATCGCCATCGCCTCGCCGACGCTCTTCATGTGCGTGGTCAGGGTGTCCTCGGCGCCGGGGAACTTCTCGAACGCGAACCGCGGCACCTTCACCACGACGTAGTCCAGGGTCGGCTCGAAACTCGCCGGCGTCTCGCCGGTGATGTCGTTCGGGATCTCGTCCAGGGTGTAGCCGATCGCCACCTTGGCGGCGATCTTGGCAATCGGGAAGCCGGTCGCCTTCGAGGCCAGCGCGGAGCTGCGGGACACCCGCGGGTTCATCTCGATCACGATCATCCGGCCGGTGGCGGGGTCGATCGCGAACTGGATGTTGCAACCGCCGGTGTCCACCCCGACCGCGCGGATGATGCCGATCGCGACGTCGCGCATCCGCTGGTATTCCCGGTCGGTCAGCGTCATCGCCGGGGCGACCGTGATCGAGTCGCCGGTGTGTACGCCCATCGGGTCCAGGTTCTCGATCGAGCAGACGATCACCACGTTGTCCGCGCGGTCGCGCATGACCTCGAGCTCGTATTCCTTCCAGCCCAGGATCGACTCCTCGATCAGCACCTCGGTGGTGGGGCTGGCGGCCAGCCCGGCACCGGCGATCCGGCGCAGATCCTGCTCGGTATGGGCGAAGCCGGAGCCGACGCCGCCCATGGTGAAGCTCGGCCGGACCACCAGCGGGTAGCCGAGCTGGGCGGCCGCACCCAGGACGTCGTCCATCGAGTGGCAGATCGCGCTGCGCGCGACCCCGACGTCCGGCGTGGTCGTGTCCGGCGGCAGCTCCAGACCCTCGACGATCGCCTTGAACTGCTCGCGGTTCTCGCCGCGCTGGATGGCCTCGATCGAGGCGCCGATCAGCTCGACGCCGTACTTCTCCAAGATGCCGGCCTCGTGCAGCGCGACGGCGGCGTTGAGCGCGGTCTGGCCGCCCAGGGTGGCCAGCAGCGCGTCCGGACGCTCCTTGGCGATCACCTGCTCGACGAACTCGGGCGTGATCGGCTCGACGTACGTCGCGTCGGCGAACTCGGGGTCGGTCATGATCGTGGCCGGGTTCGAGTTGACCAGGATGACCCGGAAGCCCTCGGCCCGCAGCACCCGGCACGCCTGGGTGCCGGAGTAGTCGAACTCGCAGGCCTGGCCGATCACGATCGGCCCTGACCCGATCACCAGGATCGAGGAGATGTCGGTACGGCGGGGCATCAGTTCTCCTGCCCTTCGAGCCCGGAAACGCGGCCTGAGCGTTTCGCCATCAGGTCGGTGAACCGGTCGAACAGATAGCTGGCGTCGTGCGGGCCGGCGGCGGCCTCGGGGTGGTACTGGACCGAGAAGCTCAGCAGGTCGCCGGCGTCGTCGCGCAGTTCCAGGCCCTCGACCACCTGGTCGTTGAGGCAGACGTGGCTCACGGTGGCGACGCCGTAGGGCGTCGGCGTCGGCGCGTCCAGCGGGGCGTCCACGGCGAAGCCGTGGTTGTGCGCGGTGATCTCGACCTTGCGGGTGGTCAGGTCCATCACCGGCTGGTTGATGCCGCGGTGACCGTAGACCAGCTTGTAGGTCCCGAACCCGAGCGCCCGGCCGAACAGCTGGTTGCCGAAGCAGATCCCGAAGTACGGCGTCCCGGCGGCAAGCACCTCGCGCAGCACGGCGACGGCGGCGTCGGCGGCCTGGGGATCGCCCGGGCCGTTGGAGAAGAACACCCCGTCCGGACGATGGGCGGCGATCTCGGCGAAGCTCGCGGTGGCCGGCAGCACGTGGGTCTCGATCCCCCGCTCCGCCATCCGGTACGGCGTCATCGACTTGATTCCCAGGTCCAGCGCGACCACGGTGAAGCGCTTGTCACCCTGGGCGGGGACGACGTACGCCTGCGGCGTGCTGACCTCGTCGGCCAGGTGGGCGCCGTGCATCGACGGCTGCTCCAGCACCCGCGCGAGCAGCCGCGCCGGGTCGGTCTCGACGCTGGAGACGCCGACCCGCATCGCCCCGCGCTCGCGCAGATGGCGGGTCAGCGCGCGAGTGTCGACGTCGCGCATCCCGACCACCCCCTGCGCGCGCAGCGCGTCGTCGAGGCTGCGCCGGGAGCGCCAGCTGGACGGGATCCGGGCGGCGTCGCGGACCACATATCCCGCGACCCAGATCCGGCTCGACTCGTCGTCGTCGTCGTTCCAGCCGGTGTTGCCGATCTGCGGCGCGGTGGCGACCACGACCTGACGGTCGTAGCTCGGGTCGGTCAGGGTCTCCTGGTAGCCGGACATGCCGGTGGAGAAGACCGCCTCGCCGAACGTCTCACCGACCGCTCCGAACGCTCGTCCGTGGAAGGTCCGACCGTCTTCGAGAACGAGGATCGCGGGGGGAGGAGTGCTTTCGGGCGCGCGGGCGTCAGCGAGCATGACCGTCCTTTCCTGCCTCACAGGACAGGTCTTAAAGGTTGGTTGTGACCGCGTCGAAGGGTATCAGCCGAATCGGCAGAACCCGATTCGCCGCGAGTTCGCGAGCCGGGCACGCTCTCCCCTATGCTCACCACGCACGCCCCATCCCTGGACGGACGTGCGCGCGCCGAGACTTAAGCGCTTCAGTCCACGAGAGGTATCACCGATGATCTCCACCGAGCTGACCGGCGGCTGGACCCTCACCGCGACGAGTGGGGATCCGGACGGACGGCTGCCCGACCCGATCCCGGCCGCGGTGCCCGGCAGCAGCCACGTCGACCTGATGGCCGCCGGGCTGATCGAGGATCCGTTCCTCGACGGCAACGAGTTCACCCAGACCTGGCTGTTCGACGTGGACTGGCGCTATCGGACCACGCTCGACCCGGCGGCCCTGGACCTCAGCGCGCCCGGGCCGGACGAGCGGGTCGACCTGGTCTTCGACGGCGTCGACACGATCGGCACCGTCACCGTCGCCGGCACCGAGGTCGGCACGACGGCGAATATGCACCGCTCGTACCGCTTCGACGTCTCCGGCCTGCTCGACGGCGGGCCGGTCGAGCTGAGCGTCGACCTGCAGTCGGCGACGACGTACGCGGAGGCGGAGAAGGAACGGCTCGGGTTCCGGCCGGGGCCGTACCCGACCCCGTTCAACTACCTGCGCAAGATGGCCTGCAGCTTCGGCTGGGACTGGGGTCCCGACCTGCGCACCGCCGGGCTGTGGAAGCCGGTCCGGCTGGAGCGGTGGCGGACGGCACGGCTCGCGTCGGTCCGTCCACTGGTCACCGTCGACCACGACGGGACCGGGCGGGTGGAGCTGCACGTCGAGCTGGAGTACGCCGGCGACCCGGCCGCGGTTGTGCTGAAGGCCGGGGTCGGCCCGTCCTGGGCCATGGTTGGCTTGGAGCCCGGCGAGACGTCCGCGGTGGTCTCGCTGGAGGTACCCGACGTCGAGCTGTGGTGGCCGGCCGGGTACGGCGACCAGCCGCTCTACGACCTCGAGCTGACTCTGCACGTCACCGACGATGTCGAGCTGGACCGCTGGCAGCGCCGGATCGGCTTCCGCACCGTCACCCTGGACACGTCGCGCGACGAGATCGGCACCGCGTTCACGTTCTCGGTCAACGGCGTGCCGGTGTTCGTGAAGGGCGCGAACTGGATTCCCGACGACCACTTCCTGACCCGGATCACCCCGGAGCGGCTGGCCCGCCGGCTCGACCAGGCCATCGGTGCGAACCTGAACCTGCTCCGGATCTGGGGCGGCGGGATCTATGAGACCGACGCGTTCTACGACGCCTGCGACGAGCGCGGCCTGCTGGTTTGGCAGGACTTCCTGCTGGCCTGCGCGGCCTATCCGGAGGAGCAGCCGCTGTGGGACGAGATCGCGGCCGAGGCGCGCGAGAACGTCGTCCGGCTGATGCCGCACCCGTCGCTGATCCACTGGAACGGCGGGAACGAGAACCTGTGGGGCCACGCCGACTGGGCCTGGGAGAGCCGGCTGGACGGCCGCACCTGGGGTGAGCGCTACGCCCGCGAGCTGCTGCCGGCGATCGTCGCCGAGCTGGACCCGACCAGGACCTACAGCGACAACAGCCCCTGCTCCCCCGGGTTCGGCCAGGCCGAGATGCACCCGAACCACCCCGACCACGGCACCCATCACCAGTGGGAGGTCTGGAACCAGATCGACTACCACGAGTACCGCAGCGAGATTCCCCGGTTCTGCTCGGAGTTCGGGTTCCAGGGGCCGCCGGCCTGGCGCACGCTGACCGACTGGGTGCATGCCGTCGACGGCGGACCGCTGGCCTCGGTGCCCGATCCGAAGGCGGATGCGAACTTCTTGATCCACCAGAAGGCCGACGACGGCAACGGCAAGCTGGACCGCGGGATGGCTCCCCACCTGGGCGTCCCGGCCGCCTTCGCCGACTGGCACTGGGCCGGGCAGCTGAACCAGGCGCACGCGGTGGCGTACGCGATCGAGCACTACCGTTCCTGGTGGCCGCGGACGGCCGGCGCGATCGTGTGGCAGCTGAACGACTGCTGGCCGGTCACGTCCTGGGCGATGGTCGACTCCGAGGAGCGAACCAAACCGCTGTGGTACGCCGTCCGGGCGGCCTTCGCCCCGCGGTTGCTCGCGGTGGTGGACCGGGACGACACCTTGTCGGTCGCCGTGGTCAACGACACCGACCAGGAGTGGACCGGTCACCTGGATCTGATCCGGGAGGGTCTGGACGGCAGCGTGCTCGGCGCCGGTACCGCTACGGTGTCCGTACCGGCCCGTAGTGTGGCCACGGTCGGCGTCCCGGCCGCGGCGGCGACGCCGGACGACCCGACCAGGGAGGTGCTGGTGGCGCAGCTGGGGGACGTACGCACGGTGCATGCCTTCGTCGAGGACGTGGAGCTCGAGCTGGATCCCGAACCGCTGAGCGCGGTCGCCGAGCCGGTCGACGGCGGCTACCGGGTGTCGGTGACGGCTCGGTCGCTGGCCCGCGGCGTGACGCTGCTCGCCGACATCGCGGCCGCCGACGCGGCGGTGGACCGCGGCCTGGTCACCCTGCTACCCGGCGAGACCGCCGACTTCATGGTGAGCACCGCCGATCCGGGCGCCGCCGACGCGCTGACCGGCCCGGCGGTGGTCCGTTCGGCGAACGACCTGCACCGCCGCTCGCCGGTGCCCGCGCCCCATGGCTGATCCCGGCGGGCCGGTCGGGCTGGTGATCAACCGGCCGCCCCGGCTGCTCGGCCTGGAGCCGTTCCTGATCGAGCTGATGGAGGGCATCGAGGAGGTCTTCAGCCCGCTGGACCGCTCGGTGCTGTTCAACATCGCCACCAGCCACGAGCAGGAGATCGCCATCTGGCGGCGCTGGACCGAGCAGGGTGCGGTCGACGCCTTGGTGATGCTCGACATCTATCCCGACGACGACCGGCTGCCGGTGCTGGCCGACCTCGGCGTGCCCGCCGTCGTGCTCGGCGGGCCGCGCGGAGTCCTGCCGTTCTCCAACGTGTACGTCGACAGTGCGGCCGGTGCCGCCCAGGCGGTCGACGCGCTGGCCGACCTCGGTCACCGGCGGATCGCCTACGTCAGCGGACCGCGCCGGCTGCTGCACAGCCAGACCCGCTCGGAGGCGTTCCTGGCGCAGTGCGCCGCGCGGGACTGCCGCGGGGTCCTGGTCGAGGGCGACTACTACGAGACGTCCGGACACGATGCGACGCTCGACCTGCTGAGCCTCGACGATGCACCGACGGCGATCTTCTACGACAACGTGGTGATGGCGGTCGCCGGTCTGGGCGTGCTGGGTGATCGCGGGCTGAGCGTGCCGGCCGACGTCTCGCTGATGGTCTGGGACGACACCGCGCTGTCCCGGTTGACCCCGCCCGGACTGACCGTGGTCGCCGTCGACGTGCACAGCCTCGGCGTCGCCGTCGCCGACGCGGTGCTCGCGGTGCTCGGCGGCGCGCCGGTCACCACCTATGACGCGCCGTCGCCGAAGGTGCGGCTGCGCGGATCCACCGGACCGGCGCCCGGTCGGTCCGGCGAATCCGGCGAATCCGGCACCCAGGAGGTCCGAGAGTGAAACCGTGGCTCGAGCTACCGACGCACCGCGACTGGCTGGAGGTCGAGGGTGAGCTGCTGCTGGCCTTCGGGTTGCGCTGCGGCCTGCCGGCCGGCGGGGCGGCGTACCTGGACGCCGACGGGGTGCCCACACCGGGCGAGCCGGTGCACACCTGGATCACCTCCCGGATGGTGCACGTCTATGTGCTCGGTCAACTGCTCGGGATCCCCGGCTGCCGACCGGTCGCGGAGCGGGCGTTCGGCGGGCTCACCGGGCGGCTGCGGGACACCACCGGCGGTGGCTGGTACGCCGCGGTGGACGACGACGGACCGGTCGACGATGCGAAGGTCTGCTACGCGCACGCGTTCGTCGTGCTGGCCGCGAGCTCGGCCGTCCGGGCCGGTCTCGACGGCGCGCCGGAGCTGCTCGCCGAGGCGACCTCGGTCTTCCTGGACCGGTTCTGGGACGAGGACGCCGGGCTGTGTGTGGACACCTGGGACGCCTCCTTCTCGGTGCTGGACCCCTATCGCGGGATCAACGCCAACATGCACGCGGTGGAGGCGATGCTGGCCGCCGCCGACGTCACCGGCGAGACGATCTGGCTGGAACGCGCCGCGCGGATCGGCTCGTTCGTGGTCCGCCAGGCCGGCGAGAACGACTGGCGGATCCCCGAGCACTACGACGACGGCTGGACCCCGCTGCCGGACTACAACGACGACCGGCGCGACGACCCGTTCAAGCCGTACGGCGCGACCATCGGGCACGCCCTGGAGTGGTCGCGGCTGCTGCTGAACCTGGAGGCGGCGGCGCGCGACGCGGACCTGTCGTCGGTGCTGGGCGCGGCCGACTGGTCCGGCGCCGCTCAGGCCCTGTTCGCGCATGCCGTCGCCGACGGGTGGGCGGTCGACGGGGCGGACGGCTTCGTCTACACCACCGATTGGGACGGCACCCCGGTGGTCCGGGACCGGATGCACTGGGTCGCCGCGGAGGGCACCGCCGCCGCGGCCGCACTCTGGGCGCGGACCGGCGATCCGACGTACGCATCGTGGTACGAGCGCTGGTGGGACTACATCTCGTCCTCGCTGATCGACCGGGAGCGCGGCTCCTGGCACCACCAGCTCGACGCGGCCAATCGGCCGATCGCGACCGTCTGGCCGGGCAAGCCGGACATCTACCACGCGTACCAGGCCACCCTGTTCCCCCGGGTGCCGCTGGCGCCGACCCTGGCGACGGCGCTCGCCCGCGGGCTGCTCTGACTGCTCCGCTCGGCAAGCCTCGCTCCGCGCTCCGCTGCGCTGTGCTGACTGCTCCGCTCGGGCAAGCCCTCGCTCCGCGCTCCGCTGCGCTGTGCTGACTGCTCCGCTCGGGCAAGCCCTCGCTCCGCGCTCGGCTGCGCTCAGGCCGGCTCGTTCGTCGCGTCTGGTGAAACGGAGAAGCGTTGTTTCACCAGACGCTCCTGCACTCCCCGGCGCGCAGCGTCGGTGCCGGCCAAGACCCCTAGTTCGCCCACTCGGCAAACCTCGCTCCGCGCCCCGCGGCGCTTCAGGCCGGCTCGTTCGTCGCGTCCCAGGTGGGGGCCGCTCAGCTCGCGCCGCGGGGCGCCTCTTCGCGCGGTTTCCACCCACTTCGCGCGGTTTCCACCCACTTCGCGCGGTTTCGACCCACTTCGCGCGGTTTCGACCCACTTCGCGCGTGAAGCTCGCCGAGCGAAGTAGGTGCAAAGCGAGCGAAGTTGACCCGGGGCACTCGCCGACCCCTGGCGGTGCGTGCGGCTGGGCGCGTCTAGCCAGGTCCGTTGACACGAGGCGGGCGCTGGCGACCAGCTGGGCCTGGCCGCCCTTGTGCCGACAGCCCCGGTCTTCGCGCGGTTTCGACCCACTTCGCGCGTGAAGCTCGTCAAGCGAAGTGGGTCCAACGCGAGCGAAGCTGGCCGGCCCGGCGAGTTGATCGCTCTCCTAACCCGATGAAGCGGTGATCGGCGTCACCATTGCATTAGTTGCACTATGCATGCATTCAGAGATATAGTTGCTTTACACAAGCAAAAGGATCAGGGATGACGATCGAGCACGAGAACGCCGCGGCTCTGCTGAGCGCGCTGAGCGGCCTGCTGCGGGCCGGACGGGCCACAGCGCACCGGCACGCCAACGAGATGGGTGCCGCCGGCACCTCGCTCGGCGTGCTCAAGGCTCTGCAGGCCGGTGACGCCCGGCCGAGCGACCTGGCCGGCAGCCTGCACGTGGGCCCGTCAGGTGTCTCTCGGGCGATCGTCCCGCTCGAGCGGGAGGGCCTGATCGAGCGCAGGCCCGACCCGAGGGACGCTCGCGCCTGCCGGCTCAGCCTGACCGACCTCGGCCGCGAGCGGCTGGCCGCCATCCAGGACGCGTACGTCGAGCGCGTGCGGGCCCGGTTGGCCGACTGGACCGACGACCAGGCCGTCACCGCGACCGGGATCATCGCGGCGCTCGAGCGCTCCCTCGGCGACGGCGACCAGTTCGCCTCCGCCGCCGACCTGACCCGGTCCCTCATCCCGACCTCGCCCGACCCGATCAGCACCGGACCCGACGCCGTCGCCGAGCCCGATCCCGCGTACGCAACCGCGGCCAGCACCGACCAGAACTAGTCCCAGAGAAGAAGGCTTCACACACATGTCAACCGCCGTCGCCCCACGCCGGGCCGACACCGATGCGCCGATGACGCACCGCCAGATCCTCGAGTCGATGACCGGGCTGCTGGCCGCGCTGTTCACGGCCATGCTCTCCTCCACCATCGTCTCGGTCGCCCTGCCGACCATCATCGGCGACCTGCACGGCACCCAGCGGCAGTACACCTGGGTGATCACCGCGGCCCTGCTCGCCACCACGGTCAGCACCCCGATCTGGGGCAAGCTGGCCGACCTGTTCGACAAGAAGCTGATGGTCCAGATCGCGATCGGCATCTTCGTCGCCGGCTCGGTCGCCGCCGGGTTCTCCCAGAGTGTCCCGTTCCTGCTCTCCATGCGGGTCGTCCAGGGCCTCGGCATGGGCGGCCTGACCGCGCTGGTCCAGGCGATCATGGGCTCGATCATCGCGCCCCGTGAGCGCGGCCGTTACGCCGGCTACATGGGTGCGGTGATGGCGGTTAGCACCGTCTCCGGGCCGCTACTCGGCGGCCTGATCGTCGACACCTCGCTCGGCTGGCGGTGGACGTTCTTCGTCTGCGTTCCGCTCGCGATCGTCGCCCTGTTCGTCATCCAGGCCACCCTGCACGTGCCGTCGATCCGGCGGAATCCCAAGATCGACTACCTCGGCGCGGTGCTGCTCGCCGCGACCGCGAGCCTGCCGATGATCTGGGTGACCTTCGCCGGCAACGACTATGCCTGGTGGAGCTGGCAGACCGCCGCCTTCCTCGGCAGCACAGCGATCCTGCTCGTGATCACCATCGTCTGGGAGCTGAAGACCCCCGAGCCGCTGGTCCCGCTCCGGCTGCTGGCCAACCGCACCGCCGCCCTGGTGATCATCGCCAGCGTCGCGGTCGGGATCGGGATGTTCGGCGGGACCACGTTCCTCGGTCAGTACTTCCAGCTGGCCCGCGGCTACACCCCCACCCACGCCGGCCTCCTGACCATCCCGCTGATGATCGCCATGCTGGCCTCGTCCACGATCACCGGCCAGATCGTCAGCCGGACCGGGCGGTGGAAGCGGTTCCTGGTCGGCGGCGCGATCCTGCTCACCGCGGGTCTGGGCCTGCTCGGCACCATCGACCACAGCACGCCGATCTGGCACATGAGCATCTTCATGGCGCTGATGGGCCTCGGCATGGGCGCGATGATGCAGAACCTCGTGCTGGCCGTACAGAACACCGTGGACGTCCGCGACATCGGAGCCACCTCGGCCAGCGTTGCGTTCTTCCGCTCCCTCGGCGGCGCGATCGGCGTCTCGGTGCTCGGCGCCGTGCTGGCCGACCAGGTCCAGGACAAGATCATCGCCGGAGTCCGGGCGCTCGGCGCGGCGGCGTCCGGTGCGACCATCCCGAGCGATCTCGACCTGACCGCGCTGCCGGCGCCGATCCTGGCGATCGTCCGGGGTGCGTACGGCGACGCGACCGGTCACCTGTTCTTGATCGGTGCCTGCTTCGCGGCCGTCTCGCTGATCGCGGTCGTGCTGATCAAGGAGGTACCGCTGCGGCAGACGGTGGCGATGCAGCCGGCGAAGCCCGCTGTCGAGCCCTCAGCCACGAGCCCGGTCCAGACCGGCGGACCCCGACGGGCCATCGACGAGCGCGAGCTCGAACCCGTCGGCGCCTGACCTCAGGACCGCACGAAACGCACGATCTCCTCGGCGGCCGCCGAGGCCCGGTCCCCCAGCCAGATCAGATGGCTGGGGGACTCGGTGTCTGTCAGCCGCGCGCCGGCGAGTGTCAGCGCCAGTCGTGCCGGGTGATCGTCGTACCCGACCGCAGCGTCCAGCCGGGTGGCCAGGATCAGCACCGGCTGGCGTACGTCGGCGGTGACGTCGGTCGGCGGGTGCAGGTCTTGCGCGAAGCCGGCCGCCGAGCGACAGGCCAGCAGGAACTCGGCCGCTGCGTCGGCATCGGAGCCGAGCCGCCGGACCGCCTCGTCGCCGGGCAGCGTGGACAGGCTGGTGATCAGCCGGGGCAGCGCGCGTTCGGGATCGCGGCGCAGCATGGCGTGCACGATCCCCCAGGTCAGCGTCTGGGTCGACGGACGGAACACAGCCCGGGCGATCCGCCGGAGCCGGCGGCTCGGCCAGGGCTCGAAACTGACCGGGCTGATCAGGATCACCTTCTCCACCAGGTCCGGGGCGTAGGCGGCCAGGGTCAGCGCCGAGCGCGCTCCGATCGAGATGCCGACGGCGACGGCCGGCGCGGACACATCCAGCGTGCGGATCAGGGCAGCCAACCGCGGCACGAACTCGGGCACGGACGGTCCGGCTGCGACCTCGGTCCGGCCGTAGCCCGGCCGGGAGACGACGAGCACGGCGAAGCCCGCGTCGAGGTAGACGTCCTCGCCGAAGCGGCAGGAGGCCGACATGTGACCGCCGTGCAGCACCACCGCCAGCCGGCCGTCCGCGCTCGGCGCCGGCGGCCGGGCGAGCCGGTATTCGATCCGTCGGCCGTCGATCGTCGCGACCTCGGTTACCGGCACCGACTCGGCCATCCCGTCTCCTCCCCCGGCCCTGGCACCACCCTCCCAGAACCCGGCCTCCGCTCCCAGAGCCCGCGCGCGCCCGCCCTCCCGGAACCGCGCACCCGCCCCCGGATCCGGCCTCCCGGTCTCCCGGTCTCCCGGCCTCCCGGCCTCCCGGCCTCCCGGCCTCCCGGCCTCCCGGCCTCCCGGCCTCGGAAAGTGTGCAGCTCTCGCAGTGGTGAAACGCATCAACCTGCAACAACTGCACAGTTTCGCGGAAGAGGGGTGGGGTTTCCCGGGAGCGGGAGGGGCGGGCAGGTACCGGGAGCGGGTGGGGCGGCTGCCGGACGACCCGCCGATCAGGCGTCGACGGGCTGGGTGCTGAACCGAACGGTCTGGGTCGCCTCGCCCTGCTCCGAGCGGACGACCAGCACCAGCTCGTGGTCGCCCGGATCGGGGGCAGCGATCCACAGCTCGCGGCCGGCACCGAGCTCTTGCCCGTCCAACAGCCACAGCAGGGCGTCGTCGGGCAGCGGGCGGCCGCCCTGGTCGACCGCGTTCCCGGCGACCTGCAGCACGCCACCGGCCGGCAGAGTCCGGCCGTCGGTCGGGTGCAGGACCGCGATCTCGGGCGGTCTGGCCGGGACCTCGAGCCGCAGTACGTCCGACTCGCCGGTGAAGAAGCCGCCGTGTGCCAGCAGCCGGACCGCGACCTCGCCGGCCGGCAGCCCGGTCAGCGGAAGGCTCGCCGCGCCCTCGTTCAGACCCACCGCGAGCGAGTGCCAGGTCTCGCCCTGGTCGGACGTCCATTGGGCGCAGACGCTCTCCGCATCCGAGTCCAGCTCCCAGCGCAGCAGCAGGTTCTCACCGTCCTGGTCGGCTCCCACGCCGGTGAACACCGGCGCCTCCCGCTCGGGCCGGCGCTGCCAGACCTCCCGGTCCCCCTCGTCCGCGTCGTTCAGGATCCGCAGCGCGGCGCCCGGACCGACGTCGGGGACGTACGCCTTGAACCGGAACGGCCCGCGTCCCGGATCGGTCTCCTCGCCACCGCAGCCGCAACCGCCGACCGGAGACAGCCGGACGATCGGCGCCCGGGACAACACCGCGCCGTCGTCGGCGACCAGCTGCGCGACCCAGGCGGTCTGGATCCCGGCGACGTCGGGTACCACCCGGACCCGGGCCACCGACTGCACCTCGACCCTGCCCTCGTCGTCGACCAGACCGACGATCGAGATCACCGGGTTGATCCGGGCGCTTTCGACCTCGCGGCCGAGCCACGGCGGGTCCGGCCACCAGTGGTACTCGAGGTCGTACGGCCGGATGTGGGGGTGGTCGTCGAAGATCGTGCTGTCGCTGATCCAGCTCGGGTCCAGCCGCTTGTGCAGCAGCAGCCGGTCGTACTGGTAGAGCGACATCCAGCGACTCGGGCCGTAGGACATGTAGTCGGTCGAGTCCTTCGGGTCGTAGACCGACCCGTCCCGGATGTCCAGCCCGAACTCGCCGATCGAGGCGGACTGATACGGCTCGTACGTCGGATAGTTCGGGTCCGTCTTCCCCACGTCCCCCGACGGCGTGTGGTCGAAGTTGTAGCCGTGCCCGATCTCGTGCACCAGGCTCTGCTGGTTGCCGACCGCGCCCGAGCCCAGCCCGTTGTGCCCGCAGCCGGGCACGTTCAGGGGGATGCCGCTCGGCAGCAGCCCGTAGTAGACGACGTCGGCGCGGTTGCCGTCGTTGTCGCGGAGCAGTTCGAGCCAGTTCAGCAAGACACCCCAGTTGACCGAGCACTCGCCCTTGCCGGTTCGCATGTCGTCCAGCGGCGTAGCGAAGTTGAGCACGCCGGCGCTGGCATAGGACCCGGTCGCCTGAACCGGCATCATGGCCAGCGCCTTGCCGCTGGTCGACTGCAGGTCGGCGAGCGTCGGCGCCGGCAGGGTCAGCTGGGTGATCGGCGGCTGGCCCGGCGCCGGCGGGTTGGCCGAGCTCGGCCCCTTGTAGGCCACCAGGATCCCGCGGATCCGCAGCGTCTGGATGAGCAGCGGCCGGACCACCACGCTCGCGGCCGGGAAGCGGGCGCCGTCGATCAGCGGGGTCACCCGCAGCGTGCCGTGGAACTCCTTCGCCGGGATGACGAAGTTCAGCGTCCGGCCGGTCCAGCCGCGGACCGAGCGGTAATCCAGTGACGCGTCCGCGGTCACCGACCAGGAGCCGACCGGCGTGTACGTCGCCACCGCCTGGTAGTTCAGCTGCCGGTTGCGGCGCTCCACCAGGAGCTTGCCGGTCACCGTCGCGGTGGTGTCGAACAGGCCCGGTTCGACGTACACCCGGACCCAGGCCGCCTTGTAGGCGACCACCTCGGCCGCGTTGTCGGGCGCCCGGTCGTCCTTGTCGGTCAGGTGCTCCTTGGAGCGGTAGTACTGGATCGCCTGGGTCACCTCGACCCCGCTGGCGTGCGCCTCGAACAACCGGGCGCCCTCGAACACCGCGTCGCCCGGTCTGATCCGGGTGCGGACGAACTCCTCGACCATGATCTGGTCTCCTCCCTGTGTGGTCTGACCGACTGTGCGGGTCGCGGATTAAATCGCTCTTAAGACCTCGGCAGGGGCGTTCCCTGATTCCGTCCCCCGAGTGCCCCATCGATGCCGATTCGAGCGGCTCCTCGAGGCACTGGGGGGACGAATTCAGGGATCCCCCGCCCGCACAACACGACGACAACAAATCCACAACGTCGCGCCGTCACCCTCGGGTGCATGACGATCCTCGACACACCCCGGGCAGCGGACGCGGCCGCTGCGACCCGGCCTACCGATCCCGTCCCGGTCAGCCGGGTCGACCGGCTGATCCGCGCCGACGACCAGCTCAGCCTGACGCTGGAGTTCCTCAATCTGGACGTCGACCAGGCGACCCAGACCCTTGTCACCCACGATCCGCGGATCGCGTTCACCGGCGTACGCCTGGTGTTCGGGTCCCAGCACACGGTCGAAGCGACTATCGGCACCGCCGACCCGACGCCGACCGAGGCGGTCGATCATCGGGTCGCCGCCGAGTCGCGGCTGGTGGTGCCGCTCGACCCGGGCACCCCGTACGCCCTGAAGGCCGTCCTCGACCTGGCCGGTCGCGCGCTGACCCTGGACGACCGCGCCATCCCGGGGCCAAAGCCGGGCGACCCTCGCGTCGAGCCCGGCCAGGACGTCACCGCACTCGAGCTGGTCGACTCGCTGGTGTTCTCGCCGGGGCCCGACGGCCGCTTCGTCGCCGGAATCGCACCGCTCACACACGACGACGTGACGGAGCTGTGGCGGGCCCGGCTGGACGAGACCGGCTCGCCGGCCACCGTCCGGGCGATCTGGTCCCGGCCGGGCGACGCCCCCCTCGCCCGGCCGCTCGGCCAGAGCCAGCGCGATCAGATCGTCGCGGCCACCACCGTCGACCCGGCTGACCCGATCGCAGTCAACCGGCTGTGGCTGACCCCGCAGGGCTCCTTCATCGACCTGGCCGGCTCGTGGGCCACCGGCGATCTCGCCGGCTATCTGCACCGGGCCACCGCCGGCCGCGACATCCACGTCGAGGTCACCGAACGCGGCTTTCTCGCCCCGTTCGGCATCCCCGCCACCATCACCACGGTGACCGAGCGGGAGTATCGCGACGACGCCGACGGCAACCCGGTCGCGATCCTCGTCCAGGACGACTACCTGTCGGTCTCCCCCGACGCACTGCCGACACTGGCGCCTCATATGCCGGACGGCGGCCGGGCCGTCCCGTTCACCGAGATCGTCGCCGCCGATCCGGGTCGCGGGCCGGTCGCCCTTGCTCCCCTGACCCTCGGCGACGGCAGCCAGATCGACCCCGCCAAGATCGGTGCCGTCATCCGCGACGGCGTTCAGGTCGAGATCGGCTACCTCGGCACCGATCGCACCGGGGCCACCGGCATCGCGCTCTCGCTGCCGGCGATCTTCGTCGCCGCCGACCAGGCGTTCACCGTCCAGGACCAGGTCAACGGCGTGACCACGCCGCTGCAGAACCTGAGCCGCTTCTACGCCGAGCGCCCGGCGGAGGCGGATCTCGGCGGCCAGTCCGTCGGCTGGGCGGATCCGCACCCGCTCGGCACGGCGAGCCCGGCCCGTGCCACCAACCTCATCCGTTTCGTACTGGACCGGCCCGACCTCGCCGGCTCGACCCCCGCAGCGGTCCGCGACGAGCTCGAAGCGGCTGGCCGGCCGGCCTGCTATCCGCGAGTGGCGTCGGCGGACGTCGTCGACGACGCCGTCGTCTCACTGGTCGGTGGCGAGCCGATCACGGTCTCCTACGCCACGGACTGGCTCCGCAGCGGCAACCGGGCCGGCAACCCCGGGCTGGCGTTCCTCACCCTGGCCCGCGAGACCGCACTCGACCGCCCGGGCGCAGGGCGTGGTCTGGTCAGCCCGTCGCTGCGGATCGACACCCTCAGCCAGACCCTCGGCTCCGGAATCGCGCTGCGCCGCTCCGGCCCGCCCGGAGCCGGGTCCGTTGCGGCGGCCGGTCCGAACGATCTGACCTGGGACCCGGCCGAGGCACTCGGCGACGCCGCCAAGCTGTTCGGGTCGATCGCGCTGCACGAGATCGTCGAGGCGGTCAACACCAGCCTTGACAAGCTGGGCGACGAGACCGGCCTGCCCACGATCAAGGCACTCCTGGAGGAAGACGGCATCGGCTATCTGCTCAGCTGGCAGCCGAAGCTCAAGACCTTCCGGGTCGCGGGCGACGCGGTGTTCGTCGTCGCCGAGGACCTCGCCTCGGTCGGCCTGCCGGCGTTCTTCGGCGCCAAGGCGACCTCGGAGGCGACCATCGAGCTCAGCCAGCTCGTCCCGTTCGACCGCGGGGCGGCCACCGACACCGACTTCGAGCTCACGCTCGACAACGTCACGGTGCAGCTGCCGCCCGGGTCGCCGGCGATCGCCATCGCCTTCCGCCGGGTGCGCTACCACGACCCGGGCGACGGAAACGCCTCGCTCGACCCCGATCTCGCCGACTGGCGCTTCATCGGCGTGCTGGAGTTCCTCGAACCGGTCCGGGAGTTCATCGTCGGGCTGCTCGACCTCGGCAACGTCGAGATCGACGACGACGGTGTGCGGGCCGACATCGAGATTCCGGTGCCGAAGCTGTCCTTCGGCGTGATCAACGTGGCCGATCTGAGGGTCGGGCTCGGGCTCGACCTGCCCAACGAGGGCAGCTCGACCATCTCCTTCAACCTGTCCGACCGCGACGACCCCTTCCGGATCACGATGATGGGGTTCGGCGGCAGCGGCTCGCTGGAGGTCCGGATGGTGGCCGACGACCTGGACTTTCTGTTCGGTTCGCTGGCGGTGACGTACGAGCTGGCCGCGTCGATCGTGGTGGCCTCGGTGTCGCTGTCGGCGTCGCTCGGCATCGATCTGCGCTACGACGATTCGGCGGTCACGCTCGGGGCGTACGTCGAGCTCGCCGGAAATGCCAGCGTGCTCGGCCTGGTCAACATCACCGGCAAGGTGCTGCTGGCACTGCGCTATCACCTGAACACCAAGCTGCTCCGCGGCACCGCCTCGATCAGTGCCGAGGTCGACTCCCTGTTCGGCAAGTCCGAGACCAGCTGGCGGCAGACGGTCGAGGTCTCGCTGGCCTCCGACGACGCGCGACGCGCCGCGCTGGGCGCAGCCGAGACCCAGCCGTCCTTCGGCGACCGCTACAGCACCGAGCAGTGGGACACCTACTGCGCCGCCTTCCACTGAACCGAAATCCCAGAACCGAACCCACCGCGTACTCGAAGGAACCCACCACCATGCCCGAGCGACAGCTGCTCCCCTTCGCCCTGCCCACCGGCCGCACCGGCAACGTCGGCCGGCTCACCGTCTATCTCTCGCCTCGGCTGAAGGAGACCGGCCGGCTGAGCGACTACCCCGAGTGGATCGACTGGCCCGCGACGCTGGCCGGACTGACCCCGCGGGTGCTGGTCAACGGTGCACCCGTCCGTCCACGCGTGGTCGGACCACGACCGTCGTCGGCCGTGTGGACCGCCGTCTTCGCCCCGGACGCCCGGGTGGACGCGCACCGCTTCGTCGACTTCTCCGCCACCCCGCTGCAGCCGATGGCCTCCAGCGACTTCTCGACCGCGGTGCTCGATCTGTACGTCCGCGCCGCCGCCGAGCATCCCGACGGCCCGCCGACCGGTCCGGCGCTGCTGGCGCTGGCCACCGCGGCGGGGCTGTTGGACGACACCGGTCCACAGCCGCAGCCCGGCACGCTGGCGGAGGCCGACGCGTACCGGGCGCCGATGGACGACGCGGACGAGAGCGACCCGGAACCGCCGGACTTCGACGTGCACTCCACGATCAGCCTGCTGGGCCACCACCCGGAGCTGCTGCGCCACCTGGGGCTCGCCCTGGACCTGGAGGTGCCGCTACCGGCCGCACCGGCCCAGGTCCAGGTCACCATGGGCTACGGCGGCGCGGGCGGCCAGGCAGTCGAGGTCGACCTGATCACCCTGACCACGGCAGGCTTCCTGGCCCGGCCCAACCCCGATCCTGCCCAGCACGAGCAGGCCGGCGGATTCCTCGACCTGACCGACGAGGACGCGTTTCTCTCCATCGTCGACCCGCAGCTGGCCGCGGTCCGGCTCGGCCAGGCGGTCGATCGAGCCGACGAGGTCTCCGACGGCACGCTGCCCGCCCTCGCCACCCGCGCGCTGACCCTGGTCCGACCCGACCTGACCGCGACGTACGCCAACCGCACGAAGCGGCAGGCCCAGCTGGAGCGGGACCTGCAGACCAACCTCGGCGGTGGCCCACCGGTCCGGCTGTTCGCCGAGGACGTCACGATCGGGCAGCGGATCGATGTCCTCGACCCGGCGGCGGCGCAGTGGCTGAGCCTGTTCGAGCGGCGCTCCGACGACGGCTACACGTTCCCGCGCAACGCGGCGCTCGACATCGTGCCGAAGCCGGACGAGGGCTGGAACACCACCATGCTGGTCACCGAGCAGAGCGACACGCGGCCGGCGCCGAACCCGGACCGGGACGACCCGATCGCACCGACCGCGCTGTTCCGGCTGGACGACGCCGTCTATCGCTGGAACGGCTGGAGCGGCGCCGCGCCCCGCCCCGGTCAGGTGCTCGACTCGGTCACGGGCGCCGTTGCCGAGATCGAACCGAATCTCCCGGCCGACGGCGACCAGACCGGCCAGGTCGCGATCGACTACCGGGTCGAGCCCGGCAGCCTGCCGAGCCTGCGGTTCGGACGGAGCTACCAGCTGCGGGCACGGTGCGTCGACCTGGCCGGCAACTCCCTCGATCCGGCGACACCGGACGGCATCCCGACCGAGCCGGAGCCATTCGGCCGGCTGGAGCCGATCACCGCGCCGGACGTGGTCCGCCGGCTTCCCCGCCCGCAGCCGGGAGTCGGCGACACGCCGGTCGAGATCGTGCTGCGGAGTGACATCGACACCCCCGAAGCCGACATCGCGCCGGACGAGCGGCTGTTCTTCCCGGGCCGGGTCGGGCAGGACCTGTGCGAGCTGCACGGCCTGCCCGAAGGCGGCGCGGACCCGGCCAGCTACGCCGACCTCGCGACCAGGGACGCGCTGGACCTGACCGACCAGACCGAGACCGACGCGCGGACCGGTGAGCTGCTCAGCCCCGCCGGCACGCCGGCGCGGCAGCAGATCGGCTACCTCTGCGACCCGGCGGCGGACGGCCTCCGATTCGACTTCCCCTCACTCGGCGATCCGACCGTCGCGACGCTGAAGGGCGACTGGCCGAAGCGGCAGTCGGTGCGGCTCGTGGTGGCGCCCGGTGCGGACGGCCCGGTCGCCGATCCGGACCCGGACACCGACCTCACCGTGTTCGTGCCGCAGGCCGGCATCGTCACCGGCTCGGTGAGCTACAGCATCGATCCGGCGTTCCTCGACCACTTCGCCCTCTGGCAGCGGCTCGGCGCCGCCGACCAGGCGACCCTGGCCGAGCAGGTGATGAGCGGCGGGCACTGGATGTTCACCCCGTCGCGGCCGCTCACCCTGATCCATGCGGTCCGCCGTCCGCTGCTGGCGCCGACCGTGACGGAACTGATCGGGACCCGCGAGCCGGGCTCGGCCGGACTCAGCCTGGACGGGACGCTGGTGACCAGCTGCCTGAGCACGGAACGCGTCCGGGTGTCCGGCACCTGGACCGACACGATCGACGACCCGGACGACGACGCGCCCGCGCCGCGGCGCACCGCCCTGACCTTCGGCAGCGTCGACGTGGTCCGGGCCGATACCGACGAGCTGGCCGTGGCCGGGCTGAGCAAGCAGCTGCCCGACACCAAGCGGCACGAGGCGACGATCGGGCTGGAGGCGTACTCCAGCTTCGCGGCGTACTTCACCGAGGAGAAGATCGTGGCCCTGGCCGACCGGCCGGTGCTGCTGGACGCCCGCGGGGTGGTCGCCAGCTCGGTCGAGGTGCGGCTGCCGGACGGGCGGCGGGCCGACGTGGGCGCGGACGTACGCGTCCAGGAGAACAAGGGTCTGCTGGTGCGGGTGCCGAGCGGCGCCGTCCCGAGCGGCGCCCGGGTGCGGGTGCGCTATGTTGCCCGGCCGATCAGCCGGAGCAGCGACGAGGCCGCGGCGCCGTTCACCATGATCATCCGGAATACGGTCGCCCCGCCGGTGCCCGTGGTGTCCGAGGTCATCCCGGCCTCGGCCCGCGGCGCCGACGGAACGCGCTCCGGCCAGCTGCTGCGGGTCTATCTCGCCCGGCCGTGGCTGGTGTCCGGCGACGGCGAGGCGCTGGCGGTCGACCTGGCCGCGACCAGCGTCGGCCGCGATCCGATCCTCACCGACGCCGATGTGCTGCCTACGCTCACCGCCGCCCACTTCCCGCGGGCGAGCGCGGCCATCGATGCCGACGGCCGCGCGCTGGCCGTCCACCCGGTGGCGTTCGACCCGGACAGCAAGCGGTGGTACGCCGATGTCGAGCTCGCCGACGGGTTCGGCTACCGGCCGTTCCTGCAGCTGGCGGTGGCCCGCTATCAGCCGGACTCGCTGGCCGGAGCGGCCCGGTCGGCGACGGTCACACTGGAGGCGGTCCGCCTCGGGCTGGTCCGGACCATCGCCGTCACCCCTGGTCAGAGCACGGTCGACGTATCGGTCGGTGGCCTCGACGGGTTCGGCAACCGGCTCCAGGCGAGCGTGCAGCAGGCGGATCCGACCATTGCCGACGCCGACCTGCGCTGGCAGCCGATCGGGGACCCAGTCGAGCTGACGTCGGTCGTTTCGGGTGAGACGACGACCTGGTCGGGCTCGCTGCCGCTGCCGAAGGGGAGCGACTCGCTCCGGGTCGTGATCGAGGAGTCCGAGCCCGGTCTCGGCCACGAGAACGACGCGAACGGCGACCCGACCCAAGTCTGGACCACCGTGTTCGTGGAGGCCGTCGAACTGCCCGACGCGTGAGCCTCACGCGCGCCCGACGCGTGTGCCCGCTCAGCCCGCCGCGGCCGGCCTCTCGGCCGCGGGTCGCCGCGCTGAGAGCGTGCCCAGCACACCGTTGACGAAGGCCGGCGACTCGTCGGTGGACAGATCGGTGACCAGGGCGACGGCCTCGGAGATCGCGACGGCATCGGGCAGCCCGAGCTGGTCGGTCTCGAAGATAGCGATCCGGAGCGTGTTGCGGTCCACCCGCGGCATCCGCGGCAGGGTCCAGCCGGCCGCCAGCGCCCCGCTGATCCTGGCGTCGATCTCGGCCTGGTGCGCGACCACACCCTCGACCAGGATCTTGGTGTAGTCGCGTACCGGCGGGTCGGCGTCGGCGCTGCGCTCGGCCAGCGTGGCGAGCGGGTCGGTGCCCCGCAGCTCCGCCTCGAACAGCACGTCCAGGGCCCGCTTGCGGGCCTTGGACCGCGAGCTCGAGTGCGTCGGTTGGTGCGCGGTCAACTCAGATCCGGCCGAGGTAGTCGCCGCTGCGGGTGTCGACCTTGACCTTCTCGCCGGTGGTGAGGAACAGCGGGACCTGGATCTGCAGACCGGTCTCCACGGTCGCCGGCTTGGTGCCGCCGGTGCTGCGGTCTCCCTGCAGGCCCGGCTCGGTGTAGGTGATCTCCAGCTCGACGCTGGCCGGCAGGTCGATGTAGAGCGGGTTGCCCTCGTGCAGCGCGACGGTGGCCATCTGGCCTTCGAGCAGGTAGTTCTTCGCGTCGCCAACGGTGGCGTCGGCGATCGAGAGCTGCTCGTACGTCCCGGTGTCCATGAAGACGAAGCCCTCGCCGTCGTGGTAGAGGTACTGCATCTCGCGCCGGTCGACGCTGGCGGTGTCCACCTTGGTGTCGGAGTTGAAGGTGCGGTCGACGACCTTGCCGGACAGCACGTGCTTCAGCTTGGTCCGGACGACCGTGTTGCCCTTGCCCGGCTTGTGGTGCTGGAACCACACCACCGACCACAACTGGCCGTCCAGGTCGAGCACCATGCCGTTCTTCAGATCGTTCGTCGAGACCACGCGTTCATCACCTTTCACACATCGCCCAGGAAGCGGGCAGCGTCCCAGTCTAGTGCGTCCCGGCGCCGGCACTCGACCACGGCGGCTGGCCGCCCGGCCCGAACGTAGGCTGCCGCCATGCGACCACGCGCGGACGTACCCCGACCGGTGGAGCGGACGTCGGAGGTCGCCGGTCCCGGCGGACCGATTCCGGTGGTGGAGCAGGGTCCGGAGTCGGGGCCGGCCGGCGCGGCGGCGACGGTTCTGATCGTGCACGGCGGGACGGGCGACCTGACCGCGTGGGCGGCCGTCGCGGACCGGCTGGGGAGCCGGTTCCGGGTGCTGCGCTACACCAGGCCGACCTATCGCTGGCGGCCGGCGCCGCGCGGAACGGCGGCCGTCCGGGCCGAGGTAGCCGACGCGGCCGCCGTGGCTCGCTCGGTCGGCGAACCCGTGTTGCTGGTCGGGCACTCCTCCGGTGCCGTCGTTGCGCTCGAGACCGCGTTGGCGGAGCCGGACCTGTTCACCGGGCTGGCTCTCTACGAGCCGCCGCTGGACGTGACCCATACCCCGGCCGCGGCGGAGGCGCTGGTCCGGGCCCGGGCCGCGGTCGACGCCGGCCACCCGATGGCCGCGATGCGGATCCACCTGCTCGACTTCGTGGCGATGCCGCGGCGGGTCGTCTGGCCGATCACCCTGCTGCCGCCGGTGCGGAACTACTTCGCCTCGTACGCCGACGGCCAGATCGCCGACAACGAGATGCTCGACGCGCTGCCGGCCGGCTTCGACCGGTTCGGCGGGCTCGATCTCCGGGTGCTGCTGATCACCGGTGACAAGAGCCCGACCCACCTGCGGCACCGCAGCGACCGGCTGGCCGCTGCGCTCTCCGGACCGGTGGAGCGGGTCGAGCTGGCCGGTCAGGGCCACGGGGCGAACCGCGGCGCCCCGGACGCGCTGGCCGCCGCGATCGCGTCCTTCGCGTCCCGATAGCTGGCTGCCTCGCCGTGCCTGGCCCTCCGGCCGCGCGATCTCGGATCCCCTCTGTCGCGTCGGATCCGCTACACCGGATCCGAATGGTGCCAAGGGATCCGAGATCGTACGGGCGTTGCCCGGTCAGCCGGCCGGGTCCGCCGCGATCGTCGCGTACGCGGACCGCAGCAGCTCCTCCTCCGGGCCCGCCAACACGGATGCCTCGGCCAGCCGGTCCAGCACGACGAACCGCAGGGTCGAGCCGCGGGTCTTCTTGTCCACCGACATGCCGGCCAGCAGATCGTCGAACGCACCCGCGTCGTACGTCGTCGGCAGCCCGAGCCCGCGCAGAATCGTGCCGTGCCGCTCGGCCGTCTCGGCGTCGAGCCGGCCGGCCTGCCGGGACAGCTCGGCAACGAACGCCATCCCGACGCTAATCGCCTCGCCGTGCCGCCAGCGGTAGCGCTCCCGCCGCTCGATCGCGTGCCCGAGCGTGTGCCCGTAGTTCAGCAGTTCCCGGCCGGTCACCCGACCGACCGAGGTCGACTCGCGCAGATCGCGGGACACCACCTCGGCCTTGACCCGGATCGACCGCTCGATCAGCTCCCGCAGCACCGCCGAGGACGGTTCACGGGCCGCGTCGGGGTCGGCCTCGATCAGCTCCAGGATGCGTGGGTCGGCGATGAAGCCGCACTTGACCACCTCGGCCAGCCCGCCGGTCAGCTCGCTCGGCGCCAGCCCGGCCAGCAGGTCGAGGTCGACCAGCACACCGCGCGGCTCCCAGAACGACCCGACCAGGTTCTTGCCCTCCGCGATATTGATGCCCGTCTTGCCGCCGACCGCGGCATCCACCATCGCGAGCACCGAGGTCGGCACGGTGACCAGCCCGACGCCGCGCAGCCAGGTCGCGGCGACGAAACCAGCCAGGTCGGTGGTGGCTCCGCCGCCGAGGCCGACCACCACGTCGCTGCGGGTGAAGCCGGCGGTCGCGAGCACCGACCAGCAGGTGGCGGCGACCTCGGCGGTCTTGGCCGCCTCCGCGTCCGGTACGTCGACCCGGACGACCTCGAACCCGGCACGGTCGAGCAGGGCGCCGGCGTGGGCTGCAGCCGCGATCAGCGTCGGCGGGTGGATGACCGCGACCCGCTGGGCGCCCTCGACCAGGCCGGGCAGCCGGGCCAGCACGCCGTGACCGACCACGACGTCGTACGGCCGCTCCGCCCGGACCGCGATCACGGTGGACTCGCTCACGCTAGTCCTCGCCGAGCCGCTCGACGACGAGGTCGACGACGACCTCGGGCGGTACGTCGTCGGTGGCGATCTGGTGCTGGGCAACCTCTGCGTACAACGGCTTGCGCTGCGCGAGCAGCGTGATCAGCCGGCCGCGGACGTTGCCCAGCAACAGCGGGCGGGCTGTGTTGAGGCCGACCCGCGACGCCGCCTCGGCCGCCTCGACCTGGAGCCAGACGACATAGTGCCCACGTAGCGCCGACCGGGTGGCGGCCGACAGCACCGCGCCGCCGCCGAGAGCCAGCACGCCGGGGCTGTCCAGCAGCTCGATCGTGGTGGCCTCCTCGAACGCCCGGAAGACGGCCTCGCCGTCGTCGGCGAAGATCTCGGCCACGCTGCGGCCCACCCGCTCCTCGATCACCGAGTCGACGTCGGTGAACGGCACGTCCAGCCGCTGCGCCAGCAGCGGGCCGATCGTGGACTTGCCGGATCCCGGTGCCCCGACCAGCACGACATCGACAGTCACGCCATTTCCTGTTCGCTCGCGCCCGGCGCCGGGAATCCGATCATCCGCGGCCACCGCCCGGAAGGCCCACTCACCTCACACACAGCATCCATCACCTCGACCTCGCCTTCCGTTCCGCGACCACGGAAGACCGGAGCGCCTACCCGACGCTCGCTCACGGTGTTTCCTGTTCGCTCGCGCCCGCCGCCGGAAATCCGATCATCCGCGGCCACCGCCCGGAAGGCCCACTCACCTCACACACAGCATCCATCACCTCGACCTTGCCTTCCGTTCCGCGACCACGGAAGACCGGAGCGCCTACCCGACGCTCGCTCACGAGCCGGCCACCTGGAGTCCGCGGGCGGCGATGTCGGCCAGGTAGGAGGCGTAGTTGCGTCGCGTCTCGCCGACCGAGTCGCCGCCGAACTTCTCCAGTGCCGCGTCGGCGAGGACCAGAGCGACCATCGCCTCCGCGACCACGCCGGCGGCCGGCACCGCGCAGACGTCGGAGCGCTGGTGATGCGCGACCGCGGCCTCGCCGGTGCTCGTGTCGATCGTGCGCAGCGCCCTCGGCACCGTAGCGATCGGCTTCATCGCGGCCCGGACCCGGAGCACCTCACCAGTGCTCATCCCGCCCTCGGTGCCACCGGACCGGCCGGAGACCCGGGCGATCCCGTCCTCACCGGGCACGATCTCGTCGTGCGCCAGGCTGCCGCGGGTGCGTGCCAGCTCGAACCCGTCGCCGACCTCGACGCCCTTGATCGCCTGGATCCCCATCAGCGCCCCGGCCAGCTTCGCATCCAGCCGGCGGTCCCCCATCACGTGCGAGCCGAGGCCCGGCGGAACATTCCAGGCCACCACCTCGACCACCCCGCCGAGGGTGTCGCCGGCCTTCTGACAGTCCTCTACCTCGCTCAGCATCGCGCTCGCGGTGGCCGGGTCGAAGCAGCGCAGCGGATCGTCGTCGATGGCCGCCAGGTCGGCGTACGTCGGCAGCAGGCCCGCCGGCGTCCGGATCGGACCGAGCTCGATCACGTGGCTGAGGATCTCCACCCCGAACGCCTGACGCAGGAACGCCGCGGCCACCGAGCCGATCGCGACCCGGGCCGCGGTCTCCCGCGCGCTGGCCCGCTCCAGGATCGGGCGGGCCTCGTCGAAGTCGTACTTCTGCATTCCGACCAGGTCGGCGTGACCGGGCCGCGGCCGGGTCAGCGGAGCGTTCCGCGCCTGGTTGGCGAGCACGTCGGCGGGCACCGGGTCGGCCGACATGACCGTCTCCCACTTCGGCCACTCGGTGTTGCCGACCTGGATCGCGATCGGGCCGCCCTGGGTCTCGCCGTGCCGGACGCCGCCGAGGATCGTCACCTGGTCGGCCTCGAACTTCATCCGGGCGCCCCGGCCGAAGCCGAGCCGGCGCCGGGCGAGCGCGGCGGCGACGTCGTCGGTCGTCACCCGGACATGCGCCGGGAGCCCTTCAAGAGTCGCAACCAGCGCCGGGCCGTGGGACTCACCAGCGGTCAACCATCTCAGCACTCGCCCAAGACTATTGCGTCCGCGTACGTCGCCCGGCCGGTCTCGCTCGGCGCGGCCGGCCGGACCCGGACGCGCAGATTCCCGCCACGGCCGGAGTTTCGCCCCTCCGAGCGGCCGGGCGGCCCAGATAATCCCGCCGCGGCCGGAGTTTGGGCCGTCGGCGACCCGCCGGGCCGACCCGAGCCCCAAAAACCAGCCACGGCTGGAAATCGGCCCTCACCAGGCCGACTTGAGCCCCAAAACCCGGCCACGGCCGGAGTTTCGACCTGCCAGCCGGCCGGCAGACGAGCCAGCGGCCCGGGCCGGGAGCCCGACAGGGCGGCGCGGTACGCCTGCCCGAGCAGCGGGCAAGATGACTGCTCGTGGAGGCATTGTTACTCGTCGTGCTGCTGGGCACCGTGGTGCTGATCGGGACGGCCGTGGGCGGGCGCTACAGCGTGGCTCCTCCCGTGCTGCTGATCGTCGGCGGAGCCCTGCTGGCGCTGATCCCCGAGCTCTCGCACGTCACCTTGCCGTCCGAAGCGGTCCTCCTGCTGTTCCTGCCGCCGATCCTCTACTACGAGAGCCTGAACACCAGCCTGCGCGAGATCCGGGCGAATCTGCGGGTCATCCTGATGAGCGCCATCGTGCTGGTGATCGCCACCATGGTCGCGATCGGGTACGCCCTCTCCGCCATCGGCGTCCCGCCGGCGGCGGCCTGGATCCTCGGTGCCGTGCTGGCACCGACCGACGCCGCGGCCGTCGCCGGCCTCGCCAAGCGAATGCCCCGACGTACGCTCACCACGCTGCACGCCGAGAGCCTGGTGAACGACGGCACCGCATTGGTGCTGTTCGGTCTGGCGCTCGCGGCGCTCGGCGGCGAGGGAGTGCCGGGACCGCCGGAACTGGCCGGCCGATTCCTGTGGTCGTTCGCCGGCGGCATCCTTGCCGGGGCACTCGTCGGCGCCGTCGTCGTCGGGATCCGGCGCCGGGTCGACAACACGATGATCGAGGGCGGGCTGTCGGTGCTCACCCCGTTCGTCGGATTCCTGCTCGCCGAGGTGGTCCACGCCAGCGGCGTGGTGGCGGTCGTGGTGTCCGGGCTGATCCTCGCCTACTACGGGCCGCGGGTGATCCGTGCCCGGTCGAGGTTCTGGACGTTCGCGTTCTGGGACCTGTCCACCTTCATGATCAACGGCAGCCTGTTCGTGCTGGTCGGCATGCAGGTGCCGCAGGCGATCCACAACATCGACGGCACCACCTTCGGGCGTGCGCTGGGGGTCGCGTTGCTGGCGAGCGCGGTGACGATCATCGTGCGGCTGGCCTGGGTGCACGTGACGGCCGGGGTGATCCGCCTGGTCGATCGGCGTGACGTCCAGCGAACGCGACGGGTAAGCTGGAAGGTCCGCACCGCCACCGGCTGGGCGGGCTTCCGTGGTGCGGTGTCGCTCGCTGCCGCGCTTGCCGTGCCGGCGACGCTGGCCGACGGGACCCCGTACGCCGAGCGCAACCTGATCGTCTTCACCACCGTCACGGTGATCTTGGTGACCATCCTCGTCCAGGGCCTGACCTTGCCGTACGTGCTGCGCTGGGCGGGTCTGACCAGCGGCGACGAGAGCCGTGAGCGGGAGACCCGGACGGCGCGGATGAAGGCGACTCAGGTGGCGCTGGACGAGCTGCCGGGCATCGCCGGCTCGCTGGCGGCGCCGGAGGAGATGGTGGACCGGCTGCGGGCCGAATACGAGGAGCACTTGGAGCAGCTCCGCGCCGAGGGTGCCGACGGGGAGCAGGACCGGCAAGCGGTCGCGTACGAGCAGCAGGAGCACGAGCTACGGCTGGCGGTCCTGCAGCGCAAGCGACAGGCGATCACCGAGCTGCGGGACGCCAACCGGATCGACGACTACGTGTTGCGCGACCTTCAGGCGGGCCTGGACATCGAGGAGATCCGGCTGCTCGGCCCCGCCTCCCTGGAGTGAACGGCCACCCTGGAATGAACGACCTCCCTGGACCAGCCGGGCAACCCCCCACCGATCTCGGATCCCCGGTAAGCCGCCGGATCCCTTGCACCGGATCCGAGACGCCACAAGGGATCCGAAGATTCCGTCCCGGCAGAACTCGAATCCCCTGATCGCCGTCGGATCCTCCACACGGGATCCGGGGACTCACAGCGGGTCCGAGGAACTCCTGGCCGGGAGCGCGGCGGTCATGACCTGCGGGTCCAGCCGCCGGCCGGTGAACAGCTCGAACTGCAGGACCGCCTGGTGGACCAGCAGGTCCAGGCCGCTGAGCACCAGCCGGCCGCGCGCCTGCGCCGCGCTTGCTAGGGCGGTCGGCCACGGGTCATAGATCACGTCGAACACCACGGAGGCGCTGGCCGCGGCTCGTTCGGCGAGGGCGTCGGCCGCGCCGGCGACCGCCGTCGACACCAGCAGGTCCACCGTCGGCAGCGAGTCCGACCAGTGCTGGACGACCAGGTCAACGCCGAGCGCGCCGGCCAGCGGGCGCAGCGGTTCCGCGCGCTCTACCGTGCGCAGCACCAGCGTGACCGTCCGCGCGCCCAGCCGGGCCAGCGAAACCAGCGCCGCCCGGGCGGTACCGCCACCGCCGAGGATCGTGGCCGAGTCGAGCATCGCGCAGCCGGTCGCCCGGACCGCGTTCACCATCCCGCCGACGTCGGTGTTGGTGACCTGGTGCGCGCCGGCCTCGTGGTCGAAGACCAGGGTGTTCGCGGCCCCGACCAGGCGGGCCAGGTCGTCGGGGCGGCCCACCTGGAGAGCGACCAGCTTCAGCGGCATGGTCAGGCTGAGCCCGCGCCAGGTCCGGTCGGAACAGGCGGCGACGAACGACGCGAGCCCGTCCTCGCCGACCTCGTACCGGTCGTACGTCCAGTCGTCCAGCCCGAGCGCCGCGTACCCCGCGCGGTGCAGTTCCGGCGACAACGAGTGCTCGATCGGCGAGCCGAGCACCGCGCACCGGTGGGGTCCGGTGATCACCGCCCCTGGCTCAGCTGTCGCACTTGCCGGGGTGCGCTGTGCACCAGCTCACCCACTCCTGGCGGATCTGCTCGAACTGCGCCTCGGTCTCGGCGAACTTCGTCTCGCCGGTGTCGAAGTTCACCGTGACGAAATACAGCCACTTGCCGTCGGCCGGGTTCGCGGCCGCCTCCAGCGCAGCCTTGCCGGGTGCGGAGATCGGGCCGGGCGGCAGGCCCTTGTGGGCGTAGGTGTTGTACTTGGACGGATTCGCCCGGTCGGCCGGCGTCGTGGTGTTGGTCTTCAGGTTGCCCGCATAGATGACGGTCGAGTCCAGGCCGAGTTTCATCCCCTTGTCGAGCCGGTTGTAGAGGACCCGCGCGACCTTCGGACCGTCGTCGGGGTTGCGTACCTCACGCTCGATGATGCTGGCGACGATCAGCACCTGGTACGGGCTGCGCTTGAGCTTCTTCGCCTGCGCCTCCAGGTCGACGTCGTCGGCGACCGACTTGTATTGCCGGACCATCTGCTGCAGCGTCGAGGTCGCGGTCGCCTCCGCGGTCAACTCGTACGTCTCCGGGAAGAGCACGCCCTCCGGGTTGTTCTTCACATAGCTCGGCAGGCCGAGATCCTTCGGCTTCTTCAGCGCCGCCTGGAACTGCGCCTTGGGGATCTTCGTCTGCGAGACCAGCGCGTCGACCTGCTGGGACAGCCGCAGGCCCTCCTTGATGGTGAACTGCACCCGGACCCGCGACTCTCCGGGGTTGATCAGCAGCGCCAACGCGTCCTTGGCCGCCATCTGGGTCTTCATGATGTACCGGCCGGCCTGCACGCTGGTGGCCCGCTCCTCGGAGCCGACCGCGGCGTCCCAGGCCTTGGTCGACTTGATCACGTCGGCATCGACGAGGATGCCGCCGATCTGGTCGAGCGAGGCACCGTCGGGAACCGTGACCGTCACCGCGGCTTTGCCGGCACCCGTGTAGTCCGGCACCTCGCCGAAGCTGGTCAGGAAGTCGTGCGCGCGATCGAAGACGAAGTAGCCGCCGAACACCAGCACTCCGAGCGCGACGACTACGGCCAGGCAGCCCTTCCCCTTGTGGACGAACTCCTTGCCGGGGCTCGGCTTGACCTCGGGGTCGAGGATCTGGGTCACGCGGTGGGCTCCTCGGGCGGATCGGTTCGCTGGACGGGCCGAAAAGAGCCCCGCAGGAGGGCATCAGTCGGATGGCACTGTGGCCGATACTAGCTCGCCGGGCGGAAATCCCCGGTGTCGTTCAGCCTCCAGGGCGTGTTCGAGGATGCCCACCGCGGCCGCCGCATCGATCCGCGAGCGCTGCTTGCGGCTGTTCTTGCCGGCCTCCCGTAGCCGCCGGGAGGCGTCCACGGTGGTCAGCCGCTCGTCCACCAACCGTACGTCCGGGGCGGGATCGAGCCCTGACACCCGATCGGCCAGGGCCTGGGTCCGGACCCGGATCCGCGCCGCCGCCGGACCCTCCTGACCGGACAGGCTGCGCGGCAGCCCGACCACGACCTCGACCGGCGCGTATTCCTCGACGACGGCCAGGATCCGCTCCAGCTCGCCGTCGCCGGCCTGGATCGTCGCCACCGGGAAGGACAGCATCGCCGCGTGGTCGCAGGCTGCCACGCCGATCCGGGCGTCACCCAAATCGAGCGCAAGCCGGACGCCCTCACGCACGCTGCAGCCCGATCCGTGCCCCGAGCCTGTCGACGGGTACAACGCGCGTACACCCCGCCTGCGCTTCGACAGGCTCAGCGCGCATACCTGCCCCGAGCCTGCCGACGGCCACAGCGCGCATCCGGCCCGCCTGCGCTTCGACAGGCTCAGCGCGCATACGTGCCCTGAGCCTGTCGACGGGCACAGAGCGCATACCTGCCCCAAGCCTGCCGACAGGCTCAGCGCGGGTACGTGCCCTGAGCCTGTCGAAGGGCGCATGGCGCTGGTCGATCACTGCGACTGCAGCACGTGGCCGATCGCGTGCTCGACCGCGGTCAGCGCGGCGGCCGCCTGGGTGCCGTCGCTGCCGCCGCCCTGGGCGATGTCGTCCTTGCCGCCGCCGCGACCGCCGAGCGCCTCGGAGCCGGCCCGGACCAGGTCACCCGCCTTCAGCCGCCGGTCCCGGGCGCCGGCCGTGGTGACCACGACGATGCTGGGCTTGTCCGACGTCCCGCCGACGACGGCGACCACAGCCGGCTTCGCCGCGACCTTGTCCCGGACCGCGAGCGCGAGCGTCCGCAGGTCGTTCCCGCCGACGCCGTCCGCGCGGTGGGACAGGTAGTCAACCCCCCACATCTCGTGGCCGCGGGACACGATCGGATCCACCAGGGTCATCAGGTTCGCCGACTTGAGCGAGGCGATCTCGCGCTCCGCCTCCTTGAGCTGGGCGACCATCTTCGCGACCCGGTCGGCCAGCTGGTCCGGCTGCACCCTGAGCGTCTCGGCGAGCCCGTGCACCAGGGAGCGTTCCTTGGCCAGCTGGGTGAACGCGTCGTGCCCGACGAACGCCTCGATCCGCCGGATCCCGGACCCGACGCTCGCCTCCGCGTTGAGCGCCAGCAGCCCGACCTGCGAGGTCTGCGCCACGTGCGTGCCGGCGCACAGCTCGCGCGACCAGCCCTCGCCCATGTCGACCACCCGGACGATGTCGCCGTACACCTCGCCGAACAGCGCCATCGCGCCCAGCGCCTTCGCCTCGGCCAGCGGCATCAGGCTCGCGGACACCCCGAAGTCGGCGCGGATCGCCTGGTTCGACAGGCTCTCGATCTGCGCCCGCTGGTCGTCGGACACGCCGTGGCCCCAGGAGAAGTCGAGCCGCATGTAGCCCGGCCGGTTGAACGACCCCGCCTGCAGCGCGGTCGGCCCGAGGATCTGGTGCAGCGCCTCGTGGATGACGTGGGTCGCCGAGTGCGCCTGGCAGGCGCCGAGCCGCCAGTCACGATCGACCTCGGCATCCAGCGCCAGTCCGGTCCGCAGCTCGCCCGATGTGACCTTCGCCTTGTGCACGATCAGACCCTTGACCGGCCGCTGGACGTCGTACACGTCCAGGTCGACATCGCCGGAGAAGATCCGGCCGTGGTCGCCGGACTGACCGCCCGACTCCGGATAGAACGGCGTCTCGTCCAGGATCAGCTCGACCTCCTGGCCGGGCTGCGCGCTGTGCACCAGTTCACCGTCGACCACGATCCCGCGGACCGTGCCGCCGGCACCGAGGGTGTCGAAGCCGAGGAACGGCGTCTCCCCCAGCGCCCGCAGCTCGGTATAGACCTCGGTATTGACCCCGCTGCCCTTCTTCGCCTTCGCGTCCGCCTTGGCCCGCGAGCGCTGCTCCTGCATCAGCGTCCGGAAGCCCGCCTCGTCGACGGCGAGGCCCTGCTCGGCCGCCATCTCCAGGGTCAGGTCGATCGGGAAGCCGTACGTGTCGTGCAGTTGGAAGGCCTTCGCCCCCGATAGCGTCTGCGAGCCGCCGCCGCGGACCTGGCCGACCGCGAGGTCGAACATCTGGGTGCCCGCGGTCAGGGTGTGCAGGAACGCCTCCTCCTCGGAGTAGGCGATGTCGCTGATCCGGGCGAAGCCGGGCTCGAGCTCCGGGTAGGACGCCTTCATCGCGTCCCGGCTGACCGGGAACAGCTCGGCGAAGGTCGGCTCCTGGACGCCGAGCAGCCGCATCGAGCGGACCACCCGGCGGAGCAGCCGGCGCAGGACGTACCCGCGGGCCTCGTTGCCGGGGCTGACCCCGTCGCTGATCAGCATCAGCCCGGACCTGACGTGGTCGGCGACCACCCGCAGGCGTACGTCGTCGTCGTGGTTCGCGCCGTAGGTCTTGCCGGACAGCTCCGCGGCCTTCGCGATCACCGGGAAGACCTCGTCGATCTCGTACAGGTTGTCCACGCCCTGCAGCAGGTAGGCCGTCCGCTCCAGGCCCATCCCGGTGTCGATGTTCTTGCGGGGCAGGTCGCGGAGCACGTCGAAGTCGTCCTTGGCGCGGACGGTCGACAGCTCCTCCTGCATGAAGACCAGGTTCCAGATCTCCAGGAAGCGGTCCTCGTCGACGACCGGACCGCCGTCCGGGCCGTACGCACTGCCCCGGTCGACGTAGATCTCGCTGCACGGACCACCCGGACCGGGGATGCCCATGTGCCAGTAGTTGTCCAGCAGCCCGCGGCGCTGGATCCGCTCCTCGCCCAGGCCGGCGATGCTGCGCCACAGCGCGGCCGCCTCGTCGTCGGACTCCAGCACGGTGACCCAGACCTTGTCCGGGTCGAACCCCAGGAAGCCCGCCTCCTGGGTTCCGGTGACCAGCTGCCAGGCGAAGCTGATCGCCTCGGCCTTGAAGTAGTCACCGAAGGAGAAGTTGCCGTTCATCTGGAAGAACGTGCCGTGCCGGGTGGTCTTGCCGACCTCCTCGATGTCGAGGGTCCGGACACACTTCTGCACGCTGGTGGCGCGGTCGAACGGGGCCTGCTCGACGCCGGTGAAATACGGCTTGAACGGGACCATGCCGGCGTTGACGAACAGCAGGGTCGGGTCGTTGTAGAGCAGCGGCGCGCTCGGCACGACTTCGTGCCCACGAGTGGAGAAGAAGTCGAGGAATCGGCGCCGGATCTCGGCGGTTTTCATCTCGGATTGTCCTTGCGTCTGGATGCGAACGATGGGTACGCGAGACCTGACGATCAGGCCTCGGGAAGGCCGAGCGTGTCCCTGAGTTCGGTTTCACGCTCGGCCATGGCGGCTCGCAACCGGATGACGAAGTCCTGGACCGATTCGCTGACCCCCTGCGCCGACTCCGACGCACGCTGGGCGATCGCCTGCGGAGTCGCCCGCTGCCAGAGCTGACGGCCTTTGACCACGACGAAGACCGTCACGCCGGCGCCGACGGCGAACCAGAACACCTTGCGCACGACTCAGCCCTTCTTCCGGCGCGGCGTGCTGTCGTCGCTGCGGATCGCCTTGCGGACGCCGTAGGTGAACGCGGCGGTCTTGACCAGCGGACCGCCGAGCGTCGCCGAGAACAGGGTGGTCAGCTGGGCCGCGTTCTGGCTGACCACGGTCGCGTTCCGGGTGACGGTCGAGGCGTCCTCGGTGACCAGGCTGAGCTTCTCCAACTCGGTGTTGGTGGCCCGAACTGTGCCCTGGAGCTCGGTCAGGATCGGCACCGACTCGTGCCCGATGTCGCGGACCGCGAGCCGCACCTCCTCGAGCACGCGCCCGAGCTTGAGCAGCGGCACGGCGGCCAGTGCCACCAGCGCGACGAAGGCGATGGCGGCAATCAGGCCGGCGATCTCCCCTGCGGTCATCGGACTCCTCGTTTGCACATCTCTGGGTTGCACGTGTTCGGTGGGCTGTGCGTCGCCTGCGCGACACCTCGTCAGACCCTACCGCGCAGGACCGACATGCCTCGTGCGAGTTCTTACCCCGGGCCGACGCTCTCGATCAGCGCGTGATCAGCCCGGCGCGATCAGGCAGGCGCGATGCATTGACAGTTATCGATGCACTGCGGCAACATCGTATCGACACACATCGATGCAAGGGGGACCGTCGTGACGGACTCGGATGACCTGCTGGAGCGAGTACGTCGACGCTACGCCGAGGCGGCGAGCACCGTCGCAGGCGGCGGCGCGGGTGCCGCCTGTTGCGATCGGGCACCGGCACCGCTGGAGTCGGATCCGTCGTTCGGCTCGGCGCTCTATGCCGCCGACGATCGCGACGGGCTCCCGGTGGCCGCCGTCGCCGCGAGTCTGGGCTGCGGCAACCCGACCGCGGTTGCCGATCTGCGGCCGGGAGAGCGCGTGCTCGATCTCGGTTCCGGTGGTGGCATCGACGTCTTGCTCTCGGCGAAACGGGTCGGCGAGTCCGGGTTCGCCTACGGCGTCGACATGACCGCCGAGATGCTGGGTCTGGCCAGGGCCAACGCCGCGCGGGCCGGCGCGCACAATGTCGAGTTCCTGCAGGGCACGATCGAAGACATCCCACTGCCCGGCGCGACGGTCGACGTGGTGATCTCGAACTGCGTGATCAATCTCAGCGTGGACAAGCCGAAGGTTCTGCGCGAGATGTTCCGCGTGCTGGTGCCCGGCGGGCGGATCGGGATCAGCGACGTGGTGGCCGAGGACCGGCTGAGCGACGAGCAGCGTGCCGAGCGAGGTTCGTACGTCGGCTGCATCGCCGGCGCACTCTCCCGCCAGGAATACCTCGACGGACTCGCAGCCGCCGGCTTCGTCGCTGCGGACGTCCGGTTCACACATCCCGTGGCGGACGGGATGCACAGTGCGATCATCCGCGCCACCAAGCCGGCGTCCTCATGATCGGCAAGCCGCCCGCGTCGCCGCTTGCTTGCGCTTTCGCAGCCGGCTGAGCTTCGTGGCACGGGGCACTTGTTTTTTGCAAGTGCCTCGTGCCACGATGAGGATCATCAGCGGGTGCTCGCTGCCCACCTCCGTCGGACGCAAGGAGACCACCATGACGGCCATGTTCGTGAACCTGCCGGTGACCGATCTCGAGCGCGCGAAGGCGTTCTATACGGCGCTCGGATTCACGCTCAACCCGAACTTCACCGATCACAACGCCGCGTGCCTGATCGTGGAGGAGGACCACAGTTACTTCATGATCTTGGTGCGCGACTTCTTCCAGACGTTCACCGACCTGCCCCTCGGGGACCCGGCCGTCTCGCCGTCGGTGTCGACCGCGATCTTCCTCGGCAGTCGGCAGGAGGTCGACGACACGGTGGCGGCCGGCCTCGCCGCCGGCGGCACCGAGCCGCGTCCCGCGGCCGACTACGGCTTCATGTACCAGCGCCAGCTCAACGACCCGGACGGCAACATTCTCGAGTTCGGCTGGATGGACCCGGTCGCGGCCGCGCAGGGCCCCGAGGCCTTCGCCGCCCAGCAGGCCTGAGGTCGGTGGCCGCCCGCGAATACGGGCAGTACTGCGGTGTCACCCAGGCCCTCGAGCTCGTCGGCGAGCGCTGGGCCCTGCTGATCGTCCGCGACCTGCTCGTCGGACCGCGCCGGTACGGCGAGCTCGCCGCGGGGCTTCCGCGTATCCCGAGCAACATCTTGGCGGCGCGGCTCAAGGAGCTGCAGGCGGCCGGCGTGATCCGCCGGGCGCCCCGCTCGCGCATTGTGATCTACGAGCTGACGCCGTACGGCCGCGAGCTCGAGCCCGTCGTCCTCGCGCTCGGCGCCTGGGGATTCAAGGCGATGGGCGATCCGCGCGAGGAGCAGATCATCACCCCGGACTCGATGACCATCACCCTGCGTACGGCCTTCCGGTCGCAGGTGGCGGCGGCCCTGCCGGCGACGGCGTACGCGGCCCACGTGGGCCCCACCGACCTGCTCGTCCGGGTGGACGGCCCGGCCCTGAGCGTCACTCGCGGGGATGGACCGGCCGACCTCGCCTTCGCCACCGGTCAGGACATCCACCGGCTGATCTCGGGCGATCTCGCGCCGGAGCGAGCGATCGCGACCGGCGTGGTCGAGGTGCTGCGCGGTCCCGCCGACCTGCTGGACCGGTTCGCGAGCACGTTCCACCTGGCCGCCTGAGCGGAACCCGACTGGTTACGCTTTCGCTGCATGACTCTTGGCGCCGCGGATCGACCGGCGAGTTGGCGTGCCTTCTGGAACCGGGGAGCGTGGTGGAAGGCCGTCGCGATGGCGGTGGTGTATCTCGGCGCCTACCTCGGCGCGAGCTGGCTCATCGGGCGGCTGTTCGAGTCGCAGTTCACCCCCGGCGGACTGCTCGGGTCCGCGACCAACGTCCTGCTGGGCCTCGCGCTGCCACTCGTCGTCGGCGCGGTGCTGCTGATCGCCTTGGTCTCCTCGCTCGGCTGGTGGGCCGAGCTGTTCGGCCCGCAGCCCGTCCGCGGATCCGGCTGGATGTGGATCGCGCCCGCGATCCCACTGGCGGCGATCGTGCTGCGACTCATCGGCATCGACTACGCCTCGTACGCGTCCGGCGTCGTGATCGTGACGCTCGCCGCGGGGCTCCTGGTCGGCTTCGTCGAGGAGCTGTTGACCCGTGGTCTCGCCGTGAAGATGCTGCGCGACTCGGGGATGCGCGAATGGGGCGTCGCGGTCACGTCGTCGGCGATCTTCGCGCTGCTGCACTCGGGCAACCTGCTGTCGGGGATGACACCCTTCACGGTGGCGCTCACCCTGGTCTACACGTTTGCCTTCGGCATCTTGATGTACCTCACCCTGCGAGTGACCGGGCGGCTCGTCTGGCCGATCATCGTCCACGGCCTCACCGATCCCACTCTCATCCTTGCGACCGGCGGGATCGACGTCACCGGCGGCACGCCGAACCTCCTCCTCGCGCTCGCCGCGCCCGTCAACATCGTCACCATCGGGTTCGCCGCGATCGCGTTGATCTTCATCCGCGGCCGAGTGGCAGCTACCGGCCCTTCGAGCTCGGGCGGTGTCGACACGCAGATCGTGACCGACTGAGGCGGTCGGCGATGCGATCGAGGGTGGGCGATACTGGGTTCGAACCAGTGACCTCTTCGGTGTGAACGAAGCGCGCTACCACTGCGCCAATCGCCCCCTGCCCCGCAGGGCGACGACCACCATATCCCATCCGGGACGGCGATCCGTCACGGATCGATCAGGTCCGAACTGTGTCGCGCGAACTCGGCGGCCAGCTGGGTGGTGATCCGGCCCGGCGCGCCGTACTCGAGCTCGTCCCAGCGCCGCACCGCCTGGACGTCGCGCATGGACGAGGTGAGGAACACCTCGTCGGCCTGGGCGGCCTCCGTCGGCGTGAGGTCGGCCTCCTCGATGGCGCACCACTCCAGCAGCAGCTCGCGCGTGATCCCGGCCAGCGGACCGGCACTCAGCGGCGGCGTGACGACCCGATCGCCGTACACGCAGAAGACGTTCGTGCCGCTCCCCTCGCACACGTTGCCGGCGGTGTTGAGGAAGATCGCCTCCGATGCCCCGTGGTGATGCGCGTACGCGAGCCCGCGCACATTCTCTGCGTACGAGGTCGACTTCACCCCGGTCAGCGCGCCGTGCTCGTTGCGCCGCCACGGCGCGGTGGCGATCGTCGTGATCGCTGGCGAGACCTCCCGCGGCTCGGCGGCGACGATCAAGGTCTGCGGGCCGTACGCCGCCTGCGAGCCGAGCGGCCCGTGCCCGCCGGTGTAGGTGATCCGGATCTTGCCCTCCGCCCACTCGCGACCGGCGAGCACCGCCTCGATCGCGCTCCGCACGGTCTGGTGATCGGGGTCCGGCAGGCCGAGCGCGCGGGCCGAGCGGGTCATCCGGTCGAGATGCCGCTGCACCGCGAACGGCCCTGCCGCGGTCACCTTGAGCGCCTCGAAGACCCCGTCGCCGACGACCAGCCCATGATCGAGCGCACTGACCCGCGCCTCGTCGGGGGTGTCGACGACCCGTCCGTCGATCCAGATCCGCAACCGACTCCCGCCCGAGTGCGCGGAACCGTCGGTGTCGGCACTCTCCAAGCCGGCGGAGCCCGTGCGGTTCTGAGTCGTGGCAGTCATTCGGCCAGCGTATGTCGGGCGCATCGAAACCGCCGTCACGGCGCGAAACGCCGTTTCTGGAACGGTTTGGACTCCCGCCACCGGCTCGGCTATGGTTACTCGTCGCGGCCGGGAGGCAGGATGCCCGGGGCGCGCGGACGTGGCTCAGTTGGTAGAGCATCACCTTGCCAAGGTGAGGGTCGCGGGTTCGAATCCCGTCGTCCGCTCGGAGAGGGTCTCACCCACTTCTCTGGGAGGGTCCAAACCTCCTGGGTGGAGTGGCCGAGAGGCGAGGCAACGGACTGCAAATCCGTGTACACGGGTTCAAATCCCGTCTCCACCTCGGGCGATTGGCGCAGCGGTAGCGCGCTTCCCTGACACGGAAGAGGTCACTGGTTCAAACCCAGTATCGCCCACCAGCAACACCCCTGGTCACAGGGCTTTCCAGCGATCACGCCCCACTTTTTGTGCCGACCGAGCCCGAGCGTCGTCGGGCGCACCGCTGGACGACTAGGCCGGATCCGTCCGCCAGCGCGCGGCACAGCACATTCGTCCGACGTCGAGGATTTCGAACTCGCCGCACGACGAGGACCGGGCCTTTACGCTGTACACCAGGTGCCTGCGAGCTGCGATCTTCCGGAGGCATTCGGACCGCGACCACATCCCCCCGTGGACGGTCCCAGGTGGCAGCGCCGGCCGCGGCCGGCTGTCCTGTTGGGGGGCGCCGGTCGCGGTTCCAACGCCTCGGCACGGTTACCGGCTCCTCCGGCGATCGTTCGAGCGTACGTTTCCGCGCCCGCTACGATCGCCGGGTGGCAACCCTCGTGCTCACCGTGGTCGGTGACGACCGGGTCGGACTGATCAAGGCGCTCGCCGACATCGTCTCCGCCCATGGCGGCAACTGGGAGCGCAGCCACCTCGCCGAATTGGACGGCACTTTTGCGGGCGTCGTCGTCGTCACCGTGCCCGACCAGCGCACGGCCGCCCTGCAGGCGGCGCTCGCCCCGCTCGAGGGGCTGCTGGAAGTCTCGGTCCGCCCGACCGCGGCGCCGGCGCCCGGGACCGCTCGGCGCGTCCGGCTCGACCTGATCGGCAACGACCGGCCCGGCATCGTGGCGGCGGTGTCCGACGTGCTGGTCCGCCACCGGCTGAGTGTCGCCGACCTGCAGACCTCCACCCGGGAGGCGCCGATGGCCGGCGGAATGCTGTTCGAGGCCACCGCAGTCGTCACCGTCACCGACGAGGACTCGCTCGACGCCGTGCGCGCCGATCTGGAGGTCCTCGCCAGTGAGATCCTGGTCGATCTCTCCCTTACGGCGGTCGACTGACCTCCGATCGACGTCCGCGCGGTGGGGTCATGACGATTGTCATTGACTCGAGCATGGGGCTTGACCCCGCAACGCATTTGCGTTTCTCTGAGAATTAATTGCTGCGCAGCCTCCTGATCATCTCTCTCCAGGAGGTCCCTGTGACCCGAAAGCTGTTCGCCAGCGCGCTCACCGCGCTGGCGCTGATCGTCTTGTTCGCGTCGCCCAGTTCGGCGGCGCCGAGCCGGCACGACATCGTCGGAGTGAAGACCCTCGGCGGCGGCGTCCGCGAGTACACCGTGCTCAACCCCACCGGGAGCGCCACGCCGACCCAGCTGCGAACCTGGCTGAATCAGCGCGGCTACCGCACCGACCAGGTCACCGCAGCCGTCGGCTGCAGTCCGCACGTCGGCACGGCCAACGCGCTCTGCGGTGCCAAGTGGAGCTACGGCCCGTTCAACGACCCGCAGGTCTACTTCCTCGACCACTCCGGCGACACCTGGCCGGTCACCGACGCCCGTATCGACTGGTACCAAGCGCCCGGGATCGACGCCTACTACCGCTGGTACACCGCCGGTTGCCCGGGCGGCGGCCGGCACTGCGTGAACGTCTACAGCGCGTCGTACGGCCAGACCGGCTGGTATGCCCAGACCACCTGGCAGACCTCGGGCGGCTACTTCGTCGACGGCAGCATGCAGATCCAGCTGAACAACAGCACGACGCCGAACACGTACGCGGCCCGCCGTTCCGTCGCCTGCCACGAGATGGGCCACGCCCTCGGCCTCGACCACAACACCGGGACGACCAGCTGCATCAAGACGTACCTGTTCCAGGCTCCCGCGTTCCCGCAGCACCCGACGTCCAACGACTTCTCCGTGCTGAACGCCCTCTACCCCAAGGCCGGCACCTGATCGATCGCCGGCACCGTTCAAGGACTCAGT
>NZ_BAABAB010000026.1:31782-81183 GCF_039537205.1 Microlunatus ginsengisoli | reverse complement strand
GCAATCAGCTCAGCGCAGCGGCCCGGCGCTCCTCCAGCTCGTCGGTCACCCGGGCCCGATCCTTCGGGTAGGTGACGTACAGCGCGGAGAGCACCACCGCGTTCACCAGCATCAGGCCGACGAGGATCCACAGGAACACGGTCTGGATGCCGAGCGACTCGGCAAGCACGCCGGCGCCGAGGGAGAACAACGCCCAGCCGATCGTCTCGAACACGGTCAGGAAGATCGCGAAGGCCTGCCCGCGCAGCTCCGGCAGCACGACCGACATCACGATCGGCCGGTTCACGCCCGGGTTGAGGCCCTGCGCAAAGCCCATCAGGGCCCAGAAGACCGCGTACACACCGATCTCGGAGTAGTGGAACTGGGTGCCGAAGAAGGCGATCACGGCGAACAGGATCTGGGCGCACTGGATGAAGGCAACCCGGCCGCGCCGGGGCAGTACGCGGTCGAGCAGGGTGACGATCCAGCCGCCGCCGACGGTGCCGGCGAAGTAGCCCACGCCGAACGGCAGCAGCACGAGCGCGGCGACGGCGTTGGTGAAGCCGCGCTCGGTGACCAGGAACTGCACGCCGAACACCGCGATCAGCAGGTGCCCGGACAGCAGCCGGGAGGCCATCATGATGCTGAAGGTGGGGATCTTGAACAGCGACAGGACCGAGGCGAAGGTCACCTTCTGTCCGCGCCGGTCCTTCGAGGACAGGTCGGCCAGCTGCCGCTCGGCGGCACCGATGCCCGGCTCACGATAGAAGACGAGGATGCCGAGGCCGGCCAGGATGCAGATCGCGCCGATCGCCCACATGCCGTAGCGCCAGCCGTCGGAGAAGCCGGACAGCTGCGCAACCAGCGGGCCGATGAACGAGCCGAGCAGCGCACTGATGCCGTAGAAGTAGCCGACCGCGCGGCCGCGATGGGCGTCGTCGAAGGAGTCGGAGATGATCGAGTTCGAGATCGGTCCGGCACCGATGATGCAGGCCGCCATCAGTGTGTTCGCGATCAGCAGATGGGTGAAGTCGTTCGCGAAACCGGCGATGATGCCGAACACGCCGCCGGCCACGGTGGCGGCGATCAAGGCGGTCCGCCGCGAGGTACGTCCGGCGAGCCACACCCAGCCCGGGCCGAACGGCACGGCAACGAGCTTGCCCAGCGCGGCGAGCATGCCGAGCTGGCCGGTGTTCAGCCGGAGCGCCGCGGAGATCGTCGGGAACAGCGTCGTCGTCAGCCCCGCCTCGGTGCTGTCGACGACGGTGACTCCGGTCAGCGTGGCGAGGTTGCGCCAGCGGTGCGGGACGTGGCGGGCCTGTTCGGCGCCTTCGACCGGGCCACCCGCTGGGCTTGCGGTGGGGTCGTCGACGGGGGCGGTCGTGGTCATGGAGATCCTCTCTGATCTTGCGCGGTTCATGCCGGATTCGGGTGGTGGTGGACGGTGTGAGGGTTCACGCGGGAAGTGCGGCGAGCTCGTCGGCGACCGCCGACAGGGTCCGGTGCGGAACGGGGACGACGGCGGCGATCTGATAGATCGAGGAGCCGGCGATCATGTTGATCATCTCGTTGTGCCGAAGTGCCGGCAGGTGCGTGGTAATCACGTGCGCGGCCGCCGGATTGGCCAGCAGCTCGTGCAGCGGGGTGTCCAGTCCGAGGTCGCCGGAGGCGAAACTCTCCAACGGGGGAAGGGGTTCCGCGGCCTCGGCGGCCCGATCGGCCTGTCGCGAGACCAGCAGGTGCTGTGATCCGACGGCACCGATCGCGGGCAGCCCGAGCCGGACGAACTGGCTCTCCGGCGCCTCGTTGGCCCGCATCAGCGTGACCAGCAGCTCGATCATCCGGAGCTCGATCGCGTCGTCGACGATGGGGTGCCGCTGGCCCGGATCGGTCTCCAGGTCGAACAGCAGGGTGCCGTAGGCGTACGGATTGATCGCCGCCCGCCCGGTCATCCGCAGCGGACGTACGCCCTTGGTGAAACCGAACGCGGGCGCCAACTCGGCGTCGGCGAACTCGGCGACCTCGAACCGCCCCCGCATGTGGGTCGGCATCAGGGTGTACTCCTCCAGCGGCGCGTTGTCCGGCCGTTCCGGCGCCCGCATGTAGACGTAGCGACCGTCGGTGACGTTGACGTGGCCGCCGTGGATGCCGAACAGCGCGCCGTCGCGCAGCGGGCGGTCGGCCCGAGCGACGGCTGCCAGGTCGCCACCCTGCATATCGGCCGTCGGCTGCAGCCCGAAGTAGCCCAGCATGGTGGGCGCGATGTCGACGGTCTGGACCAGCGCGTCGCGCCGCTCCCCTGCCGCCGGAAACCGCGGATCCCACAGGAACATCGGCAAGTGCACCAACTCGTTGAACCACGGCTGGACCGACTTGGCCCACCAGCCGTGCTCGCCGAGCAGGAAACCGTGGTCGGTGTTGACCAGCAGCATCGTGTCGTCCCACAGTCCGAGCTCGTCCATCGCGTCGAGCACGCGTCCCAGCGAGCGGTCGCACATGGTGACCAGGGCGGCGTACTCGTTCCGCACGTGGTCGACCGTCTGCTGATCCTGGGTGACCCGCTCGTAGGCCGGCCAGTCGAACTGCGGTCCGTCGTAGTCGTGCGGATAGAGATCCTTGTAGTGCTGGTGGGTGAAGAAGGGCTCGTGCGGGTCGAACGTCTCGATCTGCAGCAGCCAGTTGTCCGCGTCGGCGTTGGTCCGCAGGAAGTCCAGCCCGGCCTCGAAGGTGAGGGTCTGCGCGTGCTCGTCCTCGGTCGGCATGTACGACCGGTTCACCTGGTCCTGCCGGTGCAGGGCGTTCTTGAACCCGCCCTGGTTCACGCCGGCCGAAACCACGCCCTTCCACGGATCGCCTTCCTGGCCACGGAAGAACTCCCAGGTCGAGTAGCGCGGATGGTACGTCGCCCCGCCGTCCTCCCAGTAGTGCGGATGGTCCGACACCAGGTGCGTGTGCACCCCGGAGCGCTTCAGCAGCTCCGGCATCGAATCGTCCCAGGGCTCGAGCGGCCCCCAGCTGCGGTGCAGGAAGTTGTACCGGCCGGTGTGCATCTCGCGGCGAGCCGGCATGCACGGCATCGAGCCGGCATAGCAGTTGTCGAAGGTGACCGTGCGGGCTGCCAGCCGTTCGAAGTTGGGGGCGTGCACGAACGACGGTCCGTACGGCGGCAGCAGGTGCCGGTTCAGGCTGTCGAACATGACGATGATCGCCTTCATCGCGAGATCTCCTTCTCGGTCAGGGTTTCGGTGGCCGCCCGGGCAGGCAGGTGGCCGTCGAGCAGGTCGTCGCGGAGCGCAGTCAGTTGCTCGATGTGGGTGTCGATGGCCGCGGCGCCGATCTCGTGCAGCCGCTGGCCGAGCGAGCGCGCGAGCGTCTGGTCGAAGGCGATCGTGGGCTCGAAGTCGATGTCGCGGTCGCGGAAGCGATAGCGGGCGACCTGCTGGCGACGGGCCTCGATCTCGACGTCGAGCAGCCGGATCAGCTGGTCGATCGTCATGAAGCCGGCGAAGGCGAGCCGGCCGGACAGCTCGGGATCTTCGAACCGGGTGGGCGGCTGGTAGGCGCCGGTGAGCCAGTCCAGGAAGACCGTGGCCCCCTCGGCCGTCACCGAGTAGATCTTGGCGTCCTGGGCACCCGGCCGGTCCTCGGCGGTGAACCGCACCCAGCCGCGGTCGGTCATCGCGGTCAGCGATCGGTAGACCTGACTCATCTGGGTGTTGGACCGCAGGAAGCGGCCGTGGGTGTCCATGAACTTCTTCAGGTCGTAGCCCGTGCTGGGGCGTTCCAGGAGGGCCCCCAGCAAGATGTGCTCCAGCTTCATCGCTCGTGCGTCCGTTCCGTCGCGAGGATCGGATCGACCCTCAAACCATTCGACAAGTGGAATGCAAGAACTATGACACAAGTGGAATCCACTGGTCAAGGGGTCGCCGACATCGTCGGAGGTGGGAACGGGCCCAGGGAGCCACGCGACCCGTCGGTCGCGGGCACCGGGAGGGGTGGGGCGGCCGGCGGGGAACTCAGTCTGCGGTCGGGAGACGCCCGCGCCGGGTCAGTCGGCGAGCGGGAGGTACCTGACCTTCAGCACGCCTTCCAGGGCGGCGATCCCGGCGATCACACCGTCGGGCACGTGGCTGTCCACGTCGACCAGCGTGTAGGCGATGTCGCCGCGGGACTTGTTGGTCATGGTGGCGATGTTGAGTCCCTGCTGACCCATCTCGTGCGACACCTGGGCGACCATGTTCGGCACGTTGGCGTTCGCGATCGCGATCCGGAACGGGGACTCGCGCGGCAACGTCACGGCCGGAAAGTTCACCGCGTTGACGATGCTGCCGTCCAGCAGGTAGTCACGCACCTGCTCGGCGACCATGATGGCGCAGTTCTCCTCGGCCTCGCGGGTCGAGGCGCCGAGGTGCGGCAGCAGGATCACTCCCCCGCGACCGATCAGGTGCGGTGCCGGGAAGTCGCAGACGTAGTGGCCGAGCCGCTTGGTCTCCAAGGCGTCGATCACCGCCGCCTCGTCCACCACACCGCCGCGGGAGAAGTTCAGCAGCACCGCACCGCTGCGCAGCTGGGCGACGCCGGCCGCGTCGATCATGTTGCGGGTCGCCTCCAGCAGCGGCACGTGCAAGGTGACGAAATCACTGTGCTTCAGCACCTCGCCGAGGTGATGGGCCTTCTTCACCGTCGACGGCAGGCTCCAGGCCGCGTCCACCGTGATCTCCGGGTCGTACCCGATCACCTTCATGCCCAGCTTGATCGCGGCGTCGGCGACCAGGCAGCCGATCTTGCCCAGCCCGATCACACCGAGGGTGTGGCCGGCGAGCTCGTAGCCGGCGAACTCCTTCTTGCCGGCCTCGACCCGGGCCTCCAGCTCCGGATCGGACGGGTCGAGCCGGCCGGAGAAGCCGAGCGCGCCGTCCAGGTTCCGGGCCGCGAGCAACAGACCGGACAGCACGAGTTCCTTGACGGCGTTGGCGTTCGCGCCCGGGGAGTTGAAGATGGGCACCCCGCGGGCCGACAGCGCGGCCACCGGGATGTTGTTCACCCCGACCCCGGCCCGGCCGACAGCGAGCAGGCTGTCCGGGATCGGCGCACGGTGCAGATCGGCCGAGCGGAGCAGGATGGCGTGCGGCTCCTCGGCGTCGGCCGACACGGCGAACCGCTCCGACGGCAGTCGCTTCAGACCGTTGGTCGACACCTGGTTGAGCACCCGCACCCGGTATTTCATGCTGTCTCCCGTCTGATCGAGCCCGCTCACGCTCACCCCTTGCTCGCGGCGAACTCGGCCATGTACGAGACCAGGGCCCGGACCCCCTCGATCGGCATCGCGTTGTAGATCGAGGCCCGCATCCCGCCGACCGAGCGATGTCCCTTCAGCTGCACCATGCCCCGCTCCTTGGCGCCGGCCAGGAACTCAGCGTCCAGGGCCGGGTCGGGCAGCGTGAACGGCACGTTCATCCGGGAGCGGTCCGCGACATCGACCGGGTTGGCATAGAAGTCGGACGCGTCCAGGAAGTCGTAGAGCACCGCCGCCTTGGCGATGTTGCGCTCCTCCGCACCCGCCAGCCCGCCGGTTGCCAGCAGCCGCTTGAACACCAGCCCGGCGATATAGATCGCGTACGTCGGCGGCGTGTTGTGCATCGACTCCGACTTCACGTGGGTGGCGTAGTCCATCATCAGCGGCGGGGTCGGCACGCCGAGCCCGACCAGGTCGGGCCGGATGATCACGATGGTCAGGCCGGCCGGGCCGATGTTCTTCTGCGCCCCGGCGTAGATGAGGCCGAACTTCGACACGTCCAGCGGCTTGGACAAGATGTTGGAGGACATGTCGCTGACCAGCGGCACGTCGCCGGCCTCCGGGATCCAGTGGTACTCGACCCCGCCGATGGTCTCGTTCGCGGTGTAGTGGACGTACGCCGGGTCGTCGGACAGCCGCCAGGTGGACTGCGGCGGGACGTAGGTGAAGCCGCGGTCCTCCGCGCTCGCCGCCAGGTTCACGCTCGGTGCCAGCCCGCGGGCGGCGGCGATCGCCTTCTTGGCCCACTCGCCGGTGTGTACATAGTCCACGCTCCGCTTGCCGCGCATCAGGTTCATCGGGATCAGCTCGAACTGCAGCGTCGCCCCGCCCTGCAGGAACAAGACGTGGTAGCCGTCCGGGATGTCCAGCAGCGTGCGCAGATCCGCCTCGGCCTCGGCCGCGATCGAGATGAACTCCTTGCCCCGGTGGGACATCTCCATCACCGACTGCCCCGAGCCGTGCCAGTCCAGCATCTCCTCCGCGGCCTGGGCGAGCACCTCCTCAGGCAGAGTGGCTGGTCCGGCGCTGAAGTTGAACACGCGTGGCATCGGTCTGGTGTCTCCCGGGCCGTCGCGCGCCGATCCGGCGCTGGGGACGGCGGCCAGCGTGGACCTTACTCCGGGTCAGCGGTAGTGCGCGGGAGGTCCCGGCCGATGGGCGTACGGGCCGTGCGGTCCGCGGCCACCACCCCACCGGCCGCCCCAGAACCGGCCCAGGATCGCGATCCAGACCAGGCCCCACAGGATCTGCGGCGTGCCGAGAGCCAGCGCGGTCAGCACCAGGCCGATCACCATCAGCGGCAGGATCAGGAACAGCGGCGAGCCCTGGCGCGGCCGGCCCGGCCGCGGTCCGGTCCGCGCCGGCTCGCGCTCGGCCTTGGGCAGGTCCGCGAAGAGCGGCTCCAGATCGGTGCTGAACTTCGCCTGCACCGCCTGGTCGATCCGCTCGTCGAGCTCCTCCCGGGTGAGCCGGCCGGCGGCGAAGTGGTCGCCCAGGGCGGAGACCGCCTCGTCGCGCTCGGCGTCTCCGATCCGGACCGGCGTCGCCGGCGTCACCTCGCGCTGTCGCGCGTCGATCACCACCGGCCACATCCACGGCGGGATCCCGCTGCGCGGATCCGGTCGTCCCCAGGACGGTGAATTCCCCGAATAGCCAGTCATTGCGCCTCGTCTGTGCTCTCGCCAGCGTTGTCGGTCGGGCTCGGGTCGGGCTCGGCCAGGATGCTATGCAGCTTACGTCGCAGCTCAACCAGAGCCTCCCGGCCGCGGGCCTGCTGCTCGGGCGTACCGACCGAGGCGATCTGCCAGATGGCGGCGGCGATTTGGGCGATCAGCGGCTTGAGCCCGTCGTCGGCGGCCTCGGCGTCGGCCATCGACTGCCAGGGCGCGGAGACCTCGTCGGCATGCTCGGCGACGTACGTCCGGCCCTCCTCGGTCAGGCTGTACGTCCGCTTCCCGTCGGCGGAGTCGGCCCGAACCAGACCCTCGTCCTCGAGCTGCTGCAGGGTGGGGTAGATCGAACCCGGGCTCGGCTTCCAGGCGCCGCCGCTGCGGTCGGCGATCTCCTGGATGATCTGGTAGCCGTTCAGCGACGCGTCTGAGAGCACCGACAAGATCGCGGCCCGGACGTCGCCGCGGCGGGCCTTGGGCCCGCGTCCACCCCGGCCCCAGCCGGGAGCGAAGGGCGGCCCGAACGGAGGCTGGCCGGCGAAGGGGGCCCAGGGTCCCCATGGGCCGTAGGCGTGCGGCCCGTGGCTCGCCTTGCGGGCGCCCATCGCCGCGAACCAGTCGTCCCTGGCCTGCCGGAGTCGCTCGCCCCGGAACCTCTCGGCCCGGAACCTCTCGGCCCGCAGCCGCTCGGCCCAGGGACCTCCGCCGCACTGCCGGGCGAACCAGAGCCAGGGCGTGTCCATCGCGTATGCACCGGTCATGACGAGCACCAACCTCTCCCTGCCGTCCCTCGGTGCCGACCGCCTCCGGTCGACTGCTCGACGGCGATAGGTCAACGATATATCGCGAACGATCGGTGCCCAAGAGTCAGGCACACAAAAAGGCTGGCCCGGCGGTTGCCGGGCCAGCCTCAAACACACTTGGGCTCGAGTTATCGGCCCATGATGCCGCGGAGGGCTCCGGTGAAGTTGAGGATCAGGCTCAGCACCAGCAGCACGGCGCCGACGATGATGCCGGCCATCGCGATGTTGTTCTTGTAGCCCGCGTTCTTGGAGCGGGTGTAGGCGATGATGCTGATGATCAAGCCGATCAGGTTGCAGAAGATCGCCAAGATCAGGCCGACGATGCCGAGCGTGCGGCCCGGATCCTGCGGCGGCGGCCCGACAGGCCCGGGCGGCGGCTGGTACGTCATGAGACTTCCCTTCGTGGTCGTCGTCCCCATCGGGCGTGGGACAAAGGATTTTTGAATCGTAGCGGCGGGCGAGGTCAGGATCGGGGACATCCTCGCCGCGGGCAAGTGGCGCATTTCGGGCGCTCGATCGACCGCTGCTGCCCGATTCGGGCGGGACCGAGCTTCGAGCGCCCGAAATGCGACAGCACTCAGCCGGACGGCTCGTCCAGCAGCCGGGCGACCAACTCGGCGAAGCCGATCTCACGGGCGCGGTCGCGACACTCTCGGGACGCGGCCGGGCCGAGGGCGTCGCGCGCGGCCAGCTCGGCGGCGTCCCGCTCGGCGACCTCATCGGGCACGAACGCGTACGTCGCCGACGCGTCCCGCTCCCGGCCGCAGACCTCCAGCACGGTCAGTCCCTCGGCCGGCTCCCCCAGCCCGATCAGCGCCAGCGCGACCGCCTCGGCGCCGTCCAGCTGACCGTCCAGGTAGCCCAGTTCGGTATAGCCGCGGAGTGCGGTCAGCGCGAGCCGATGGCCGTCGGCGTGACGACCCTGGCGGCGTGCGATGGTCGCCCGGTTGGTCCAGACGGCGGCGCTCAGCCGCTGCGCCCCGACCGCTGCCGCGATCTCATCGGCCTCGGCCAGCAAGGCGTCGGCCTGCTCCAGCCGGTCCCGCCCGCGCTCGATCACGGCGAGGTTGTTCAGCCCGTTGGCTGCCGCGCGCAGGTTGCCCGCGCTCCGGTGGATGGCGATCGCGCGACCGGCCTGCGCGGCCGCCCCGTCCAGATCCCCCAACGCGGTCAGCGTGATGGCCAGCGAGCCGAGGCAGGTGGCGATGGCCGCGTCGTCGGCGGCCTCCTCGGCCAGACCCAGCGCCGCCTCGATCTGTCGCCGGGCCAGCTCCAGGTCTCCCATCTGCCGCGCCAGCGCACCCGCAGCCCGGTGACCCGTCATCCGCAGCCGCCAGTCCGCGTCCACGGCCCGGCCGAGGCAATCGCCCAGCCGGGACAACCCTTCGGCGCTCCGGCTCCCGGTCAGCCAGTACCACCAGACCTGGGTGCACACCTGCAGCGCCGCCACCGGATCGGCCCGGACCAGGCGGTCGATCGCTGTCCGGATGTCGTCGTGGAACGCGTTGATCCGGCGCAACCACGCCGGGTCGTACGTCGCCAGCGGCTCGGCCGCCGCCGCGGCCAGCGCCAGCACCATCCCGGTGTGCCGCGCCCGGACCGCGTCCTCCTCGCCGTCCTCGACCAGCAGCCGGTGGGCGTGCAGCCTGATCACGGCCAGCATCCGGTAGCGGGTCGGCACGGTGGACAGGTCGACGGCCAGCAAGGAGTTGTCGGCGAGCTCGGCGACATCGGTGATCACGTCGTCGACGGACGCGCCCGGCCGGTCGCCGAGCGATGCCACCACCGAGGCGATCGTCTCCGCGTCGACCGCGCCCTCGAAGACGCTCAGCCGGGCATACAGCCGGCGCAGCCGCTCGGGCAGCAGCTCCACGCTCCAGTCCAGGGACGCCTGCAGGCTCGCGTGCGAGCCTGCCATCGGACCCCGCCGGGACAGCACGTCGATCTGCGCGTCGAGCCGGGCGTGCAGGTCGCTGATCGCCATGGTCCTGGCCCGGACCGCGGCGAGCTCCAGCGCCAGCGGCAGCCCGTCCAGCCGGCGGCACAGCTCGCCGGCTGCCAGCGCCTCCGCCGGCCGCAGACCCTGGCCGCTGCGGGCCTCGGCGAGCCGGGTGGCGAACAGCCGGACCGCTTCGGCCTCGACGATCTCGACCGGCTCCGCCCGGACCGACGGCAGCCCGAGGCCGCCGAGGACGTACACCTGCTCGCCGGGGACGCCGAGCGGGATCCGGCTGGTGGCGAGCACCCGGACCGTCGGAGCCTCGGCGGCGATGTCGCGAACGAGCAGCCCGCACGAGGCCAGCAGGTGTTCGCAGTTGTCCAGCACCAGCAGCAGCCGCCGGCCGGCGGCGTGCGCGGCCAGCAGGGCCGGCACCGCGGCGGCCTGCTCCACCCGCAGATCGAGCACCGCGGCCAGCTCCGCCCGCAGGTCCAGCTCGGGTGCGAACCGGCTCAGGTCGACCGGCACCACCCCACCGGGATAGTCCGCCGTGCAGCGCCGGATCAGTTCGTCCGCCAACCGGGTCTTGCCGATCCCGGCCGGGCCGACCACGGTCAGCACCCGGTGCCGGCCGAGCAGGTCGGAGGTCTCGGCGAGCTGCTGCTCCCGGCCGACGAACCGGGTCGGCGCGACCGGCAGCCGCGACTCCGCCGGGCGGGCCAGAGTCGGGTCGTCCCGTTCGATCGCCCGGACCAGCGACGTCACCTCCGGTCCCGGTTCGACGCCGAGCTCGCGGGCCAGCGCCGAGCGCAACGCGGCGAAGCAGCGCACCGCGTCAGCGCTCCGCCCGGCCCGGTGCAGGGCCAGCATCAACGTGGCGGTCAGCCGTTCGTGCGTGGGGTACGTCGCCACCGCCGGCGTCAGCTCGGTCACCGCGCCCGCGTCGTCGCCGGCCTCCAGCGCGGCCAGCCCCATGCCGTGCAGCGCCTCCGCGTGGCGATCGGCGAGCCGGACCGCCTCCGCGTCCAGGCTCGGAGTCGGCCGGGCACCGGCGAAGGGCGTGCCACGCCACAGCCCGGCCGCGGTGCGGAAGCCGTGCAGGGTGGCCTCGCGCAGGCCGGCGTCGAATTCGGCGAGATCGACCGTGTCGTCCGGACCGAGCGCAAGCATGTACCCCGCGGCGGTGGTCCGCAGCCGGTCGCCGAGCAGCCGCCGGACGGTGCTGAGGTGGACGTGCAGGGCGTTGACGGCGGTCCGCGGCGGCTCGGCCCCCCACAGCTCGTCCATCAGCCGGTCGCGGCCGAGAGGGTCGGGGCTGATCACCAGCAGGGCGAGGATCGCGCGCGGGATCGGGCCGCCGACGGCGCCGGCCAGGTCGCCGTCGACCACCTCCACCGGACCCAGCACCCGGAGCTCCACCAGCGCCGCACCCGCCCATCGCGCACCCGGCCACCGCCCCCGGCGGCGGGCATCCCCGCAGCGTATCGGCCGTCAGGCCACCCCGGCCCGGATGTGGTCGCGTAAATAGCGCCAGTATGGATTGGCGTCGTCGGCCAGCATCGGCACGTACCGCCGCTGCGGCCCCTCGGTCCGGGCCAGATTGCCGGCGAACCAGCCATCGACGATCGATCCCTGCTGCTCGAGGTTGAAGGTGTCGAAGTTCGGGCCGGCCGGACCGTACGCGTACACCGTCATGTCGCCGCCGAGGGTGCCGACCTGGTTGCCGATCGCCGAGCACATCATTCCCGGCAGGAAGTGGCTGTGCGCGATCTGCCAGGCGTGGGTCAGCTCGTGGATCAGCAGCTGGCCCGCGGCGCGCACGTTCCGCTCCGGACCGCCGTGACCGGTGTAGCCCATCGGGTCGTCGAAGCCGTCGCCGAGATTAACCAGGATCGCCCCGCCCGGCCCGGGCACGGTGAACGCGCGATCGTCCTTGCCGACCAGGTTGGTCAGCCGGATCCGCTCCCGCGGCAGGGTGCCGGCGAAGACCCGGTCCGCGAACGCGTACTCGGCGTCGGTCAGTGTGCGCTGGTGCACCAGCGCCGCGGTGATCAGACCGCCGGCCACGCCGACGATCAGGGCCGGGATGAGCATTCCCGGACCGAGGATCAGCACCACGCCGCCGGTCAGCAGCAGGCCGACCGTCGCCGGCAGGGCCAGTTCCTGCAGGTTCAGCCGGTCGATCGCCTCCGCTGCCAGCAGCACGATCACCCCGACCGGGCCGACCGCGGCCGCCACGGTCCACTTCAGCACGAACAGCGCCACGTCACCGACGTCGCCGAAGAAGTCCACGTCGTACTGCAGGTTGTGGTCCCAGCTCGCATGCCGCAGGTTCGCCCAGTGCAGCGCGATCATCGGGTTGCTGCCCTCCATCACCCACGAGTGCTCGCGGTCACCGGCCTCGTTCGTGCCGTGCACCGCACCCTGGGCGGCGAAGGTGAAGACGGTGCCGTCTCCTGCCAGGATCCGGGTCGCCAGCGAGACGGTGTACGACGGCCAGCCGGTCGCCCGGACGTGGCCCTCGTAGCGGAACCGGCCGTCCCGGTGCAGGGTGACCCGGTGGTGGCCGCCGAGGGCGACGCCGTCGGCGGTGATCAGCGGCTCGTCCAGCACGACGTCGGTGACGTAGCGGGCGAGCAGGCCGAGGGCCCCGGCGGGCCGAGGCTGGCCGTCCAGGGCGCGGAGCCGCTCCAGCGAGAGCCCGCCGCCGACCACGTGCCGGACCGATGTCCCGCTCATGGCCGGGTCACCCCAGTCCCACCAGGACCAGCACCTGGCCGGTCCCGGACTCGAGGCCGGTCAGGGCCTTGCCGATCACCGCACCGAACGCGTCGAGCGGGTTGCCGGCGACCTGGGCATGACCGGGCCGGCGGCCCGAGGTCAGCAGGTCGCCCGGCCTGACCGGTCCGTCCGTAGCGTCGGCCAGGCACCAGGCCTTGCCGACCACCGCCACCGGCTGCCGGGCGGCAGCGCGGGCCGGATCGGACCCCCGGTCCAGCACCAGCGCAGGCACCCGGTCGCCGGCGCCGGAGACGATGCCGACCACCCGGCAGTCGTGCGGCTCGGTGGTCGGGGCCAGCCGGCCCTCCCGGTCCAGCACCACCACCGACCCCGGGCCGACCTCCGCCCCGGGGGCCACGTCGAACTGCTCGGCCACGTCGGCCCCGGCCAGCACCAGGTCGCCGGTGACCACGCAGTCGCCGGTGACCACGCAGTCGCCGTCGACCGTGCAGCGGCCGCGGAGCGTCGTCGCGCCCTCGAACAGCGCGGCCTGACCACCGGCGGTGTTGGTGGCATAGACCCCGGCCGCGGTCGGGCTGTGGGTGATCGCGAACACCGCGTGCATCCGGTCGCTCTCGCCGACCACACCGGCGTTGTCGCCGCTGTGGCCGTACACCCCCTGGTAGTCGGCGCTCATCCCGACCACGCCGCGCCGGCCCACCCCGACCACGCCGTCGCCGGTGTCGCATCGACCGGAGACGCCGACTCCGGCACCCTCGTGCACGGCGCCGACCACGCCGGTGCCGCTCTTCACCTCACCCCAGACGCCGGTGCCGTCCTCGTCGACGGCGCCGACCACGGCTCGGCCGGACTTGTTCGCACCCCAGACGCCGACTCCGGTGTCGGAGACGCCGACCACTCCCCGGCCGGTCTTGGTGTGCCCCCAGACCCCGGTGCCCTCCTCGGACACGCCGACCATGCCGCGACCGGCCGGGTTGGCCGCGCCCCAGATCGCCGGCCCACCGCCGGTGTTGCTGCCCAGCACCCCGGCGTCGGCCGGGGTGGTCGAATCGCCACGCACCTGTGCCATCGGACTCAGCCCGCCTGACGCTGGGCCGCGACGTCGAACAGCTGAGCCGCCGCATCGGCGAACGTCTGCTGCAGCGGATGGCCGTCGAGGTTTTCCGCCGCGTGCAGGAACTCCAGGCCGCACCGGGCCAGCACGGCGGGCGTGACCCGCTGCTCGGTCAGCGGATCGCTGCTGACGTGCGGCCAGGGCCAGGGTCGCGGCGGTCGCGGGCACAACTCGTCGTCGAGGAATCGCTTGATCGAGGCGCTGGTGCCCTCGACCACATGCTGCAGGTCGCCGCCGATGACGATGATCCCGGCTTCCTCGATCCGATCGACGGCCCGGTCGATCATGGCCCGCACGCCGAGCACCACGGTCGGGTCGCCGGGCGGCAGCGGCTGCGGGTTCAGCGCGGCCTCGAGGAACCGTTCGAACACCCGAACCCGCGGGCCGCCCGGGCCCTTCCACTCCGGGCCGTCGGGATCGGGGAACCAGCTGCCGAAGATCTGGGTCAGGATGGTCGAGCTGACGGTGATCGGGATGGGCATGAGTCCTCCTCCTGGACTGATCGGCCCGCGCCGGGCCGGTGAGATCCAGTGCACGGCGCGCCGCTTAAGACCGAACAAAGGCGGAGCGGACCGTAGGCTTCACGGGTGGCCAGCTCGAGTGAGTCGCAGCGAGCGCCGTGGCTCCCCGACCGTGCCCGCCGATTCGGCCGGGCGACCTGGCGGCTGACCGCGCACACGGTCGGCGCGTCGATCCGCTACCGGGTGACCGGGCTCGCCGCCGAGGCCGCCTTCTTCACGATCCTTTCGCTGCCGCCGCTGATCTTCGGCCTCGCCGGTGCGATCGGCTACGTCGCGCAGCGCTTCGACGTCCGCACGATCGCCGGCTTCCGCGACCAGGTGCTGGCGCTCGCCTCCCAGGCGCTCACCCCCGAGGCGGTCGACTCCGTCATCGCGCCGACCCTCGACGACGTACTGGCCGGGGGACGCTTCGACATCATCTCGATCGGCTTCGTGATCGCGCTCTGGTCGGGGTCGCGCGCGCTCAACGTCTTCGTGGACACCATCACGATCATGTACGGCCTCGGCGGGCAGCGCGGCATAGTCAAGACCCGCGCGCTGTCCTTCGGGCTCTATCTCGTCTTCCTGCTGGTGGGGATCGTCGTGCTGCCCCTGGTGCTGGCCGGCCCGACCCTGGTCGACCGGGTGGTGCCGATCCGGGTCTCCTGGATCACGTCGCTGTACTGGCCGATCGTGCTGGTCGGCTCGGTGTTCGTACTGGCCGTGCTGTATCACCTGGCCGTGCCGTTGCGGACCAGGCTGCGGGCGAACCTGCCCGGAGCGGGGCTGACCATGCTGATCTGGGTGCTGGGCAGCTATCTGCTGCGACTGTTCCTCGGCCAGTCGGTCGGCGGTACGTCCATCTACGGCCCGCTGGCCGCGCCGATCGCGCTGTTGATCTGGCTGTACGTCATCTCGCTCGCCATCTTGATCGGCGCCTCGTTCAACGCGGCCGCCGACGAGGTCTGGCCGCGGCTGTCCGGACTGCACCCGAGCGAGGACGACCGGAACCGCGCGGCGACCAAGCTGGACAACGCCAAGACCGAGCTGTCCACGATGCTCGAGGGGCGTCCGCGCGACTCGGCGCGCCTCCGTGCCGGTGCGGACGGTCCGACTGCCGCCGTCGACCCCGCCGGTGACGCCGGGCGGACCGACCGGGTCGACGACCTGCCCGGACCGCTGCCGGGTCCCGGCACCGCCGCCGAGATCCGTGCCCGCGAGCGTGACCCCGACCACTAAACGGCGATCGCCCGGCTCAGCCCCTCCTCCGCTGCTCGCCGCTCGGCTCTCACCTCGCTGCTTCTCGGATCCCCTGTGGCTTGCCGGATCCCCTGTCACGCGCCGGATCCCCTGTCACGCGCCGGATCCCCTGTCACGCGCCGGATCCCCTGTCACGCGCCGGATCCCCTGTCACGCGCCGGATCCCCTGTCACGCGCCGGATCCCCGGTAGTGCGCCGGATCCCGTGTAGCGGATCCGAATCGACGGGAGGGATCCGAATTCGGGCCGGGGTGCGCCGGCACTTGTCCAAAATGCGGACGCGCGTCTCATTTTTTGGGATTTCAAGTTGCGTCTGGTCCACCGGTGGCACAGGGTGTATGGCATGCGCATCGAATCGGAGTTGCTCGCCGGCCCCCGGCCGGTGCTCGCGACCCGGTATCAGCCGTCCTGGCTGACCGCGCGCCGCTTCGTCGACTTCGGTCGGACGGAGTCGATGATGTGTCATTTCATGGCGTGCTGAGCTCTGCCTCGCACCCCCTCTCGACCCCGCCCGCCGGCCCGCGCCCGTGACGCGTGACGGCCCCCCGACCGAGGACCATCATGACCCAGACCCCCACCCGCCCCACCCGGCCCGCGCGCACCGCCCGCAAGCGCGGTGAGGGTCAGTGGGCGCTCGGCTACCGGGAGCCCTTGAACCCGAACGAGCAGTCCAAGAAGGACGACCACCCGCTCAACGTCCGGGCCCGGATCGAGAACATCTACGCGGTCCGCGGCTTCGCCAGCATCGATCCCGGCGACCTGCGCGGCCGCTTCCGCTGGTACGGCCTGTACACCCAGCGCAAGCCCGGCATCGACGGCGGCAAGACCGCCACCCTCGAGCCGCACGAACTGGACGACGAGTACTTCATGCTCCGGATCCGGATCGACGGCGGCGCGCTGACCACCGAGCAGCTGCGGGTGATCGGCGCCATCTCGACCGAGTTCGGCCGCGACACCGCGGACATCACCGATCGCCAGAACGTGCAGCTGCACTGGATCCGGATCGAGGACGTACCCGAGATCTGGCGCCGGCTGGAGGCGGTCGGGCTGTCCACCACCGAGGCCTGCGGCGACTGCCCGCGGGTGATCCTCGGCTCCCCCGTCGCCGGCATCGCCGCGGACGAGATCATCGATCCGACCCGGGCGATCCGCGACATCGTCGACCGCTACATCGGCGACCCGCAGTATGCGAACCTGCCGCGCAAGTTCAAGACCGCGATCACCGGTCACCCGTCGCAGGACGTGGTGCCGGAGATCAACGACGTCGCGTTCGTCGGCGTGAACCACCCCGAGTACGGCCCCGGCTTCGACCTCTGGGTCGGCGGCGGTCTGTCCACCAACCCGATGCTGGCCCAGCGCCTCGGTGCCTGGGTGCCGGAGGAGGAGGTGGCCGAGGTGTGGGCCGCCGTGGTGGCGGTCTTCCGCGACTACGGCTACCGACGGCTGCGGCACCGCGCCCGGATCAAGTTCTTGGTGGCCGACTGGGGCACCGAGAAGTTCCGCGCCGTGATGGAGACCGAATACCTGAAGCGGAACCTGGTCGACGGGCCGGCACCGATCACGCCGACCGCACCCGGCGATCATGTCGGGATCAACGAGCAGAAGGACGGCCGGTTCTTCGTCGGCTTCTCGATGGCTGCCGGCCGGACCTCCGGCAGCGCGCTGACCGCGCTCGCCGACCTGGCCGAGAAGCACGGCTCGCAGCGGATCCGGACCACGCCGATGCAGAAGCTGCTGGTGCTCGACGTGGCGGGTGAGCAGCTCGACGGGCTGATCGCCGAGGCGGAGGAGATCGGGCTGTCCGCCCGCCCGAACGCCTGGAAGCGCTCGGTGCTGGCCTGCACCGGGATCGAGTTCTGCAAGTTGGCCATCGTCGAGACGAAGGCCCAGGCCGCCCGGGTGATCGACGAGCTGGAGCGCCGGCTCGGTGCGCTGGACACCCCGATCACGGTGAACATCAACGGCTGCCCGAACTCGTGCGCGCGGATCCAGGTCGCCGACATCGGCCTGAAGGGCCAGCTCGTGGCCGGTCCGGACGGCACCCAGGTCGAGGGCTTCCAGGTGCACCTGGGCGGCGGTCTCGGTCTGGATGCCGGTTTCGGCCGCAAGCTGCGCGGTCACAAGGTGACGGCCGACGAGGTGCCCGACTACGTCGAGCGGCTGGCCCGGGCCTACCTGGCCGGCCGCGAGTCCGACGAACGATTCGCCCAGTGGGTGGCCCGTGCCGACGAATCCGTCCTGGCATGAGCGTGCCGGGTGCCGGTCCGGGCGCGCCGACGGACGTCGGCGTGAGCAGCCACACCGCCACCCGCCAGCAGATCCTCTACTGCCCGTACTGCGCGGAGGAGACGCTGTTCCCGCTGGAGCACGGCTGGGAATGCCGGAGCTGCGGCCGGGCGTTCTCCATCACGTTCCTGGGCCTGCGACCGAATCCGGGCCGAACGGAGGAGACGTGACCACGATCGCCACCGAGTCCGAGACCGCCTACCAGAAGTCTCGTCGCGCGTTCGCCATGCGCGCCAGCGCCGAGCTCGAGGACGCGTCCGCGGTACAGATCCTGACCTGGGCGTACGAGACGTACGGACCCGGGTTGGTCCTGACGTCGTCCCTGGCGGACACCGTGATGATCCATCTGGCCGAGCGAGTCGCCCCCGGGATCGACGTGGTGTTCCTCGACACGGGCTACCACTTCGTCGAGACGATCGGCACCCGGGACGCCGTCCAGGCCGTGTACGACGTCAATCTGATCACCGTCACCCCGAAGCAGACCGTGGCCGAGCAGGACGCGGCGTGGGGCAAGGACCTGTTCGCCCGCAATCCCGATCAGTGCTGCGCCCTGCGCAAGGTCGAGCCGCTGAACGACGCGCTGCAGGGCTACCGGGCCTGGGCGTCCGGGGTCAGGCGGGCGGACTCGCCCGCCCGCGCGAAGACCCCGATCGTGGGCTATGACGCCAAGCGTGACCTGATCAAGCTCGCTCCGATCGCCCGCTGGTCCGACGCCGAGGTCGCCGACTACATCGAGCAGAACTCCCTGATCGTCAACCCGCTGCTGGAAGACGGCTATCCGTCGATCGGCTGCGAGCCGTGCACGCAGAAGGCCGACGCGGCCGATCCGCGGGCCGGGCGTTGGGCCGGACTCGGCAAGACCGAGTGCGGCATCCATCTCTGAATCCACTCCCCGAAGAAACGACGATGACTGATACCGAAATCCAGGTGCTCGAGGTCGCCGGCCTCGCGGCCACCGGGACCGGCGCCACCCTCTGGTTCACCGGACTGCCGTCGGCCGGCAAGTCGACCATCGCCCACGCGGTGGCCGCCGACCTCCGCGCCGCGGGCCTGCGGGTGCAGGTCCTCGACGGCGACGAGGTACGCCCCCACCTGTCCGCCGAGCTCGGCTTCAGCCGGGAGGCCCGCGACATCAACGTGAAGCGGATCGGCTACGTGGCCCGGTTGCTCGCCGGACACGGCGTGATCGTGCTGGTGCCGGTGATCGCGCCGTACATCGACGCCCGCACCGCGGTCCGGGACGACCACGCCAGCCACGACGTACCGTTCGCCGAGGTCTTCGTCTCGACCTCGTTGGAGCTGGCCGAGTCCCGCGACGTCAAGGGCCTGTATGCCAAGGCGCGGCGTGGCGAGCTGACCGGGATGACCGGCGTCGACGACCCGTACGAGAAGCCGACCAGCGCGGAGCTGGTGATCGACACCGGCCGGGTCGACCTGTCCACCTCGGTCGAGCTCGCCAAGGCCCTGCTCACCGCCATCATCGACCGGGAGCTCCAATGACAAGCGCCGTGCACTCCCAGACGAACCGCAAGCTGTCCTCGCTCGGGCTGCGGCCGCTGACCGAGCTCGAGGCGCTGGAGTCGGAGTCGATCCACATCATCCGCGAGGTCGCGGCCACGTTCGCCAAGCCGGTGATGCTGTTCTCCGGCGGCAAGGACTCCGTGGTCATGCTGCACCTGGCCGCGAAGGCGTTCTGGCCGGCGCCGATCCCGTTCGGGGTGCTGCACGTCGATACCGGGCACAACTTCCCCGAGGTGCTGGAGTATCGCGACGAGTCGGTCGCGTTCTACGGCGCCCAGCTGCAGGTCGCCAAGGTGCAGGACTACATCGACGACGGCCGGCTCCGCGAACGCCCGGACGGCACCCGCAACCCGCTGCAGACCGTGCCGCTGCTGGACGCCATCCAGAACGGCGAGTACGACGCCGTGTTCGGCGGCGGCCGCCGCGACGAGGAGCGCGCTCGGGCCAAGGAGCGCGTGTTCAGCATGCGCGACGAGTTCGGCCAGTGGGACCCCCGCAACCAGCGCCCGGAGCTGTGGTCGCTCTACAACGGCCGGCACCTGCCCGGCGAGCATGTCCGGGTGTTCCCGCTGTCCAACTGGACCGAGCTGGACGTCTGGGACTACATCGAGGCCGAGAAGATCGCCCTGCCGTCGATCTACTACGCGCACGACCGCGAGGTCGTCCAGCGCGGCGACATGTGGATCGCGATCACCCCGGTGACCCCGCTCAAGGACGGCGAGTCCGCCGAGATCCGGTCGGTCCGCTATCGCACCGTCGGCGACATGTCCTGCACCGCGGCCGTACTGTCCAGCGCGACCACCGTCGCCGACGTGATCACCGAGGTCGGGCTGTCGACGCTGACCGAGCGCGGCGCGACCCGCGCCGACGACCGGCTCTCCGAGGCCGCCATGGAAGACCGCAAGCGAGAGGGCTACTTCTGATGCCACCGGCACCCAGTGCTCCCGTCGGGGGGCGGACGCTGCTGCGTCTGGCGACCGCCGGCTCCGTCGACGACGGCAAGTCCACCCTCGTCGGGCGGCTGCTGTTCGACACCAACTCCGTGCTGACCGACACCCTCGATCATGTCGAGCAGGTGTCGCGGCGCAAAGGGCTGGCCAGCGCCGACCTCGCTCTGCTGACCGACGGCCTGCGGGCCGAGCGGGAGCAGGGCATCACCATCGACGTCGCCTACCGCTACTTCGCCACCCCGGTCCGCAAGTTCATCCTGGCGGACTGCCCCGGACACGTGCAGTACACCCGGAACACCGTCACCGGCTCCTCCACCGCCGACGTGATCGTGCTGCTGGTCGACGCCCGCAACGGCGTGGTCGAGCAGACCCGGCGCCACCTCGCGGTCGCCTCCTTGCTGCGGGTCCCGCACGTCGTCCTGGTGGTGAACAAGTTCGACCTGGTGGACTACTCCGAGGAGGTGTTCACCAAGATCGCCACCGACTTCTCGTTGCTGGCCAGGAGCCTGGGCGTGCGCGACAGCCACTGCATCCCGGTCTCGGCGACCGAGGGCGACAACGTGGTGACCCGGTCGCACCGCACCCCGTGGTACGACGGGCCGACCGTGCTCGGCTACCTGGAGACCGTCGACGACACCCCGACCGCTGTCGGCGCCGATTTCCGCTTCCCGGTGCAGTACGTGATCCGGCCGCAGTCGGCCAAGCTCGCGCCCTGGGCCGCGAACGCTCCGGCGGTCGACGGCGACTACCGCGGCTACGCCGGCAAGATCGAGTCGGGCCGGGTCAAGGTCGGCGACGAGATCACGGTGCTGCCGCGTTGCTCGCACACCCATGTCGAGGCGATCGACACCCCGGACGGCCCGCTGGAGATGGCCGTCGCCGGTCAGTCCGTGGTGATCCGGCTGGCCTCCGACGTCGACGTGTCGCGCGGCGACATCCTGGCCGCCACCGACGCCCCGCCCGCGGCGCTGCGCGAGGTGAGCGCCACCGTGTGCTGGCTGGCCGAGCGGGACCTCGCCGAGCGATCCCGGGTGCTGGTCCAGCACGGCACCTCGATCACCAAGGCCATCGTGCGCTCCATCGACGCGGTGCTCGATCTCGATCCCGGCGAGGGCGAGCACCCGACCTGGGTCGAGAAGCGGACGCTGAGCCTGAACGACATCGGCCGGGTCAAGCTGGCGCTGGCCGCGCCACTGCCGGTCGACCCCTACCGGGAGCACCGCGCCACCGGAGCCTTCATCATCGTCGACGAGGCTGACGGCTGGACGCTGGGCGCCGCGATGGCCGGCCCGACCGCGATCACCGCCGGGCTGCCCACCCACCACCACGACACACTCGACGCTGCCGTCGGCAGCACCGCATAAGGGGGCCCACATGACTGCTCCTTCCCTGGTCCTACTCGGCAACGGCAGCGACCATCCCGGCGTGGCACAAGTCAGCCACGGGATCCGCGACGGCCTGCTGGAGATCCGGCCCGAGCTCGACGTCCACGTCGCGTTCGTCGACCCGCGGAGCGAAGCGACGACCGAACCACTTCGCCCGCCGACCGCTACGCAGGTCGTGAACAAGCTCGTCAAGCGCGGCGTGGAAGAAGTCGTCTTCCTGCCGCTGCTGCTGTCGTCGGCCTTCCACGGTCCAGCGGATCTGGACGCGCTGGTGGCGCAGCTGAGGACGGCGCACCCGTCGCTGCGCTGCGCCGTCTCCCGGCCGGTCGGTCCGGAGGCTCAGTTGCTCGCCGTGGTCGACCGCCGGCTCCGCGAGGCGCTGCGCGCCAGCCGGGTCAGCGAGCTGGACGGGCTGGTCTTCGCGGCCGCCGGAAGCGAGGACGTCCGCAGCAACTCGCTGGTCTCCCGCCGGGCCCGGCAGTGGGCCACCCACCACAAGCTGCCGTGCGTGACCGCCTTCGCGTCCGGCTCCGGCCCGTCCACCGCCGAGGCCGTCCGGACGCTGCGCGCCCAGGGCCGCCGGCATATCGCCGTCGGCAGCTGGTTCCTGGCCCCGGACCCGACTTACGCCCGGCAGAGCGGGCGGGCGCTGGAGATGGGTGCGATCGCCGTGGCCGAACCGATGGGGCCGGAGCCAGAGGTGATCGAGACCGCCCTGGCCCGCTACCTGGTCGCCGCGATGGAGCTGGTCGACCTCGACCTGCCCGAGATCGACGACGACGAGGAGCCCACCCCGGTGCGCCACCTCGCCGCGGTCTGAGCGCCTCTTCCTCCCCCCTTCCCCCGAGTTGTCAGGTTCTCAGCGAGCTATGGCTCGCTGAGAACCTGACAACTCGCGGGTTTAGGAGGGCTCAGGAGGCGGCGACGCGCTTGCGCTCGACGGCGACGTCGAAGTCGGCGGGCGGCCAGCCGAGGGCGAGTGCCCGCAGGTGCTCCAGCAGTAGCTGGGCCACCGCCCAGTTGCGATACCACTTGCGGTCGGACGGGACGACGTACCACGGCGCGACCTCGGTATTGCCCTTCTCCAGCGCCGCCTCGTACGCCTCGGTATAGGCGGGCCACTTGGCCCGCTCGTCGACGTCGCCGGGGTTGTACTTCCAGTACTTGCTGGGGTCGTCCAATCGGGCCAGCAGCCGCGCCTTCTGCTCCTCGGCCGAGATGTGCAGGAAGCACTTGATGATCACGGTCCCCTTGGCCGCGAGCTTCGCCTCCCAGTTGTTGATGGTGCGATAGCGGGCCGACCAGACCGACTTGGCGACCAGCTCGTTCACCCGCACCACGAGGACGTCCTCGTACTGCGAGCGGTCGAAGATCCCGATCATGCCGGGCGGCGGCAGCTCGCGGGTGATCCGCCACAGGAACGGGTGCGCCCGCTCGTCGGCGGTCGGCGCCTTGAACGCCTTGATCTTGACCCCCTGCGGGTCGACCAGGCCGATCGCGTGCCGGATCACGCCACCCTTGCCGGAGGTGTCCATTCCCTGCAGCACCAGCAGCACGCTCGGCGCGCCGGCCTCGGCGGCGCGCCCCGCTGCGTACAACCGTTCCTGCAGCTCGCTCAGCTCGGGCCCGATCACCTCGGTCGCGGCCGGCGCATCGCTCTTGTCCTTGCCGGGGAAGCCGGGCGTGGCCCGCGGATCCAGCGTGCTCAGGTCCACCGGCCCGTGCGGCAGCCGGAGCAGATCGCTCAGCGGAAGCGGAGCCGACGGCGTCTTCGCAGACTTCTTCTGCTTCTTGGCCATGGCCGCATTGTGCCGTACGTCCGGCCGTGGCCCCAGCGTCGTCGGCCTGCGCCGGCGACCCTGAGAGGATGACCGGGTGCAGCTGCTCTTCAGCCGGTCGGCCGCCGCCCCGGGCCCAATCTCGGCCGACGCCCTCGCCACGATCTATCGCCACGAACCCGCCGACGAGGAGGGCCGGATCCGGCTCCGGACGAACTTCGTCTCCACCCTGGACGGCTCGATCTCCGGCGCGGACGGCCGCTCCGGGTCGATCAACACACCGAGCGATCATTACGTCTTCGCGCTGCACCGGGCGCTGTCGGACGCGATTCTGGTCGGTGCCGGCACGGTCCGGGCCGAGGGCTATCGCGCGGTCGACCTCGCCGACTGGCAACGGGACCTGCGCGCTGCCGAGGGACTGAGCGCGTACCCGACGCTGAACATCGTCAGTGCCAGCGGCCGGGTCGACCCGGCCGTGGCCACCCCGGCCGCTGGACCGGGCGGCCCCGTGTGCCTGATCACCACCGAGCGGGCGGACGGGCCGCTGGACGAGCTGCGCGACGCCGGCGTCGACGTCGTCCGGTTGCCGGGCGAGTCCGTCTCGCTGCCGGCGGTCGCAAACCTGCTGGCCGAACGCGGCCAGTCCCGGGTGCTGTGCGAGGGCGGGCCGCAGCTGCACCGCGATCTGCTCGCGGCCGATCTGGTGGACGAGGTGTCGCTGACCATCTCGCCGATGATGGTGGCCGGGGACGGGCGGCGGAGCACCCGCGGCCCGGCCCTGCCCGACCCGCGGCACTTCGGTCTGCACCAGGCGCTGCACGCCGAGGACGAGACGCTGTTCCTGCTCTACCGTCGCCGGGCCTGACCTGCTGGTGGTCGGCGACCGGTTGCGTTCGCCCGGTGGACATCCGCCGTCCAGCTGATGGGCACGCACGGGAAAGGCCGCTACGGTACTCCTTGACGCGCGGAGCCGCGGCGACGACGCAGCGGGCGGATCGTCCCGAGGACCGGGCGAACAAGGAAGGCAGCGTCGTGAGCTACTCCCCCGAGGTGACGTTCTTCGCCGAGCTGAACCAGCGTCGGCGGCCGCCGACCGATCCCCTGGCCGAGGGCTGGGAACTGCTGCGGGCGTACGCGGTGCGCAGCTGCAGCGGCCGCGCGTTGCGGCGCCGGCTGATCCGAATCGACCGGTGGGCGGGAACCCCGGCGGCCAGTCAGGACCAGTTCGCCTCGTTCTTGCGGCTCGGCTGAACCCGGGGCGGCTCGCCGGGCATTTTCGGGTAGTCGGGGGGATACGGCATCTCGGCGCCGCCTTCGTGGCCGGTGCCGAGCTCTCGCTCGTCCCGCGCGTACAGCTCGAGGGCGGCGTCCAGCCGGCCGGCCGGCTCGGCGTAGAACGGCGCCCAGACGTCGCCCCGGTCAGCGAACCTGGTCAGCATGGTCGGGATGGTGAAATCCTCCGGTTCGGCGCCGTCGAGCTCGTCCCAGCTCAGCGGCGCCGAGACCCGGGCTTCGGGGGTCGGCCGGATCGAGTAGGCCGACGCGATCGTCCGATCCCGCGCCATCTGGTTGAAGTCGACGAAGATCCGCTCGCCGCGCTCCTCCTTCCACCAGTTGATCGTCACGTGGTCCGGCATCCGGCGGGATAGTTCGCGACCCAGCGCGATCACCGCGTGCCGGGCCTCGACGAAGCCGTACGTCGGCTCCACCGGCACGAACACGTGCACCCCGCGGCCGCCGCTGGTCTTCGGATAACCGGCGAGCCCCGCGTCGGCCAGCACGCCGCGCAGCTCGACCGCCGCCCGGGCCGCGTCGCGGAAGTCCGTGCCCGGCTGCGGATCCAGGTCGATCCGGAGCTGGTCGACCTTGTCGGTGTCGAACCGCTTCACCGGCCACGGGTGCCAGCGAAGCGTGCCGAGGTTCGCCATCCAGGCGACGGTGGCCGGCTCGGTGGTGCACACCTCGTCGGCGGTCCGACCCGACGGGAACGTGATGGTCGCCGTCTGCACCCAGTCCGGCATGCCACGGCTCGGCGCCCGCTTCTGATAGAACGCGTCCCCGTGTCCGTCGGCGCGGGTGGAGAGCACGGCGTCGGGCCGATAGCCGCCGGGCCAGCGCTCCATCGTCACCGGCCGGTCCTGCAGGGCGGCGAAGATGCCGTCGGACACGCTCAGCACGTACGACACCACGTCGAGCTTGGTCAGGCCCCGCGAGCCTTCATGGGTGACGTCGGGGAAATAGACCTTGTCCGGGCTCGTGACCCGGACGGTCCGGCCGGCGACGTCCAGTTCCACCGCAGGTGTGGGCATGAGCGCGAGCGTAACGTCTGGGTACGACACCGACTCCAGACGCAAGGGAACAAGCCGAGCGGGGGCGCTGTTGCTCCGTCGCCCGAAGAGATGAACCACGTCAGGAAGGGAGAACCACCGTGACCGATACCGCAAACAACAACCCGGCCGGCCAGGTCGGCAAGGTCGTCAAGTCCGAGGCGGAGTGGCGCGCGCAGCTCAACCCCCAGGAGTTCCACGTGCTGCGCCAGGCCGGCACCGAGCGGCCCTTCACCGGCGAGTACACCGACACCAAGACCGAGGGCGTCTATCGCTGCCGAGCCTGTGGTGCCGAGCTGTTCCGGAGCAACCAGAAGTTCGAGTCGCACTGCGGCTGGCCGTCCTTCTTCGCCCCGCTGGCCGAGGACCGGGTCCGCTACATCGAGGACAACAGCATGTTCATGAAGCGGGTCGAGGTCCGCTGCGCGACCTGCGACTCCCACCTCGGGCACGTGTTCGAGGGCGAGGGGTACGACACCCCGACCGACCTTCGTTATTGCATCAACTCCGTCTCGCTGAGGTTGGAGCCGGTCCAGGCCTGAGCACGACCCCGGCCCCGCCGGTGTCATCGATGGTGAAGCGGCGGGGTCGGGCCTCAGCCGAGGGCCATACCCTCGACCGAGGCCGAGGGGTCGGGATCCGGAAGTCTTCGCATCCGCAGCGCACCCACCAGCCCGAGCGCGCCGGCGAGGATCGGTACGAGCAGGGCGACCTGGAGCGCCCGGGCTCGTGCCACCTCGTTGATCCGGAGCACCTCGGCCTTGACCTCGGGCGGCTCGTCCGCCAGGAGAGCATCGAGCTGGGTGTTGCTCATCACCTGGGCGTCCTCCTCCAGCGCCACGGCCACCTTCTGCTGATCGGCGGCGGACAGGGCCGGACTGTGTTCGGCCATCGTGGTGAACAGGATGGAGAGGCTGGCCAGCATGATGGCGCCGGCGAAGGCGAGTCCGAAGGACAGCCCGAACGAGCCGGCCGCGGAGTTCACGCCGGCGGCCTCACTGACCTGGTCCTCCGAGATCGGCGACAGGGTGTAGTTGTTCAGTTGCGAGACCAGCATTCCCAGTCCGGATCCGGCCAGCACCAACGGCACGACCAGATACCAGCCGGACGTCGCACGCGGAACGATCGGCACGAGGATGACCATTCCGATCGTGGCGAGGGCGAAGCCGGCACCGATGATCGTGCTCGGTCGACGTTTGCCGGCGCGCTTGCCCGCCAGCAGGGCGATCGCGAACATGCTCAGCGACAGCGGCGCCATCGACAGGCCGGCCAGCATCGCGTTGTACTCGAACACCATCTGCAGATAGATCGGCAGCGCGATCATCATCCCGCCGAGGGCTATCTGCTGCATCATCTGCCCGGAGATGCCCAGCCGGAATGCCGGGGACGCGAACAGGTCGGGCTCGATCAGGGTCGCCTTGCCGGCCCGGTGACGCCGGGTCAGCCAGAAGGCCAGACCGAGCAGTGCCGCGACGCCGACGGCGAGCAGCACGCCCACCGCCTCGCCGCCCTCCTGCCAGACGAGGATGCCGAGCACGACCCCACCCATGCCGAGGACGGAGAGCACGGCGCCGCCGACATCGAGCACCCGCGGACCGGTGTACGGCGCATCGCGCACCAGCCGGATGCCGAGCAGCACGATCAGGATGATCACGGCCTCGAGCCCGAAGCCGACCCGCCAGGACAGATAGGTCGTGATGAACCCACCCAGCAACGGCCCCACGGCGGCGGCGATGGCGGCCGCAGCCCCGACCAGTGCATAGACCTTCTTCTGCGCGGTGCCGGAGAAGTTCCCGTGGATCAGCGACTGCATGGCGGGCAACAGCAGGGAGGCGCCGAGCCCGCCGATGATCGCCCAGAAGATGATGACCGCGGTCAGGCTCTGGGCGAGCATCATCGCGGTCGCCCCGATGCCATAGCCGCACAGGCCGAGGACGTACGCCTTCTTGCGACCGATGAAGTCGCCGACCCGGCTGCCGATCAGGATGAACGCGGCCGAGACCAGCGCCTCGAGCGCGATGGTGGCCTGGACCCCGCTCACCGTCGTGCCGAGGTCGTGGACGACCGCCGAGATCGACACGTTCATCAGCGAGGTGTCGACCACCAGCACGAACATGGCCATGGCCAGCAGGATTCCGAGCCTGCGGTCGTGCTTCGTCAGGTCGCCGCTCGGCGGCGTCGCACCGGTCGTCACGCAGCCGATGCTGGCACAATCAGTCCGATCGGCGACTCACCCGGATCAGGTGGCGGCTGCGGGTCCGGCGTGGGCGGCCGATGACTCGATTCCACCGGCGCCGAGCCGGAGACGACTCGCGGCGGGAGGTCGGACTATTGTGGATTGTCGAGCCGGCCGCCGGCTCGGCTCGATCATCACGCGAAGGTCCGAGGAGGTCGGCGATCCCGCGCCCACCAGTCCGGCCGGCCCGGCCCGAGGGGGGACGCCGAGATGCATCGGTGATGCCCGCGCTCAGTTCCGTCGAGATGGCGAAGCTCCGGCCGCCCACCCCACGAACCGAGTGGATCGACCGGCCCAGGTTGCTGCAGCAGCTCTCCGACGCCGTCCAGATGCCCGTGACCCTGGTCGCCGCGCCGGCCGGCTACGGCAAGAGCACCCTGATCGCGCAGTGGTTCTGCAGCCGGGACACGGCCGGCCACACCGTGTGGGTCACCCTCGACGCCGGTGACAACGACCCGACGCGGCTGTGGACTCACATCGCCTCCGCGCTGGAGCGGATCGGCTGCTGGCACGCCACACCCGCAGCCGAGTTCGTGGCCATGAACTCGACCGCCCTGAGTTCCCGCGTCATCCCGCGGCTGTGCGACGCGCTGTCGGCCGGACCGGATCCGATCTCGATCGTGCTGGACGACTGCCACGTGATCCGATCGTCGGAATGCTGTGCCCAGCTGGATCAGCTGATCGAGCATCTGCCCAGCAACGCCCATCTCGTGCTGGCGTCGCGATCGGACCCGGCACTGCGGTTGGGCCGCCTGCGGGTCGACGCCCGGCTCGCCGAGATCCGGCTCCGCGATCTGGCCTTCACCACCGCCGAGGTCGAGACGCTGCTGCGAGCCGCGGACATCCGCCTCGAGAACGGATCGGTGACCGAGCTCGAGCGGCGCACCGAGGGCTGGCCGGCGGCCGTCCACCTCAGTGTGCTGGCCCTGACCGGCCGGGCGGACCCCGACGACTTTGTCCACGAACTCAGCGGCAACAACCGCTTCATCGCCGACTACCTCAGCGAGGAGGTGCTGAACGCCCAGACACCCGAGCTGCGCGCCTTCATCCTGGATCTGTCGGTGTTCGACCGGTTCACCGCCTCGCTGGGCGACCACGTCACCGAGACCCACGCGGCGTTCCGCCTGATCCGTGATCTCGAGCGGGCCAACATCTTCCTCGTCCCGCTCGACGGCGCCGGAAAGTGGTATCGCTTCCACCACCTGTTCGCCTCCTTCGCGCGCAGTGCCCTCGCGGCCAGCGATTCCGGCCGGTCGACGACCCTGCACCTGCGCGGATCAGAGTGGTTCGCCGCCCACGGCCGCGTGGACGAGGCGGTCCAGCACGCGCTGGCGGCATCCGCAACTCAGCGGGCCGCGGACCTGGTCCAAGCCAACTGGCTCCGCTACTTCGACGCGGGCCGATCCGCGACCGTTCTCGGCTGGCTGGCGACGCTGGCGGACCAGGGCATGAGCGACGGGGCCGTGGTGACGGTCACGGCGGCCTGGATGGCGGCGCTCACCGGTCAGCGGACGGAGCTGCGCCGCCGGCTCAGCGCACTGGAGCGGATCACCGACCCGTCCCCGCTGCCCGACGGCACGCGCTCGGCGCGGTCCGCCCTGCTCCTCATCCGCGGGCTGTTCGGGTTCGACGGGCCGGCGGTGATGCTCTCGGAGGCGCGGCGCGCGACGGAGCTGGAGGACGACGACCGTACCCCGTGGTATGCCGCCGCACAGGCGGCACTCGGTCATGCGACGTACGTCGTGGGCGACCTCCGGCAGTCGGCCGCGCGGCTGGCCAGCGCCGCCGCGGCGTCCGAGGCACCGGTCACGGTCCGGGTGTTGGCGGTCGGGACGCTCTCGCTGTGCCTGGCAGAGTCCGGCGACCTCGACGCGAGCACCGAGCAGGCCGAGGCGGCGATGGCCCTGGTCCGTGCCCACGCCCTGCGAGCATCCCCGCAGTCCGTGTTCGCCTACACCGCGTTGGGCGCCGCCCGGGCGGCGGCCGGGTGGCTGGAGGAGGCGACCGACATCTTCGACGAAGGACTGCGCATTCGCCGGCAGGTGCCCGGCCTGAGTCCCTGGCCACTGATCCATCACCTGATCGCCATGTCTCGCGCCACCGCGCGGGTCGGTCACCGGGAGCGCGCGGAGCGGCTGCTGGCCGAGGCGCGTGACCTGTGCAGCTGGTCCGACGACAGCATGGCGGCGATGCGAACGAGGCTCGCCCGAGCGGCCTCGGTGATCTCTCCGCGCGATCTGGAGCGTTCGACGCTCGGCGAATCGCTGACTCCGCGCGAGCTGGAGGTGCTCGAGAAGCTGGCCGGGACGGGAAGTCTCGCCGAGATCGCCGCCCAGCTGTTCGTATCGCGCAACACGATCAAGACGCTGACCTCGGGTCTGTATCGCAAGCTCGGCGTGCATTCGCGCCCGGAGGCGGTGGCCGCGGCACGACGCCGGCACCTGCTCTGAGTTCCGGCGGGGTCGCCGTACATCTCACCCGGGTGACTTCGGCGTGGGGCGATGACAAGCCGGTCCGGATCGCGCGTCAATGGAAGCAGAACCGAGCGCCCCAGAAAGGTCCTTCCGCACGTGCTCCGAACCAAGGGCGCGACCCGACGCGCGCCGCTGCCGCTGACCGCGCGTCCGCGCACGCCCGACTGGGTGGTCGACCGGCCGCGGCTCACCGAACGGCTGCATGCTGCGGTCGCCGCATCCCGGCTCGTGCTGATCTCCGCTCCCAGCGGATCAGGCAAGACGTCGCTCGTGTCGACCTGGGCCGACGGTCTGCCGGGCAGCACCGTGCTGCTCTGGCCGGATCTTCGCTGGCGCGGGCCCGGCGCGACCCGAGACCTTGCGCTCCGCGCACAGCTGAGTACGGGGGTGGCGAGCCGTGTCGTGGTGGTCCTGGATGTCGCGGCGGCCGGCATCGAGGACCATCTGAACGGCGAGCTCCAACGGCTGATGCGCGACACCGATCCGAGCGTGCGATTCGTTCTGCTCTGCACCCGCCGCCCTCAGCTCGATCTCCAACGGCTCGGCGTGGCCGGGAACACCCCGTCGATCACCGCCGACGAGTTGGCGGCGACTCCGGACGAGATCGAGGAGATCCTGCGCCGGCATGGCGTGGACGCGACCGCCAGCACCGTCGACGCCGTCGAGGCGACGACCGCTGGCTGGGCGTGCGGCGTCCGGTTCGCCGCATCGGCCCTGGAGCGCTGCCCGACGACCGAGGCCGCGCTGCGGGAGACCGAGCGCGAGATCACGGAGTATCTCGACGCGACGGTGCTGCCGACGTTGAGCGCGGCGGCACTCGATCTGCTGATCCGGACCAGCATCGTCGAGCAGGTGAGCACCGAACTGGCCCAGGCAGTCACAGCCGAGCCGGCCGACCTGCCGACGGCTCTCCCGGCCGACCGACACGGATTCGTCCAGCTGGGAGCCGACGGGTGCTTCTGCTGTCATCCGCTGCTCCGCCGGACCCTGCGCCGTCGGCTCGGCCGAGACGCCGAGCTCACCGTCAGTGTCGCCACTCGCGCGGCCCGCTGGCTCGACGAGCAGGGCGAGACGGACCTCGCGATCCGGGTCGCCGTCGACGCCGGGCAATGGGCCTGGGCCGCACGCCGGCTCGTGGAGACGCTGGCCGTGCCACGCTGGCTGACGGCGGGAACGCCACCCGAGCTTCGCCCCGCGGATGTCAGGTCGGCGCTGGCCGCGGCCGAACCCCTCGTCGCCGCCGCTGTCGCGGTCGACGAGGGCTGGCTCGAGACCGCCGCCGACGCTCTGGATCGTGCGGCCGAGACTCCCGGTGGCCCGGCGGACCGGATCACCGCGACCTTGCTCCGGATGGTGCTGGCACGCTGCCGCGGAGACGCGGCGGCAGGTCTGCGGGACGCCGAGCGTGCCTGGACACAACTATCGGAGCTGTCGCTGAGCCTGCGTGCGGCGGCGCCCGAGCTGGTTCCGTTCGTGCACTCCCATCTCGGCGCCTTCCTGTTGTGGCGCGGAAGCCCGGAACGAGCCGACGTCGCCTTCCATCGTGGTGCACGGAGCCTCCGGTCCCGGTCCGTGCCGTCGTCGAGCACTGCCGCCCAGGCGGCCGCGGCATCGTGCCTGGGTCAGCGCGCCTGGCTGGAAACGCTGCGCGGCGAGCTCACCCGGGGCACCCGGCACGCCCGTCAGGTGCTCACCGATCGCTCGGCGGACAGTTCCGAGACGGGTGTGGTGCATGCCCAGCTCGCGACGATCCTCGCCCAGGCGATCCGAGGCGAGTTCGACGAGGCTCGCCAGCGGCTCGAGGCAGTCGTCGGGCGGACCGACGGTGGGTCGGATCCAGGCGTGGCCGCGGCGACGTGGCTGACCGGGGTTCGCCTTGCTGCGGCGGTGGACGACCCGCGGATCAGCCGCGACGTCGTCCCGCTCGACCACACGGTGGCCCGAACGGGGTGGTTCGCCCGCCAGCTCCGCCTGGCCAGGGCCGAGACCGAGCTGGATCTGGGTCAGCCCGCGGAGGCGCTCCGGCTGCTGCACGACGACGAGCATCCGTCGGCGGAGGGAACCGCGCTGCAGGCCCGAGCGTGGTTGGACCTCGGTGATCTCGCGGCAGTGAGCAGCGCCCTGCGTACCCGCCCGGTCGAAGCCCTGTCCATGATCGGCGAGATCCAGTTCGAGCTGATCGAGGCACGGCTCGCCCAGTCCCGTGGCGACGGCCGGCGGCAGCGTGGCCTGATCGACCGCGCTCTGCGCAACGCGGGCCGCGAGCAGATCAGGACGCCGATCGCGTGGGCCAAGGGCTGGCTACATGTGGCCGTGACCACCGACTCGACGTTGCTGCAGCTGCACGGCGCGTTCCTGGCCTCGATCAGGTCGAGTCGGGAACGGGCCGCGGTCGCGTCCGCGACCAGAGCCGGCGACGCGGACGTCGGTCTCAGCGATCGGGAGCTGGAGATCCTGCAACGCCTCGGCTCGCTGAGCACCAACGACGAGATAGCCGCCGACCTGTTCTTGTCGACCAACACGGTGAAGACCCACCTGAAGTCGCTCTATCGCAAGCTGGACGTCTCCCGCCGCTCGGAGGCGTTCCGACGCGGCCGCGCGCTCGGGCTCTGCTGACGATCCGGGACGCGGCTGACCGATCCGGGACGGTCCGTCCACCGCTCGGACGGACGTCCGAGGCGTCACCCGGCTCGGGTGAAGATCGCCACGAGAAACCCGACGCTGTCCGCGGCGGCTGGACGGGCCGGCCGAGCGGTGCTAGTCCAAGATCATGATTGCCGCGCCGAGACCTCGAACCAGAGAAGAGCGATGGAAGAGCGGGAAGTCGGCGCGCGCGAGCGTGCCGCTCGACGCCCACGCCGAGCTCGTTCGCGCCGACTCCGAGCAGGATCCGATCGGACTGCTGATCGGGCAGTCGACGACCCGGGTGCCCGAGCTGGTACCGGTCCGCTACGGCAGGATGCTCGTCTCCCCGTTCACCTTCTATCGGGGCGCGGCGCTGATCATGGCAGACGACCTCAGCCGTGGGCCGCGGACCGAGCTCACCACCCAGTTGTGCGGCGACGCGCACCTCAGCAACTTCGGGGTCTTCGCGTCGCCGGAGCGACGTCTGGTGTTCGACCTCAACGACTTCGACGAGACCCACCCCGGCCCGTTCGAGTGGGACGTGAAGAGACTCGCCGCCAGCCTGGAGATCGCCGGCCGCAACAACGGCTTCAGCACCAAGCAACGGCGTGGCGTGGTGGTCACGGCGACGCGTGCGTACCGCACCGCGGTGCGCGAGTTCGCCGCCATGTCGAACCTGGCGGTCTGGTATGCCCACCAGGCGGTGCAGCCGGGGCTGCCCGGCCTGCGCGCGATCCGGTCCAAGCAGTCGAGGCGGACGGTGCGGCGATCGCTGGACAAGGCCTACGGACGAGATCATCTCGGATCGTTGAAGAGCCTGACCGAGACGGTTCACGGTGGCCTGCGCTTCGTCAGCGACCCCCCCTTGGTCGTCCCCGCGCGCGAGCTCGATCTTCCCGGCGTCGCGACGGACAAGCTCGAGGAGTGGATGTCCCGGCTGCTCTCGGAGTACGCCCGCAGCCTGGTCCGCGACCGGCGTCACCTGATCGAGCAGTACACCTTCGTCGACATCGCACGGAAGGTCGTCGGGGTCGGCAGTGTGGGCACCCGGGCCTGGATCGTGCTGCTGCGCGGCGTCGACGATCAAGATCCACTGATCCTGCAGGCCAAGGAGGCGACCAGCTCGGTGCTGGAGGCATACACCGCCCCGACCGAGTTCCGCAGCCACGGCGAGCGCGTGGTCGAGGGCCAGCGGATGATGCAGGCGTACGGCGATGTCCTGCTCGGCTGGCACCACTCCCGGCGCCGGGTCGCCCCGGACTACTACCTGCGGCAGCTGCGCGACTGGAAGGGGTCCCTGGTGGTCGACACCTTGGACCCGGAGGGACTGACTGCCTACGCCGAGTACTGCGCCTGGACGCTGGCCCGCGCCCACTCACGCTCCGGCGATCGGCTGGCGGTGGCGGCGTACCTCGGCTCCAAGGGCACGTTCGAGCAGGCGATCGCGGAGTTCTCCGCCGCGTACGCCGACAAGAACGAGCACGACTTCGGGTTGCTCACCGAGGCGGCGGCGGACGGCCGGATCCCTGTCGAGTCCGGGGTCTGACCCGGATCAGCGGCTGCCGGCCAGCGCCCGCTCCGGGCTCACCGCATGGGCGACGTCGCTCGGCACCGTCGAGGAGGCCCGGCGCCGCCGGATCGCCTTGCCGACCTCCACCGCGACCGGGAGCGCCGCCGCCAGCGCCGTGCAGACCAGCCACTGGCGCGGAGTGAGCGTCGTGGTGAGCAGTGCACGCTGGAGAGTAGGCAACTGGGTCCCGAGCATCAGCATCGCGACCGGGATCAGGCCGATCGCGAGCGCCTTGAGGATCGGCGCGGTCAGCCCGCTGGCCGGGTCGCGCCGGTTCACGATCGCGTTGAACACGGTCCCCAGGCCCATCACGACGAAGGTCATGGTCAGCGAGATGCTCGGCTGGTCCGTGCTCGGCCGGTCGGGGCCCGCGATCAGCGGAACCAGGGCGGCCAGGAACAGCACGGCCGCATAGCAGAGCCACATGATCACCGCGTTCCGATTGGTGATCGCCAGCTTCGGATCGCGTGGCGGGCGTTGCATCACGTCGGGGTCGCCCGGATCGACGGCGATGATCGCGACACCGACGGCGGTGGCGAAGAACAACAGGTACAACACCATCGGTGGTGTCAGCGCGACGCCGTCGTTGATGTCGAAGGCGGTCGCCGCCAGGAACAGCATGATCAGCGACAGCAGCTGAGTCATCTGGTAGCGGACATAGGAGACGATCTTGTCGTAGACCCGGCGCCCGATCTCGACCGCGTGCACCAGCGTGCCGAAGTTGTCGTCGGTGAGGATCATCCGGGCGGCCTGTTTGGTCACCTCGCTGCCGCTGCCCATGGCCACACCGATGTCGGCCTGCTTCAACGCGGCGGCGTCGTTGACCGCGTCCCCGGTCATCGCGACGATCAGGCCCTGCGCCTGCATGGTCCGGGCGAGCCGGAGCTTGTCCTCCGGCGAGACCCGACCGAAGACGTGCAACTGTGGCAGCCGCCCGGTCAGCTCCTGATCGGACAGCTTCCGCAGTTCGGCCCCGCTGATCGCGCCTGGGCCGAGGCCCAGCTCGGCACCGATCGCCTGAGCGGTGACGGCGTGGTCGCCCGTGATCATGCGAACGTCGATGCCGGCCGACAGCGCCACCCGGACCGCTCCCTTCGCCTCGACCCGCAACGGGTCGATGATCCCGGCCATCCCGGCGAAGGCGAGATCATGGATCAGCGACATCGGATCGGTGGTCATGGCGGCGAGGTCGTCGGCACTCTCGATCAACCGGATCGCGAACGCGAGCACGCGCAGGCCGCGCTCGCCCATCTCCTGATTCGCCGCGTCGATCCCCGGTCCGGCCTCGCTGATCTGAACCTGCGACCCGCTGAGTGGGCCGCCGGACATGGTGCAGCGCGCCAGCACGACGTCCGGCGCGCCCTTGACCAGCGCGACCACATGCTCGGCACCGTCCAGGGCGATCCGGTGGAACGTCGCCATGAACTTGTAGTCGGAGTCGAACGGCACCTCGGCCAGCCGCGGGTAGGCCCGGCGGGTCGACTCGACGTCGACACCGAGCTTCGCGGCGAGCACGACCAGGGCGGCCTCGGTCGGATCGCCCACCACCGAACCGTCGTCGCCGACCACGGCGTCGGTGTCCAGCGCAAGCCCGAGGCCGAGCCGGGTGAAGTCAGGAACCGGCGCGCCGGCAACGGCGGTGATCGCCCCGGTCTTCGCGTAGCCCTCCCCGGTGACCGCGAACCAGGAGCCGCCGGCGTACAGCGTCGAGACCATCATCTCGTTCATGGTCAGCGTGCCGGTCTTGTCGGTGTTGATCGCGCTGGTCGCACCGAGGGTCTCGACGTCGGCCAGGTTCTTGACCACGGCCTTCGCCTCGGCAAGCTGCTTCGCGCCCATCGACAGCAGACCGGACACGAACGCGGGCAGACCGGTCGGGATGGCCGAGATGGCCATCGCGGTGCCGAGCAGGAGAACCTCCTGCACCGGTATCCCCCGGACGACGCCGACGATGATGATCACCGCGACCGCGCCCCAGGCGATCAGGCCCAGGATCTTGGTCAGCGCGTCCAGTTCCTTCTGGAGTGGTGAGCGCGTCCTGGTCACCTTCGTCAGCATGGTGGCGATCTGACCCATCTGGGTCTGCATGCCGGTTGCGGTGACGACCATCGATCCGGTTCCCCGGGTGACCGACGTGTTCTGGAACAGCATGTTCGACTGGTCGCCGAGTCCCACGTCGTCGGAGGCGAGCACGTTGCTGTCCTTGGGAATCGGCGCGCTCTCCCCGGTCAGGGCCGCTTCCTGGGTCTCCAGCGTCGCCGACCGCAGGATCCGGCCGTCCGCGGGAACGATGTCGCCTGCCTCGACCTCGACGATGTCGCCGGGCACGATCCCGGTCGCCGGGAGCATCCTCAGCCGCCCGTCGCGGACGACGCGTGCCTGCGGCACCTGGAGCTTCGCCAGGGCGTCGACGCTGGCCCGCGCCTTCAGCTCCTGGCGCGTCCCCAGCACGATGTTGAGCACGATCAGCCCCAGCACGATGACGGCCGTCGAGATCTCACCGATGAGCAGGCTCACCACGGTCACGGCGAGCAGCATGAGGTTCATCGGGTCGCGAAGCTGGCCGAGCGCCACCGCGACGATCGACGGTGGCTTCTCGCCGGAGATCTCGTTCGAGCCGTACGTCGTCAGTCGTCGGGCAGCCTCGTCCTCGGCCAACCCGTGCTGGCCGTCGGAGCCGGCCTCCTCGAGGACCTCGGCGGCCGACCGGGCATACGCGGCGCTAGCCCGGCCGTCCGCCGTCGATCCCTCCAGTGTGGGCGTAGTCATCCCGGGCGCGCTCCTGCCGGGGGCCCGCGCTCAGGCCGTCTTCCCCGACCGGCGGGAGGAGATCAGCGCCCAGATGACCAGGACGTCGATCGCGATCACGATGATCGCCCACAGCGGTGAGTACGGCAGCCACATGAAGTTGACGATCGCCGACAGGCCCGCCAGCACGATGCCCGCGATGTGGGCCCAGCCCTGGCCCATCAACAGACAGATTCCGACCAGCACGAGCGCCAGCCCCAAGATCAGATGGATCCAACCCCAGGTGGTGAGGTCGAAGGCGTAGATGTAGTTCGGCAGCACGACGAGATACTTGTCGTGCACGATCGCGGCCAGCGCCTCGAAGGCCTGGAACCCGCCGCCGACGATCAAGATCACTCCGGCGAAGACGGTGACGCCGTGCGCCCACGGCGCCGCCATCTGCATTTTCTGGTCTGACATGAGTCACCACTTTCCTACTGAGGTCGTCGGAGAGCCTAGTGAGGCGGGCAGAGCCGGCGGGTCACCCTGATCGGGTGAAGGACCATTCCGCGGCCGCCAAGGGGGTCTGGGCGGATCGGATCCGGTGGCGGGTCCGGCCAGACGGGCTGATCGACGTCGTCGGTCGCCGGTGCCGACCCTCACCCGGATCGGGCGATTCGACCAACACGGCCGCCGGATAGCCTGCGACGGTGAGCGGAAGGACCGCGTGAGCACCGCGGACGCCCACCCGCGCGCAGAGCGCGCCGGATGGCAGTCGTTGGTGCCCGGCATCGCACTCGTCACCAACTATCAGCGCGCCTGGCTTGGTCGCGACATCGTCGCCGGACTGGTGCTGTCCGCCCTCCTCGTGCCGCAGGGCATGGCCTACGCCGAGCTCGCCGGCCTGCCGCCGGTGACCGGCCTGTACACCTCGATCCTGTGCCTGATCGGCTACGCCATCTTCGGACCGTCCCGGGTGCTGGTGCTCGGTCCCGACTCGGCTCTCGGCTCGATGATCGCCGCGACCATCGCACCGCTGCTGCTGGCCGACGGAGATCCGGCCCGGGCCATCGTGCTCGCGTCGCTGCTGGCGATTCTGGTCGGGGTGATCATGGTCGTCGCCGGGCTGGCCAAGTTCGGCTTCATCGCCGACCTGCTCTCCAAGCCGACCCAGATCGGCTACATGAACGGCCTCGCGCTGACCATCATCGTCGGTCAGCTGCCCAAGCTGCTCGGGTTCTCGGTCGACGCCGACGGCCTGCTGCGCGAGATGGGTGCCGTCTTCAGCGGCATCGTCGCCGGGATGGTCAATCCCACCGCCGCGGTGATGGGCTTCGCGTGTCTGGCCGGCATCCTGCTGCTGAACCGCCTGCTGCCCAAACTGCCCAGCGTGCTGATCGTCGTCGTGCTCGCGTCGATCGCGGTGAACGCGTTCGACCTGCAGGATCAGGGACTGGACACCATCGGCGTACTGCCGCAGGGCTTTCCGCCGTTCACGGTGCCGATCGTGCGCTGGTCGGACCTGCCGGTGCTCGCACTCGGGGCGATCGGCATCGCGGTCGTCGCCCTCGCCGACACCATGTCGACGGCGTCGGCCTTCGCCGCCCGACGCGGTGAGCAGGTGCACGGCAACCAGGAGATGATCGGCATCGGCGCGGCCAACATCGCCGCCGGACTGTTCCAGGGATTCCCGGTCAGCACCAGCGGCTCGCGGACCGCCGTGGCCGACCAGGCCGGCTCGAAGTCGCAAGTCACCGGCCTGGTGGGTGCGGTGGTGATCACCGTCGTGCTGCTCTTCGCGACCGGCCTGATGCAGTACGTGCCCCAGCCGACGCTCGGCGCGATCGTCGTCGCGGCCGCCTTGTCACTGGCCGACATCGCCGGCACCAGGCGGCTCTGGCAGCAGCGCCGGGCGGAGTTCCTGCTCTCGATCGTCGCCTTGCTGGGTGTCGCGCTGCTCGGGGTGCTGCCCGGCATCGCGCTCGCGATCGCCCTGTCCATCCTGAACGTCTTCCGGCGGACGTGGTGGCCGCACGCGGCCGAGCTCGGCCGCGCGCCCGGCGTGTCCGGACTGCACGACACTCGGCGCTATCCCGATGCGGAACGGCTGCCGGGTCTGGTCGTCTATCGCTTCGACGCGCCGTTGATCTTCGCGAACGCCCGGACCTTCTCCGAGGCCGTCCGCGACCTCGCGACCACCGACGAGCGGCTGACCTGGGTCGTGATCGCCGCCGAGCCGGTCACCGACGTGGACACCACCGCCGCCGACATGCTCGAGGAGCTCGACGGCTGGCTGAACGAGCGCGGCATCTCCCTCGTCTTCGCCGAGCTCAAGGACCCCGTCCGCGACAAGATCGAGCGGTACGAACTCACCGCGACCATCGACCCCGGTCACTTCTACCCGACCCTCGACGACGCGGTCGCCGCCTACGTTCGACAGACAGGGGCGACCTGGCAGTCACCGCAGGGCGAGCGGTGAGCACCGGTCGGTCCGCGCGAGTGAAGCCGAGCCGCCGGATCGCAGCGATCCTCGCCCTGGCGACGCTGATCATCGCGATCGGCTACGTCGCGCTGTCGGTGCTGCAGCGCTGGGAGGTGCTGGCCTCCGGGGTGCTGACGCTGTCGGTGCTGGTCGTCGCCGCCTGGTACGTGATGACCAGGCGGGGCGCGATCCGGGCGATCGCAGCGGTCGTCGGCGCCGCGGCGCTGGCCGGCTTCGTCGTGGTGATGGTGCACAGCGACACCGTGCGGGTGCTGATCGTCGGCCTCGTGCTGGCCGGCATCTCGGTAGCGGCAGCGCGTTACGCACTGCACTCGGACGGGCCGCTGCCGGTCACGGCCGCGCCACCGGCCAGCCGTCCCGTCCTGCTGATGAATCCCAAGTCGGGCGGGGGCAAGGCGATCCGGTTCGGCCTGGCGGAACGCTGCCGCGCGCTGGGCGTGGAACCCATCGTGCTCGCGCCGGAGGACGACCTGCGCGAGCTGGCCGAGGACGCGATCGCCGGTGGCGCCGACCTGATCGGGATGGCGGGCGGGGACGGCTCGCAGGCCCTGGTCGCCTCGCTGGCCAGCCGCGCCGGAATCCCGTTCGTGGTCGTGCCCGCCGGAACCCGCAACCACTTCGCCCTCGACTTGGGGATCGACCGCCAAGACGTACCGGCGGCCCTGGACGCGTTTCGCGACGGCGCCGACGTCGTCGTCGACCTGGCCGAAGTGAACGGCCGAACCTTCGTCAACAACGCGGCGATGGGGGTGTACGCGAAGGTCGTCCAGTCCACCGACTATCGGGACGCGAAGCTCCAGACGGCGGCTGCCATGCTGCCCGACCTGATCGGCCCCGGCGCTGCCCCGCCCACGCTCGAGGTCACCCTGCCCGGCGGCGAGCACGTGGCCCCGGGCCAGTTGCTGCTGGTCTCGAACAACCCGTATCGGATCGGCCAGCTGGGCGGTGGCGCCACCCGCCAGCGGCTCGACGGCGGCATCCTGGGCGTCGTCGCCCTGACCGTTGCCTCGGCGGCCGAGGCCGAGCGATTGACAGCGCTCGAGCTCAGCGGACGGCTGTCCCGGTTCGAGGGCTGGCGGGAGTGGTCGGCGCGGCAGCTCGAGGTCCGCTCGAGCGAGCCGGTGGAGGTCGGCGTGGACGGCGAGGCCCTGGTGCTGGAACCACCGCTGCGTTTCGTCAGCCGGCCGGGCGCGCTGACGGTGCGCCTTCCGTTGCGCGCGGCTGCGCTGCGGGGCTCGACCTCTCGGCGCCCGGCCGGCAACGCTGCCACGGTCGCCGGGCTCTGGCAGATCGCATTCGGCGCGCGGGCAGCCGGGCGGGAGAACGGAAAATGACATCATGACGATGCTGCTCGACCGGCTCCGGCGGGCCGACCACGCCGTCTACCGGTTGGTGGCGGACACCTCGACACCCGCGCTGGATCGTCCGCTTCAACTGATCTCGGACTTCGCGAACCACTCCAAGCCGTGGTTCCTGACCGCGGCCGCGCTCGCCGCCTTCGGCGGTCGACGCGGCCGGCGGGCGGCGATCACCGGGGTCCTCGCCATCGGCGCGACCTCGTTCGTCGTCAATCAACCGATGAAGCGCGCCCGCCGGCGCGTGCGTCCCGACCGGATCGGCCTCGGCGTCCCGGAGAGTCGCTGGGTCGACATGCCGGGCTCCACGTCGTTCCCCTCGGGACACTCCGCCTCCGCGGCAGCGTTCGCGATGTCGGTCGGCCACCTCGTGCCGGCGCTGCGGCTCCCCCTTCGGCTGGCCGCGGGAACCGTGGCCTTCTCGCGGGTCTACACCGGCGTCCACTTCCCCGGCGACGTGGCGGTCGGCGTCGCCGTCGGTGCCGCCGTCGGCGTCGCCGCGGGCCGCCTGGCCGCCCGGGTCAAGCTTCCGTGGCCCGGCCCTCCCGACGCCGTACGCCGGCCTCCACCGCCTGATGCACGTTCGTATGCACGTGGTCCCGGCCGATGACGTCGAGCACCCCGTCCCGCTCGAGCACGGCCGCGACGGCGGGCTTCAGCCGCGCGACCCGGAACTCGACCCGCGCCTCGCCGGCCAGCCGGACGAGTTCCCGAAACTCCGCCGAGCCCTGCGCGTCCACGAGGTTGACCCCCGCGGCGTCCAGCACCAGCAGTCCGAGGCCGGGGCGTTCCTGGATCAGGTCCCGGATCCGGTCCTCGACCGCGTCCGCGGTCGCGAAGAAGACGCCGCCGTCCACCCGGACGACCGCGACCCCCTCGATCTCCTCGTCACCGGGATGCGCGGCGAGATCGCGATAGGCCTGCGTGCCCGGCTCTCGACCCAGCAGCGGGAGGTGTGGATGGGTGGTGACCGCGATCAGCCAGAGCAGTGACAGACCGATGCCGATCACCACGCCGGCCAGCACCCCGACCAGCAGCGTCGCAACGACCGCCAGCACCGCGATGGCGAAGTCGAACCGCTGAACCCGGGCGAGCCGGCGGAGCTCGGGGACGTCCATCATCCCCATCACCACCGCCTCGATGATCAGTGCCGCGAGCACCGGCTTGGGCAGACCGGCGAACAGCGGAGCCAGGAACACCAGGGTCAGCAGCACCGTCACCCCGGAGACGATCGAGGCGACGCCGGTTCGAGCGCCCGCGTGGTCGTTCAGCGAGCTCGCCGAGAGGCTGGTCGACACCGGCATCCCCTGGAACAGTCCGGCGCCACCGTTGGCGAGCGCCTGTGCGACCGACTCCTGGTTGATGTCGATCTGGTATCGGTGCTTCGCCGCGAACGCCCGTGCGTCGCCGGCGGTCTGCGAGAACCCGATCATCACCAGTGCCAGTGCCGCGGTAGCCGCGGTTCCGGCGTGCTCGGCGAGCAGCCGGGAATCGGGCACGACCAGGCGTGGCAACCCGCTCGGAATGTCGCCGACGAGCGCCACGCCCCGGTTGCCGAGATCGAGCAGCCAGTTCGCGAGCAGGCCGCCGACCACCAAGACCAGCGCACCGGGGACCTTCGGCGCGACCACGCGGAGTCCGAAGACGACGACCAGGGACGCCGCGCCGACCAGCAGGGTCGTTCGGTGGGTGTCCGGCAGCCCGGCCACCCAGGAGAACAGCTCCCAGATGGAGTTCGAGCCGTCCGCCTCGGTTCCGGTCAGCTTGGGCAGCTCGCCGATGACGACGTCGATCGCGGCTCCGAACAGGAAGCCCGTCACCACCGCGCGGGACAGGAACTGGGCGATCCATCCCATCCGGGCGACGGCCAGGACCAGGAACAAGATGCCCGACAGCAAGGTGATGCCGGCGACGAAGGCGGCGACGGCGTTCCCGTCGGTGATCGACGCGGCGAAGACGGCACTGGCCGCGACGGCGGCCAGGCCAGAGCTCGGTCCCATCGAGATCTGTCGACAGCTGCCGAAGATCGCGTACAGGATCGCCCCGGCTGCAGCCGCGTACAACCCGTTCTGCAGCGGGATGCCGGCGATCCCGGCGTAGCCGAGGTTCTTCGGGATGATCAGGGCGGCGACGGCGATGCCGGCGACCAGGTCACCGCGCAGCCAGGAGCGCTCGTAGGAGCGCAGCTGCCCGATCAGTGGAACCAGGCCGGGACCGGGCCGGCGCGGAGCAGACGGATCGCGATGCCCCTTGGGGACGCTCACCCGCGGCCACCCCGCTCCGGCCCGGCCGACGGCTCAGCCCGCTGCTCCTGCGTCGGCCGCATCACGCTCGATCGCGTCGACATCGGCCTCGATCTGGGTCTTCTCGATCTTCTCGGCCCGCTTCATCTCGCGCTCGATCTTCGCCCCCATGTCCGAGACGCCGACCACCACGAGGCCGGCCTGCCCGGCGTCCAGGGACTCGCCCAGCTCCTTGAGGTCGCCCCGGCTCATGCCGGCAGCGGCATGCCCGGCCACCGCACCGAGCACCGTTCCGCCCGCCGCGGTCGCGGCCAGCAGGCCCCCGCCGATGGCCGCGAACGGGAACAGCGCGACCACCAGTCCGGTGGCCAGGCCGACACCGCCGCCGAGCACCCCGCCGACCCGGGTCGGGGTCTCGTGCTTGCTCACGATCTTGACCTTGCCGTCGGCTCGGCGCTCGATCACGGCCGCGTCGTACGCATCGATCAGGCCGGCCTTCACGTGGAGGTCCTTGACCAGCTCGTAGTCCGCCTTCGCCTGCTCGACGTCTGCGTACACGCCGACGTACACCATGAAGGTGTCGATCGCCATCTGCACTCCTTCTCGTGATCACCTGATGCCGGGGACGTCCCAGCCTGTCGCACCGTGACCGTACGCGACCTCACCCACAATGGGTGGATCGACACCCCCGATCCGTCGCCGCCGGAGCAACCGCCCGTCGTCGCAGACCCGTTACGCCGGCCGGCGCACGCGCTGCTGGACGCCAAGCTGCGCCCGCCCCAGGTCCGGATGGGCTCGGTGGTCCGCGCGCGGCTCATCGACCAGCTCGAGCGCGCGGCCGGACTGCCCGTCGTGCTGGTATCCGCACCGGCCGGCTACGGCAAGACGACCGCGGTGTCGCAGTGGTTGGCCTCGTCGGGCCGCGGCCGAGCGGTCGCCTGGGTGACCCCGGACGGCACCGACGACGAGCCGGTCCGGCTCTGGACCCTCGTCGCGACCGCGCTGGCGGAGATCGGCTTCGCGGTCGCCCGGGACGTCCCCTCCTTCGTGGCGGCGGGCCAGGACGACATCGAGAACCAGGTGGTGTCCCCGCTGGCGGGCGCGATGTCGGCCGGCGACGTCACCGTGGTCATCGACGACTTCGATCGGATCCGTTCGCGCGCATGCCTGACCCAGGTCGAGGCACTCCTGCAGCGGCTGCCCGCCTGCGCGCACGTGGTCCTGATCGCTCGCGCGGATCCGAGCCTGCGGCTGGGGAGCGCCCGGGCTGCCCGGGAGCCGCCGGAGATACGCGCCGCCGACCTCGCGTTCACCCTCGACGAGGCATCGCGGCTGCTGGCCGCCGAAGGTCTCGGGCTCTCCCAGCCGGTCGTCCGCCAGCTGCTCGACCGCTGCGAGGGCTGGCCGGCCGGTCTCTATCTGGCCGCTCTCACCGCCGCCGGCTGGCCTGACCCGACCGAGTTCGTCAGGAGCTTTGCCGGCACCAACCGCTACATCGGTGACTACCTGATCGAGGAGGTGCTGAGCCAGCAGAGCGCGGAGGTCCGCGACTTCATCCTCGCCGCGGCGATCCTGGACGAGTTCTGCGCGCCCCTGTGCGATCGGCTGACCGGTCGCACCGATGGCGCGGCGATGCTGCGCGACCTGGCGACGACGAATCTCTTCATCGTGCCGCTCGACGCGGAGTCGGGCTGGTTCCGTTTCCACCACCTCTTCCGGGCCGTCGCGCGCAGTCTGCTGGAGGCCGAGCAGCCGGAGCGAATGATCGTCCTGCACGGCCGGGCGGCGGAGTGGCTGGAGGCGGCCGGCCAGATCGGAGCGGCGGTCGACCATGCGCTCGCCGCGGGGATGGTCGAGGCGGCGGCCCGAATGGCCCAGCGGAACTGGCTGTCCTACTACGACGCCGGTCTGGTCTCGGAGGCGCAGCGGTGGGTCCGCGACATCGTCGCCGCCGGTGCCGATGACCATCGCTCGACGGTCGTGACGGCGGCCTGGGTCGCGGCGGTGACCGGTGTCCCGGTCGAGCTGGACCGCCGGCTCACCCAGCTGGATCGACTCGCCGGGCTCGATCGACTGGATCCCTCCGGCCCGGCGACCACGCTGCCCGACGGAGCTCACTCCACAGACGCCGTGCTCGCCATGCTGCGCGGTCAGTTCGGCTATCGCGGACCCGCGCCGATGCTGGCCGCCGCCCGGCGCGCTGCGGCGCTGGAGATCGACGACACGACACCGTGGCACGCGCTCGCCAACAGCGCGCTGGGGCACGCCCTCTACGTCACGGGCAGCCTGGAGGAAGCCGTGGACGTGCTCGGCAAGGCCGGCCACAACGTGCGAGGCTCGTCGGTGGTCCGGATCCAGGCCTTCGCGCTGCTGGCGCTGTCCTTCAGCGAGCTCGGCCGGCCCGAGCGTGCCCGGGCCTCCGCCCAGGCGTCGATGGAGATCGTCCAGGAGCGAAGCATGTCGGCGATGCCAGCCGTCTCGCTGGCGTACACGGCGATGGGTCAGGTGCAGGCCGACGCCGGCCAACCGGAACAGGCGCTGGCAACGATGGAGTTCGGCCTCGCGCTGCGCCGGCGGATCCCCGGGCTCAGCCCCTGGCCGCTCGTGCACCACCTGCTGGCGATGAGCCGCACCGCGGTCCTGCTGGCCGACCTGCCGCTGGCCCGGACGCTGTTGGCGGAGGCCCTCCGAGCGATGGCCGGCTTCGACGAGGGGATGACGGCGATGGCCGCGCGCGCCGACCAGATCCGGCGGTCGATCCGGTCCGACCATCCGACGGAGGACGGCGAGCCGCTCACCGGGCGGGAGACCGAGCTGCTGTCCAGGCTCGACTCCGTGCTCAGCCTCTCCGAGATCGCCGCTGCGCTGTACATCTCGCCGAACACCGCGAAGACGCACGCCAAGAGCGTCTATCGCAAGCTGGGCGCCTCCTCGCGCGCTGAGGCCGTCCGGGTCGCGCGCGAACGCCGGCTGATCTGAGCACTGGCCCGGCGCCGACCGCTCGGGCATCATGAAGACGTGATCAGGCGCCGCCTCGTCGTGACCGGCAGAGTCAAACACCCCACGTTCAAGCAGAGCTATCTCCGCGAGGCGGAACGGCTCGGTGTGCGGGGCTGGGCGCTCAGCCGGGACGACGAGCGGGTGGACGCCGTCTTCGAGGGCGAGCCCGACGCGGTGGAGCAGATGATCGAGTGGACCCGCACCGGACCCGGCCACACCTACGTCACCGGCGTGGAGGTCGTGGCCGAGGACCCGGTCGGCGAGCAGGGATTCGCCGTCGACTGACGTCGTGGGTCGGCTCCGCGGCCCCTCCGGCGTCAGGTCAGAACAGGGCCGCCATCAGATCGCGGCGCGCCTTGAGCACCCGCGGGTCGTTGGGACCGACGGTCTCGAACAGCTCCAGCAGCCGGGTGCGGACGGTGTCGCGATCGGCGCCTGCGGTGCCGCGGATGACCGCGATCAACCGGGCGAACGCCGCCTCCGGCGTGCCCAGCACGACCTCGACGTCGGCCGCTGCCAGCCGCGCCTCCAACGAAGCACCGGCCGCGTCACCGGCGGCGATCGCCGCCGCCGGATCCAGCGCGACGGTCCGGGCCAGCAGGCCGGCCTGGGCCTTGCCGAGCTTGGCCTCGGTGTCGTTCGGGTCGGCCTGCAGCAGCTTCTCGAACTCGGTCACGGCCGCCGCGAAATCGCCGCGCTCCAGCGCCTCGTCGGCCGCCGCGAACCGCGGATCGGCGACCGGCTCCTCGTCCTCGGCCGGCCCGTCGGGATCCGGCCCGGTGCCGGCGACCGGCTCCGCCCGGCCGACCAGTCCGCTGGCCACCGCCGCCTTGATCACGCTGTCGATCGCCTGCTGCACCTCGGCCTTGGCCAGCACCCCCTGGAACAGCGGTGCCAGCTGGCCGCCGATCAGCGCGATCACCGTCGGCACGGCCTGCAGTTGCAGCGCCTGCACGATCGAGGGCGCGCTGTCGACGTTCAGCCGGACGAGCAGGAACTTGCCCTCGGACGCGTTCGCGATCTCGATCAGCGCGTCGGACAGCTGCTGCCCGGTCTTCACCCGCGGTGAGTACAGCTCGACCACGACGGGGTGGATCAGCGACTTGCGGATCGCCTCGGTCTCGAAGCTCTGCTCGGTCGCCTCGACGACGTACGTCCCACGTCCGGACGCCCCGCCCCCGCCGGCCGCGCCGCTTGCTCCGGGCCCGCCCGGCCTGCCCGCCTGGCTCGCCTTGGCCTTCGCGGCCAGACCGGACAGGTCGATCGCCCCGGGACGGTTGAAACTCGACGTACTCACGAGGGACCATCTTGCCAAACCGGCCAAGCCGGTGCCGCCCCGTCCAGCGGAGCCGACCCCAGATCCGAACTCGTCCGGGTATCGGCACAATGACCCTCATGGCACACCCGCGCGCCGGACAGAAGGCGCTACCCGAGGACCTGATCGATGTCGACGCGGTGCTGAACGCGTACTACGACCTCACCCCGGATCCGACCGATCCCGACCAGCAGGTGGTGTTCGGCACTTCCGGCCACCGCGGCTCCAGCCTGGACACGGCGTTCAACGACGCCCACATCGCCGCGACCACCCAGGCGATCGTCGAGTACCGGGCCGCCCAGGGCATCACCGGGCCGCTCTACATCGGCAAGGACACCCACGCCCTGTCCCAGCCGGCCTGGACCACCGCGATCGAGGTCCTGATCGCCAACGGCGTCACGGTCTGCAGCGAGGGCGACAACGACTACACCCCGACCCCGGCGGTGTCCCGGGCGATCGTCGTCCACAACGCCGACCCCGGCCACGAGGGCAACACCGCCGACGGCATCGTGGTCACCCCGTCGCACAACCCGCCGCGGGACGGCGGCTTCAAGTACAACCCGCCGCACGGCGGACCCGCCGACACCGACGCGACCAGCGCGATCGCGGCCCGGGCCAACCAGCTGCTCGCCGACGGCTCCGACATCCGGCGCAAGCGGTTCCGCGAGGTGGAGCCGGAGCTGAACCGGTTCGACTACCTCAGCCGCTATTGCGACGACCTCGCCAACGCCTTGAACCTGGACGCGATCCGCGAGGCCGGCGTACACATCGGCGCCGACCCGATGGGCGGCGCGAGCGTCCAGTACTGGGAATACATCGCCGAATACCTCGATCTCGACCTCACCGTGGTCAACAAGACGGTCGATCCGCAGTGGTCGTTCATGACCCTGGACACCGACGGCAAGATCCGGATGGACTGCAGCTCGCCGAACGCGATGGCCAGCCTGATCGCGAACAAGGACAAGTACGAGATTGCCACCGGCAACGACGCCGACTCCGACCGGCACGGCATCGTCACCCCGGACTGGGGGCTGATGAACCCGAACCACTACCTGGCCGTGGCGATCCAATACCTGTACGCCCACCGGGACGGCTGGCGGGCCGACGCCGCGATCGGCAAGACCCTGGTGTCGTCGTCGATGATCGACCGGGTGGCCGAGAGCCTCGGCCGGACGCTGGTCGAGGTGCCGGTCGGCTTCAAGTGGTTCGTGCCGGGCCTGCGCAGCGGCGAGATCGGCTTCGGCGGCGAGGAGTCCGCCGGCGCATCGTTCCTGGCCCTCGACGGCAGCACCTGGACCACCGACAAGGACGGCATCCTGCTGGCCCTGCTGGCCAGCGAGATCAAAGCCGTCACCGGATCCTCGCCGAGCGAGCTGTACGCCGAGCTGATCAAGCAGCACGGCGCACCCGCGTACGCCCGGGTGGACGCGCCGGCCAACCGGGAGCAGAAGGCCAAGCTGGCCAAGCTGGACCCGTCCGCGGTCACCGCGACCGAGCTGGCCGGCGAGCCGATCACGGCCAAGCTGACCAAGGCGCCCGGTAACGGCGCGGCGATCGGCGGCCTCAAGGTGACCACCGAGTCGGCCTGGTTCGCCGCCCGGCCCTCGGGCACCGAGGACGTCTACAAGATCTACGCCGAGTCGTTCCGCGGCGCCGAGCACCTGGCCGAGGTGCAGTCCGCGGCCAAGGAACTCGTCTCCGCCACCCTGGCCGGCTGAGCGCCGACCTCGCGGCAGCGGCTGGGACGCCGAGGGCCCGACTTTCCAGCCGTGGCGGGGTTTTTCCGGGTCCCCGCCTGGCGCCG
>NZ_BAABAB010000026.1:31290-31752 GCF_039537205.1 Microlunatus ginsengisoli | reverse complement strand
GGTTTTCGGGGTCCCGAGCCGGGTCGTTGGCCCGGTTTTCCCGCCATGGCGGGCTTTTCCGACGCGCGGCGGCTCGTGCTCCTCATTTTCCGGCCACGGCGGGGTTCCTGGGGTCCTGGCCGGGCCGAGGGGCCCAATTTTCCCGCCATGGCCGGGTTATCGGCGTCCCGGCGGCGCCCAGGGCCCGATTTTCCCGCCATGGCGGGGTTCTTCGGCGTCCCTGACTGTGCCCGGGCCCCCGTTTTCCCGCCGCGGCCGGGTATTCGGCGTCCCGAGCCGGGTCGAGGGCCCGATTCTCTCGCCACGGCGGACCTTTCCGACGTACGGCGCTCGGGTTCCTCATTTCCCCGCCGCGGCGGGTTTTTGGGGTCCGGGCCGGGCCGAGGGGCCCCACTTTCCCGCCGCGGCGGGGTTTTCGGGGTCCCGGACCGTGCCCGGGGCCCCAATTTCCCGCCACGGCGG
>NZ_BAABAB010000026.1:0-31215 GCF_039537205.1 Microlunatus ginsengisoli | reverse complement strand
CGGGATTTTCGTAGACGTGCCTACGCGGGTCGCGCGGGTCGGCGGCAAGTGCCGGCACCGAGCGGCCGGCCGACGCTCAGGGGTGGGGAGCCGGGGCGTCGGGAGCCGGGCGCGGGCCGACCAGGTCGCGCAGCTGGTCGAGGAAGGCGTCCACGTCGTCGGCCGGGGTGTCGGGGGCGGTGGGGTCGGGCACGGTGCGTACCTCCTCGACTGGAAGCCGTACGCCCGCGGCGGCGTACCGCTCGACGTCCAGGCCCGGCGGGGTCAGCACCACGTCGTAGATCGCGTGCTCCGGGTGGCAGGTCGCGCCGCGGAGATTCAGCCGGATCTGGGTGAGGTCGCGGCGCTCGACCAGGTGGGTGTTGCCGGGATAGTCGTCCAGATACAGCGCCGCGCGCAGCGGTGGGACCACCACGTCCTCGACCTCGCGCTGGTAGCGCCGATAGACCGCCGGCACGTCGACCCCGGCCGCGCGGCAGAGCCGGTCCACCTGATCCAGCATCGTCCGGGAGCGGATCACGATCAGCCAGGGCCGGCCGACCCGGTCGAGCAGCCGGATCCAGGGCCCGAAGATCTGCTTCGCGCCGTCCGGGGAGGCGCTGTAGACGACGAACTCGGCGCCGTGCCCGGCCAGTGCCTGCTGCAGGGTCTCCTTCTCGTGGTCGATCTCGTCGGCCCGGCGCACGGCGCGCTGGACGACGATGCCGGCGACGACCAGCAGCGCCACCGCGCCGAGCAGCACCACCCAGCCGGCAGTGGCGAACCACTCCCGGCTCCAGCCGATCGCCAGCGCGGAGGCCAGCACGGCGAAGCCGAACCCGAGCATCGGCACCACCCCACGCGGCAGGCCGGGCCGGATCCGCTCATCGGCACCCGGCAGCCGCCGGACCTGGAGGCCGCCGGCCCAGCCCTGGCGAACGAGGGCCTCGCCGCTCAACGCCGCCAGCGCGAGGGCGGTGGCCAGCAGCCAGACACCGACCCCGCTCTCGGCCCGCGCCGCGACGACGGGCCCGGCGGCGACCAGCGCCACCCGGGCCGGCTCGGCATATCCGAGCAGCCGCGGCCACTGGCCCGGCCGCCGCGGCGAGGCGGTCGAGGACAGCAGCAGCTCGCCGGTGGCCAGCGCGACCACCACGGCCACCAGCCAGCCCGGGGCGCCGAGCAGGGCCAGCACCAGCGCTGCTGCCGCCATCAGCGTGCCGGCCAGCTGGAGTACGGCGGCCCCGGAGGCCGCCCGGCGGCGGGCGGCCGCGGACGACCGGGCCGGTGGTGCGGGCGACATTGCGGGTGCCGGCGCGTTCCCGCGAGCGGTCTGACCCGTCGGGGCCGTCCCATTCGTCGGCGCGGTCTCGCCGGCCGAGCCGGACTCGCCCGCCGGGCCGGGCTCATCCGCCGAGCCGGACTCGCCCGCCGGGCCGGACTCGCCCGCCGGGCCGGGCTCATCCGCCGGGCCGGACTCGCCCGCCGGGCCGGGCTCATCCGCGGGGGCGGACTCATCCGCCGGGGCGGACTCGCCAGTCAGGTCCGACTCGTCCGTCGGGTCCGATCCGCCGGTCGGCCCCGACTCGCCTGCCAGGCCCGACTCGCCCGCCAGGCCCGACTCGCCCGTCGCGCCCGACTCGCCCGTCGCGCCCGGCTCGAGGCTCACGGCGGCCCGGGCAGCGGCGGCCGGAACCACCGGCCCGAGCCGGCAGACCTCCCGGACCGCCTCGACGAACGCCTCCGCGTAGTTCTCCGCCGCGAAATCACCGAGGTAGTCGGCCCGGACCGCCGCGCGCTGGCCGGCCATCGGATCCGGACCGAGCATCGCGTCGAGCCGGCGGTCCAGATCGGCCAGATCGCCACGGACGACGTACGCGGCCCGGGCCACCGGGTACTCGGCCAGGAAGTCCGGCGGCAGCGCGGGCACCGCGATCATGGCGAAGGGCTTGGTGGAGAACAGGTAGTCCGAGACCACGCTGGACACGTCGGCGACCATGGCGTCTGAGTCGTTCAGGCAGTCGAGGATGCCGACGTCGGTCTCGGCCGCCGGGCCCCAGCGGTGCGGGCGCCCGGTCCGGGCCGCGTCGGCGGCCAGCAGCTGGCCGATCCGGGCGATGATCGCTGCATCCTCCGGGATCGCCCGGCTGAGCGGGTGCGAGCGGAAGACGACCGTGACGTCCCGCGCCAGCAGCGCGGACACGATCTTCTCTCCGACCGGCAAAGAGGACAGCCGGGACTCCATCACGTGGCCACGCCAGGTGGGGGCGTACAGCACCACCGGACGCGGCCGCTCGGCGATCGGACCCCGGGCGGGCTGGACGTCCTCCACCTGCGGCCGGCCGACCGTGCGGAACTTGTCCGGAGCGATCGAGACGCCGTGAGCGGGATAGCGCCGGGCGGCGGCCGGGCCCGCGGTGAAGATCTCGTCGTACTGGGCGTGGGTCGGGTTGAACGACGGCGGCTTGTCGGAGTCGCCGTGACCGATGTAGACGTGCCGCAGCCGGCGATCGGCCACCAGCAGGCCGTTGTTGCCCGAGGCATTGACATAGAAGGCGGCCCGGGCCGACGCCGGTGCGATCTTGGTGAGGTCGTCGGCGTCGCGGACTTCCACCACGGGCTCGGGCACCCGTGCGGCGAGCGCTTTGGCCGCCTGGTGGTGCCGGGTGACGAACGCAAACCGCAACCCGGTCCGGCGGAAGTAGTCCAGCCACATCACCAGCTGGTACGAGGCGTCGTCGGGTCGGCCGGTGAAGACCAGGAAGTCCGGGGCGTAGCGAGCCAGCGCCGCCGGTGCTGCGGCCCGCTGCCGCCGCCCGGCCAGCACCCGGCGTACGGTCGAGACCACCATCAGCGCGGCCGGGACCACGGCCACGACCTCGACCGGAAGCCACCACCAGGCGGACACGTCCGCGACGAGCAGCACCGCGCCCACCGCCGAGGCCAGCACCCCCGCGACCACGACCGCCGGCGCCAGGTCGCGCTCGGTGACCGGGTCGGTCGTGCCGGGCAGGTGGGCGGCGACCGGAACGGTGTAGCGACCCGCACGGCTGAGCACCGGCTCCGCGGCCAGGCAGCCGAGCCCGACGAACACGGCGATCGCCGCCGCCGAGGCCTGGTCGGTCTCCCCCGCGGTCAGCGCGAAACCGGCGGCGACCGCGACCACCAGCAGCGCGCGCGGGCCGGTCACCACGTTGCGCAGTGGCTCCCAGGGCAGCTCCGCGGCCAGGGCGACCACCCGGGTACGTCGCAGCTGGACGGCGACCAGGCCGGCGGCGAGCAGGATCAGCAGCCCGCCGAGACCCGAACCGCGCCACAGCACGGCGACCCCGCCCGCCGCCGCAGCGACCACGGCCACGCCGATCCCCAGGCCGATCAGTCGTACCGCCGTGGGCGAGGGCCCGGCGGGCCGGCGGGGACCCTGGTCGTGCGTCGACGTCGCCGTGGTCGGCATCGCAGCCACTGTCTCAGGTCTCCTTGTCGCCGGTTCGTGCGGGGGCCGTACAATCTGCGTGGCCGATCCCGCGGGCAGCCTACAAAAGCCGGACCTCGGCCCCACCGTGACGCGCGGCCGAGGGCCGGGCAACGACTCGGGGTGACTCCGGTGAATTGTCGGTGAACCAGGTGCCCAGAAGCGGGATCGACTGGCAGCAAGGGCAGTCCAACCAGCACGATTTCCCCGTGACACCTGAGCTCTACATCCTGATCGTGGTCGTGCTGACCGCACTCGCGTTCGACTTCACCAACGGCTTCCATGACACCGCCAACGCGATGGCGACCTCCATCGCCACCGGCGCCCTCAAGCCGCGGGTTGCAGTGGCGCTCTCGGCCGCCCTGAACCTGCTCGGCGCCTTCCTGTCCATCCAGGTCGCGCTGACCGTGAGCAACAAGATCATCTCGATCCAGGGGCCCAACGGCGAGCCCGTCCCCGGGCTGATGGGGACACCCATCCTCGTCATCATCTTCGCCGGACTCGTCGGCGGCATCTTGTGGAACCTGACGACCTGGCTGTTCGGCCTGCCGTCGTCCTCCTCGCACGCCCTGTTCGGCGGCCTGATCGGCGCGGCCATCGCCGCCCTGGGTCTCGGCGGGGTCAAGTGGGACGGCGTGATCACCTCGATCATCATCCCGGCGGTGGCCTCGCCCGTGATCGCCGGCACGGTGGCCGGCATCGGAACCTGGATCGTCTTCAAGATCGTCGCCTCGATCCCCGAGCGTCGCCGTGACTCCGGGTTCCGGTGGGGCCAGGTCGGATCGGCCTCGCTCGTCTCGCTCGCGCACGGCACCAACGACGCCCAGAAGACGATGGGTGTGATCACCCTCGCCCTGATCGCGTACGGCAGCTGGACCAGCACCAGCTCCATCCCGACCTGGGTCAAGATCGCCTGTGCGCTCACCATCGCCGCCGGCACGTACGTCGGTGGCTGGCGGGTGATCCGCACCCTGGGCAAGGGCCTGGTCGAGATCTCCTCCCCGCAGGGGATGGCGGCCGAGACCTCGTCGGCGGTCATCATCCTGTCCTCCAGCCACCTCGGCATGGCGCTGTCCACGACGCACGTGGCCACCGGCTCGATTCTCGGCTCCGGCGTCGGCAAGCACGCCCCGGTCCGGTGGGGCGTTGCCGGCCGGATGGCGATCGCCTGGGTGATCACCCTGCCCGCCGCCGCCATCGTCGGCGCCGTCTGCTGGTTCATCGCGAACGCGCTCGGTGGCGCCCTCGGTGTCACCGCGGTGCTCGCGATCTTGATCGCCGCGTCCGCCGCCATGTTCGTTCGCTCGCGCCGCAACGCGATCAACCCGCAGAACGTCAACGCCAAGTGGGAGGGCGGGCTCACCCCGGCCGACGAGGCCGCCGGCGCTCGCACCCCCGTCTCGACCGACGCCTGATCTCGGCAGAAGGAAGCATCGTTCCCATGAATATCGCCGCCATCGCAGTCAAGGAACTACAGGCCCTCTGGCAGATCCTCGTCGTCGGGCTCGTCCTCGGCGCCGGCCTTCCTGCCCTGTTCGCCCTCGGGATCAGGTCGCTGAACAGTGGCCGGGTGGCCGTCGCCGGCGGCCTCGACGGCGAGGAGACCCGGGCCTCGACCGCCGGCACCATCGGCGCTTGGCTGTGTTTCGCCGTCTGCATCCTCGCGGTAGCCTTTGGCATCGTTGTGATCGTGTGGGGCAAGAAGTTGTTCGGAGTCTGATCGGGTGTCACTGCCGCCGTTCCTGAGTTCAGTCGTCAACTGGCTGCGTGCCGGCTATCCGAACGGTGTGCCGGAGGCGGATTACGTCCCACTCTTCGCGATCCTGGCTCGCCGGCTCAGCAACGACGAGGTGGCCGAGGTCGCCCACGAGCTGGTCGCCAGCGGCACGCTGCCGACCGACGACATCGACATCGGCGTGGTGATCACCCGGCTGACCGACGAGCTGCCCCGCGAGGAGGACGTCCAGCGGGTCCGCGATCGGCTGGTCAGCGTCGGCTGGCCCGTCGCCGACTAGTCGTTCTCCTAGGACTTGGCAACGCGGCCCGAGCCGCTGATGTCCGACCGGACCGCCGGTTCGCCGCTGTAGCTGAGCGACCCGCTGCCGCTGATCGAGACGTCGAGGGTGTCGCTCACGTTGACCGTGGCATCGCCGCTCCCCGAGATGTCCGCCCGGAGTGTCTTGCTCGCGAGGTCACCGGCGACGTACGTCCCGGAGCCGGAGATGCTCAGCTGACTCTCGCGCGCGGTGCCGCCCACGGTAACCGTGCCCGAGCCGCTGATGTCGACACCGAGGCTGTCGGTGGTGATCTTCGGGGCCGTCACGTTGCCGGACCCGGAGACGCTCAGCCCGGTCAGATCCTTCACGGTCAGGTGATAGCTGATCTTGCCCCCGGGCGCGGTGAACGTGCCGCGTCGGACGCCGAGGACCAGGGTGTCGCCGACCACGTCGCTGGTGAGGTGGGGCAGCACCTTCTCGCCCGCCTCGATGGTCAGTGTCTCGCTGCCGGTCTGGTCGATGATCAGCTCGCCGGACCCGGCGAGTTCGACCTTGCTGAAACCGTTCACCGTTCTGGACTCGGTGCGGGTCGGTCCTGGAGTGCCGACGATCGAGCACGCGCTGAGCGCCAAGATCGAGGCGATCGAGGCGAGGACCATCCGGATGGGCGCTGACGAGAAGTTCACCCGACCATGATGGTCTCGCGATGGGCGCGGCGTCACCGGACGAAAGCCGGGCCCGTCCCCCGGCCGGCCCCGATGCCGACCCTGACCGATCGCGGCCGGTCCCTGACCGGCCAGCGGGTCAGGTCCCACGCGTACGGGCGTCGGTGAGGAAGCCTCGCCAGGACCCGGCGTCGGTGAGCGAGCCCGGCAGCCCGAGGTCGGCCAGGATGGCGCCGGTCGCAGTGCGGGTGGCCCGGTCCCAGCGACCCGTGATCGGCACCTCGCGCCGCCACAGGTAGGTCGCGATCGCCTGCACCGCGTGGACCTGCACCCGGGACCGGCTGCTGAACGTCGACAGCTCTGCGCCGGACCGCCCGTTGTCGACGTGGATGTGGTTGTGGTGCCGAGCGTCGTAGAGGTAGGTCAGGACGTACGCGAACCGGAGGTGCAAGCTCGCGGCGACCCGCCAATAGGCCTGCAGCCGCCGCTCCAGCGCGGCGCCGCTTTCGGCGCTCCACAGGTCGTACCGGCACGACACCAGCCGGCCGTCGGCGGTCCGGATCTGGGCGAGGTCGAAGGCTCGGCCGGCGTTGTGCCAGGACGTACACCGGCCGCTGCCGGAGATCCAGCTGCCGTACGTCCGCAGCTGGCCGGCCGGCTTGCCGAGGCTCGCCGGCAGCGCCTTCGCCCGCTCGGTGAGCTGGTCGTGGAAGGCTCCGTCGAACCAGAACGTCGTCGGCCGCCGGGAGATCTCGTAGACCAGCGGCAACCCGGCGATGTCGCCGTGCGGATCGAGCGCCGAGCGCGGCACGCAGGACGGCTGAGAGCGCGCTCCGGTGGAGTCGTCCGGATTAGGGCCGGTGCCCGGCGAGCAGCCGGTCGCGGCGGCCCCGGCCCCCAGCGCGAGCCCCGCACCCACCCGGAGCAGCTGCCGGCGCCCGATCATGGGTCGACCAGGCTAGCTCGCGATCGACGCTCGCTTGCCGACCTCTGTGGCGTCCGCGGCCGGACCCGGCGGCGCCCCGGTTGCCGGGGTGCCGCCGCCCGCCGATGCGTCGAGCCCGACCCGGCTCGGCAGGGCGAAGGCCAGCAGCACCGCAAGCGCGGTGAACCCGGTCGCGCACCAGAAGGCGATATCGAAGGCCGAGGTGATCGACCCCTTGCTGGTCGCCGCCGTGGCCAGGATCACGGCCAGCAGGGCGACGCCGACCGAACCGCCGACCTGCTGCGCGATCCGGGTGAGGATGCTGGCGTGCGGCACCTCGGGCCGCTCGAGGCCGACGAAGGCGACCGCCATCAGCGGGATCACCACCATCCCCATCCCGAGCCCGCGGACCAGCAGGGCCGCCAGCAGCAGCCAGATCGGGGTGTCCGCACCGGCGAGCGCGAACGGCACGGTGGCCACCCCCACCAGCGCGAAGCCGGCAACGGCGACCGTCCGCGGGCTCACCTTGTCGAGCAGCCGGGCGGCGACCACCCGGCTGACCAGCGAGCCGACGCCCTGCGGGATCAGCAGCAAGCCGGCGCCGAGCGCGTCGGTGCCGCGCACCTGCTGCCAGTAGAGCGGCAGCAACAGCATCGCGCCGTACAGCGATGCACCGGTGAGAAACAGCAGCGCCGTCGCCGACCAGGTCGGACGGGAGCGCAGCACCGCAAGATCGACCAGCGCCTCGCCGCCGCGGCGTAGCGCCCAGAGCACGAATGCGGTCAGCAGCAGCGCCCCGCCGACCAGCGGCAGCAGCACGTCCGGATGGCCGAAGCCGCCCTCCCTGGCCACGTTCGACAAGCCGAAGAGCAGACCGACCAGCGCCGGGGACAGCAACAGCAGGCCGACGATGTCGAGCCGCACCCGCCGCCCGGGCTCGTCGGCCGGGATCAGCCGCCAGGCGAGCAGGATTCCGGCCACGCAGAGCGGTACGTTCACCCAGAACAGCCAGCGCCAGTCCCCCACGCCGAGGATCAGCCCGCCGATCACCGGCCCCAGGATCGGGCCGATCGCGGTCGGCAGGGCCACCACCGACATCAGCTTGCCGAGGTTATGACCACCGGCGGCCTGCATCACGATCGTCGTCATCAGCGGCAGCATCGCGCCGCCACCGACGCCCTGGACGACGCGGAACGCGATCAGGCTGTCGGCGTTCCAGGCGAACGAGCAGAGCACGGAACCGAGCAGGAACACCGTGAGCGCCGCCAGCCACAGCCGCTTGGCCCCTAGCCTGCTCTGCAGCCAGCCGACGGTCGGCATCACCACGCCGAGCGCGAGCAGGTAGGCCGTACTGACCCACTGGATCGTGCTCACTCCGACATCCAGGTCCTGGGCCAGCTGGTGCAGCGCGACGCTGACGATGGTGGAGTCGAGGATGACCGCGATGCCGCCGACCAGCACGGCTACCGTGGTCCGCAGTGTGGTCCGGTCGATTCCGGGAGAAACAGACATGATCAACGACCTCAAGGTACGGTTGTGTATCTAACCGACTCGATCGTACGGCCGGACGATAAGATACGCAAGTGAATCTAAACGAGGAGGTTGCTGAGCGGCCGGCAACCCGGCGGCGCGGACAGGAGCTGGAGGACGCGATCCTCGACGCGGCCTGGGCGGTGCTGCTGGAGAAGGGCTACTCGGGGTTCACGTACGAGGCGATTGCGGCCGGCGCCGGCACCAGCCGTCCGGTGCTCTATCGACGCTGGCCCCAACGCGAGGACCTGCTGCTCGCGACCCTGAGCCGGTCGTGGTGGCAGCCGATCCCGGTCCCGGACACCGGCAGCCTGCGAGAGGACGCGATCGAGCTGCTCCGCAGCGCCAACGCCAGCCGCTCCCGGATGGGCACCCTGCTGATCGTCCAGCTGATGGACTACTTCCGGCAGACCGGCACCAGCTTTAGCCAGTTGCGTGCCGCCCTGCGCGGTCCCGGCCAGCCGTCGGGGATGGCCAGGCTGGTCGACCGGGCCGTGGCGCGTGGCGAGCTGCCGGACGTCCCCCGCTCGGCCCGGCTGATCGATCTGCCGTTCGAGCTGTTTCGGCACGACCTGATCATGACCATGCACGCGATCCCGGACGAGGCGATCATCGAGATCGTCGACGACATCTGGCTCCCCCTCCTGCAGCGCTGAGACTTCTCGCCCCACCGACCCACCCGCGTCGGACCCCCTGGAGCGATCTCGGATCCCCTGGAACGGTTCGGATCCCGTGCAAGGGATCCGGCGGCGTACAGGGGATCCGGCGGCGTACAGGGGATCCGAGATCGCAGAGGGGATCCGGGTCGCAGCGGGGTCCGGTTCACGTCGGGGAGCCCGGGGTCCGTAGTCGGCGGAGCACCCGATGCGAATTGGGATCCCTTGGAGCGGTTCGGATCCCGTACAAGGGATCCGGCGGTGTACAGGGGATCCGAGATCGCAGCGGGGGGCCGGCTAGAAGCGGGCCGGCTCGGTGTATTCGCCCCACTCGGCCCGCAGGGCATCGCAGATCTCACCGAGCGTCGCCTCCGCGCGGCAGGCGGCGAGGATGGGCTCGATCATCTCGGCGTCCGAGGTCCGGGCAGCGGCCACCAGCCGGCTCATCGCCTGCTCCCAGGGCTGCCGGTCCCGGGCGGCCCGGCGCTCGGCGAGGACCCTTCGCTGCTCGAGCTCGACCTCGTGGCTGACCCGCAGGATCTGCAGCTCGCCGGTCACGGTCGCGGTATGGGTGTTCACCCCGACCACGAGCTTGTCGCCCTTCTCCACGCTCGTCTGGTACTGGAACGCGGACTCGGCGATCTCGGCCGAGAACCAGCCGTCCTCGACCCCGCGAAGCAGACCGGAGGTGACCGGGCCGATCCCGTGACGGGCGTCCTCGCCGCCGCCCATCGCGATGATCCGCTGGAAGATCCGCTCGGCCTCCGCCTCGATCTTGTCGGTCAGCGCCTCGACATACCAGGAGCCGCCGAGCGGGTCGACCACGTTCACCACGCCGGTCTCGGCCATCAGCACTTGCTGGGTCCGCAGCGCGATCTCGGCCGACTCCTCCGTCGGCAGCGCCAGCGTCTCGTCCAGAGCGTTGGTGTGCAGCGAGTTCGTGCCGCCCAGTGCCGCCGCCATCGCCTCCACCGCGGTCCGGACCACGTTGTTGTACGGCTGCTGAGCGGTGAGCGAGACGCCGGCGGTCTGGGTGTGGAAGCGCAGCGACATCGCCTTGGCGGTCGTCGCGCCATAGCGGTCGCGCAGCCACCGGGCCCAGATCCGGCGGGCCGCGCGGAACTTGGCGATCTCCTCGAAGAAGTCGATGTGGGCGTCGAAGAAGAAGCTCAGCCCGGGCGCGAAGGCGTCGACGTCGAGCCCGCGGGACAGCCCGAGCTCGACGTAGCCGAACCCGTCGGCGAGGGTGAACGCCAGTTCCTGCGCCGCGGTCGAGCCGGCCTCCCGAATGTGGTAGCCGCTGACACTGAGCGGCTTGTAGGCCGGGATCTGCTCGGTGCAGTACGCCATCAGGTCGCCGATCAGTCGCAGGTGCGGCTCGGGCGGGAACAGCCACTCCTTCTGCGCGATGTACTCCTTGTAGATGTCGGTCTGGCAGGTGCCGTTCAGCAGCCGGTGGTCGACCCCGGCGCGCTCGGCGGCGACGACGTACATGCAGAAGATCGGGATGGCCGGACCGGAGATGGTCATCGACGTACTGACCGAGCCCAGGTCGATGCCGGCGAACAGCTGCTCCATGTCGGCGACCGAGTCGATCGCCACGCCGCAATGGCCGACCTCGCCGAGGCTGCGCGGGTCGTCGGAGTCGCGGCCCATCAGGGTCGGCATGTCGAACGCGACGCTCAGCCCGCCACCGCCGGCGGCGAGGATCATCTGGTAGCGCTCGTTGGTCTGCTGCGCGTTGCCGAAACCGGCGAACTGGCGGATGGTCCACGGCCGGCCCCGGTAGCCGCTCGGATAGAGGCCGCGGGCGTAGGGGAACTCCCCCGGCCAGCCGATCCGCTCCATCCGCTCGTCGGCTGCCTCCGCGTCGGCATCCGGCCCGTAGACGGGGTCGACCTCCATCCCGGACAGGGTGGTGAAGTCGGCGTCCCGGACCTGCCCGCGGGCCTCCGCGGCCTGGTACGCCCGCTGCCAGCGCTCCCGGCCGCTCTCACTGCTCACGGGAAAATACTAGGACGTCCTACTAAATTTCCCAAGCGTGGCGCATTTCGAGCGCTCGATCGTCATGGGAGCGCTCCCCGGGGCGTAATCGAGGTTCGAGCGCCCGAAATGCGACGGCGAGGATCGAGCGCCGCCGGTCAGCGCTCGGGCCCGCGGTTGAACAGGCGCGGATTGCGCCGGACGAACTTGCAGACCCCGTCCACGATGAAGCTCTGCCGTCCGGTCCGGCAGAAGATGTAGCCCAGCAGCGCGATCACCGCGGCCCCGATGAGATTGACGATCATGTCGATCATCGTGTCGTCCACGCCGGTTTCGACGACCTGCATGTCCAGGCCCGGGATCAGGTTGTCGGCGACGAATTCGTAGATCTCCCAGAACACTCCGAGCGTCACCGCGAACGTGAACCCGAACACGGCGATCAGCGAGACCCGCATGCCCTCCGGCCGGTGGTCGGTGCCGTTGATCAGGAAGACGGCGATGAACCCGACGATGCCGAGCAGACAGCCGCTGGTCGTGTGCAGCGCGGTGTCCCACCAGAGGAAGCGCCCGTAGAAGCCCAGCGACGTGCCGAGGAAGATCGCGCAGAAGACGAACAGGGCCGCGACCAGCTGGAACTCCGGCGGCACGTCGACCCGGAACCATCGCTTCAGCAGCCGCGGGATCAGGGTCAAGACGATGACCAGCGTGGTCAGCACCGCGTTCGGCCAGTCCCGCAGCAGGACGAAGCCCACCACACCGGCCACCAGGACCAGCTGGATCACGAGCGTCAGCACCCGGTAGACGCGTTCCCGCAGCTGACCGTCGGGCTCCTCTGCCGCGCCGGGCGGCTGGGTCCGGGTCGAGGATTCGGTCATGATGCAGCCTCTCGAGTAACCCTCCTCGCCGGAGCGGTGCGACCCATCGTCGTCGCGAACAACGGTACGCAGCACGCGCCGCGCCGACCACGGACACGGCCGAGGACGGCCGAACGTCAGGAACCGGATTCACCCGGATCGGGTGACGGCGAGGTCAGCACGGCCAGCCGCTGGGTGGCTCGGGTCATCGCGACGTAGCGGTCGACCGCACCCTCGATACCGGTGCCGAAGGACTCCGGGTCGACCAGCACGACCAGGTCGAACTCGAGCCCCTTGGCGGTTTCCGGCGTCAGCGACCGGATCCGGGGCGAACCGGCGAAGGTCGGGTCGCCGATCACGCAGGCCAAGCCCTCGTCGTGGGTCGCCAGCCAGTCGTCCAGGATCGCGGTCAGATCCGCCCTGCTCCCGTGCAGCACCGGCAGCCCGCTGCTGCGGATCGAGCGCGGCACCGTGGTCTCGGGCAGCACGGCCCGGATCACCGGCTCCGCCGCGGCCATCACCTCGGTCGGCGTTCGGTAGTTCACGGTCAGCGAGGCGACCTCGATCCGGTCGAAGCCGACCCGAGCGAGCCGCTCCTGCCAGGTCTCGGCAAAGCCGTGCCGGGCCTGGGCGCGATCGCCGACAACGGTAAAGCTCCGCGACGGGCAGCGCCGCAGGAGCATCTGCCACTCCGCGTCGGTCAGCTCCTGGGCCTCGTCCACCACCACGTGGGCAAACGGTCCGGCCAACCGGTCCGGATCGCCGCCGAGGCGGTCCCCGGACAGCCCGTCGGTGTCGATCCCGGCTCGATCGATGAGGGCGTCCTGGAGGTCCTGACCGTGCAGCATGATCAGGTCGTCGTCCAGGTCGTCGACCGCGTCCAGGATGTTCTTGGTGACCCGGGCCCGGACGGCCCGCTCGGCGGCCACCGCGGCCTCGCGCCGCCGGCGGCGCAGCGACTCCTCCGGATCGCCCAGCCGCTGCCGGGCCGCGTCCAGCAGCGGCAGGTCGGCGACGGTCCAGGCCTGCGGCTCGTCCCGCTGCAGCCGGCGTACGTCCTCGATCGGCAACCACGGTGCGCACCGGCGCAGGTAGGCCGGCACCGACCAGAGATCGCCGACCAGATCGGCAGCCTCGATCAGGGTCCAGGCCCGGCCGAAGGCGTTCGCCAACCGCTCGTTCTGGGCGAACGCGCGGCGCAACTGCTCCGGCGATGGTCCCCGCGCCGATCGCGCCTCGTCGTCCCAGTCGTCGTCGGCGTCCTCGTCGTCGAGGTCCGCATCCGGGACCTGCTCCTCGGCGGCCGCGATCTTGTCCAGCAGGATCGCGACCAGCGCCTCCCAGACCTGGTCGCGCGCCTCGTTGTGCGCCGTCCCCGGATCGGGTACGTCGAACGCCTCCGCCCAGTCCTCGGGGCCGAGCCAGACGTCGACCCACGGTGTCTCCACCCGTAGCCCGGTGGTGGGCGGCTCCTCGTAGAGGCCGACGGCCGGCTCGATCGCCCGAACCATCTCCGCGGAGGACTTCAGCCGGGCGACCTCCGGATCGGTCTCGGTGCGAGCGCTCGCCCCCTCCGCGACCAGGTCCCGCAGCGTGCAGATCTGGACACCCTCCTCACCGAGGCCCGGCAGTACGTCGGCGACGTAGGCAAGGTAGGGCCGGTGCGGGCCGACGAACAACACTCCCCCGCGCCGGTCGCTGACCCGTGGGTCGGCGTACAGCAGGTAGGCCGCCCGGTGCAGCGCGACCACGGTCTTGCCGGTGCCCGGCCCACCGTCCACCACCAGCGCGCCGCGCGACCCGGCCCGGATGGCGGCGTCCTGGTCGGCCTGGATGGTGGCGAGCACGTCTCGCATCTGCGGCGACCGGCTGGCGCCCAGGCTGGCGATAAACGTGGAGTCCTCGTCGAGGGCCGCGGGCCCGGCCGTCGGGTCGGCGGTGAACACCTCGTCCCAGTAGTCGGTGATCCGTCCCTGGCTCCAGCGATAGCGGCGCCGGCTCGCCAGACCCATCGGATGCGCGGACGTCGCCGCGAAGAACGGCTCGGCCGCGGGCGTCCGCCAGTCGATCAGCAGCGGATGCCCCGCGCTGTTCAGCAGGCCGAGCCGCCCGACGTACGTCGTCCGGGCCTCCGGCTGGCCCGATCGATCGGCGACCATCCGCCCCAGGCAGACGTCCAACCCGAACCGGCGCAGCAGTCGCAGCCGGGCCGACAACCGGTGGATCTCCATGTCCCGGTCGGAGGCGCGCCGGCCCTTGCCGCCCGGTGCGAGGCGGGCCGCGGCCAGCCTCGTGGTCAGGTCGTCGATCTGGTGCTCGAGTGCCGCCGACACGGCGGCGAAGTGCTCCTCGTCGGCGCCGATCAGCGCGGGCTCGGCCTTCGCGGCGAGGTGCTCGGGAAGGGCAAAGGTGGTGGTGGTCACGGGGCTCACAGGCATCGTCTCCGGCTCGGCGAGCCCCGATTGTGCCCCGCCACCGGGGTCTTGCGGCAAGCCCCCCGATGCGTTATACGTTGAAACTGGAGAAAGGTGTGAGCGGCACGGCCGGTCTGCCTTCGGAGGGTCCGCGGCTAGGGTGGACCGATGTCCTGCCGGCTGCTGTCCGTCACCCTCGACGTGTCCGACCCGGCTCCCGCGGCGCAGTTCTGGGCCGCCCTGATCGGCCGGGAGATCATCGCCGATGCCCGCGGGCTGCTGCTGCCGGGGTCCGAAACCCAAGCCGGCCTGCGGTTCGCGCCGAGTGAGTCCGCCAGACTCGGGCCCGATCCGATCCACCTCCACCTGCTCACCGAACCCGGCCACGACCAGCAGGAGACGGTCGCGGTGGCGTTGCGGCTCGGCGCCCGCCCGCTCGACGTCGGCCAGCTTCCGGACGAGCCCCACGTCGTGCTGGCCGACCCGGCGGGCAACCCGTTCTGCGTGATCGAGCCGGGCAACGCCTTCCTGGCCGGTTGTGGGCCACTCGCCGAGCTCGCCTGCGACGGCGGCCGAGCGGTCGGGCTCTTCTGGGCCGCGGCGCTGGAGTGGCCGCTGGTCTGGGACCGGGACGAGGAGACGGCGGTCCAGTCCCCGGCCGGCGGCACGAAGGTCGCCTGGGGCGGTCCGCCGGACGCGCCCAAGAGGGGACGGAGCCGGCAGCGGCTCGACCTGCGTGCGAACGGCGACCTCGCCGCCGAGGTCGACCGGCTCGTCGGGCTCGGGGCCGCCGTGCTGGGATCGACCGGCGGCGGCGTCGAGCTGGCCGACCCCGGCGGCAACGAGTTCTTCCTCACCGCATGACCGGCGTGATCGTGGTCGGCAGCGGACCGGCCGGCATGATGCTGGCCGGTGAACTGGCGCTTGCGGGGATCGAGCCGACCGTGCTGGAACGCCGGACGACGTCGGAGCTCGCCGGCTCGCGCGCCGGCGGCTTCCACTCGCGCACCATCGAGATCCTCGACCAGCGCGGGATCGCGGACCGGTTCCTGGCGGAGGGCCAGATCGCGCAGACCGCGCGGTTCGGGGACACCGTGCTCGACATCGGCGACCTGCCGACCCGGCACCCGTACGGGCTGGCGCTGTGGCAGAACCGGATCGAGCCGATCCTGGCCGGCTGGATCTCCGAGCTCGGGGTCCGGGTCGAGCGCGGCCGCGAGGTGATCGGAGTGGTCCAAGACGAGGCCGGCGTCGACGTCGCCTGCGCTGACGGCACCGCCCGTCGAGCGGCGTACGTCGTCGGCGCGGACGGCGGCCGCAGCGTGGTCCGCCGGTCGGCCGGGATCGACTTTCCCGGCTGGGACGCCACCCGCAGCAACCTGATCGCCGAGGTCGAGGTCGCCGAGCAGCCGCCGGCCGGCATGCGTCAGGACGAGACGGGGGTGCACGGGCTGCAGCCGCTGCCGGACGGGCGGACGTACCGGGTGGTCACCACGGAACGGGCAGTCGGACCGGCCGGCGAACCCGCGCTGGCCGATCTCAGCGCCGCGCTGACCGCGGTCTACGGGACCGACTTCGGCGTCCACGACCCGACCTGGATCTCGCGCTTCACCGACGCCACCCGGCAGGCCGCCGCCTACCGGGACGGCCGGATCCTGCTCGTCGGGGACGCCGCCCACATCCACTACCCGGCCGGCGGCCAGGGCATCGGGCTCGGCATCGCCGACGCGGTCAACCTCGGCTGGAAGCTCGCCCAGGTGGTCGCGGGCGTCTCGCCGCCGTCGCTGCTGGACACCTACCACGACGAGCGGCACCCGGCGGACGCGCGAGCGCTCCGGCTCTCGATGGCGCAGACGACGCTGCAGCGCGCGGATCCGCGCACCGCCGCGCTGAACGACGTCGTCGGGGACCTGCTGACCGCGACCGGGGCCGGCACCCGGCTGGCCGCGCGGATCCACGGCCTGGACGTGACGTACGACCTCGGCGACGGGCACCCCCTGCTCGGCCGACGGATGCCAGACCTCGACCTCGACACCCCGAAGGGCCCGACCCGGGTCTCCCGGCTGCTGCACGAGGCGAGGCCGCTGCTGATCGACCTCGCCGGCCCGGGCACGCCCGGCCCACGCCGGCTCGACCCGGGCGGCTGGGCCGGCCGGATCCGCCTGGTGGACGCCCGCTACGCCGGCTCGTGGAGGCTGCCGGCGATCGGCGCTGTCACCGCCCCGACCGCCGTGCTGGTCCGGCCCGACGGCCACGTCGCCTGGGTCGAGGACGGTTCCGCACAGCCGCTGAGCGCCGCACTCACCCGCTGGTTCGGCTAGCAGTGGTTCGGCTAGCAGTGGTTGGGCCGCCGCGGTCGCGTCATCGGCGCCCGCGGGTCAGTGCTTGACCACCTTGATCGTGACGGTGGTCGAGTGCGCCGCCTTCTTTCCGGACGTGGCGGTCTTGACCACCCGGTAGCCGAAGGTGCCCGTCTTCGTCGATTTCACAGTGAAGCCGTACGCGCCGCCGGCCGTGGTGCCGGTAGTGGAGACGGTCTTCCACGCCGATCCCGACCGCCGCTGCAGCTGTACGGTCCGATCCCGCGCCATCGCGACGGCCGGCGTGACTCGGCCGGTGATCTTCGCCGAGTGACCCTTGACGATCCTGGTCGGCTTGGCCTTCACGCTGACGGCAAAGGGCTTGCTGACGGTGATCATGACCGGAGGCGAGCTGGCCGCCTTCAGGGTCGCGGTGGCCTGCTTGACGACCCGGTAGGCCGCCGTCCGGTCAGCCGGCGGTCGCACCGTGAAGGTGTAGCTGCCGCCGGCCGTGGTGGCACCGTCGGCAACCCGGGCCCAGGTCGTTCCCTGCTTGATCTGGAGCTGGACGGCCCGGTCGGATCGGGCCTGCTGGGCCGGCAAGGCGGTGCCGGCGATGGTGGTCGTCCGGTCGGGGTCGAGGTCGGTGCTGCCGGTCTTCGCGGTGACCACGAAGCCGTTCAGCACGGTGATCGTGATCTCGGCGGAGTAGGCGGTGGAGCGGCCGCCGGCGGCGAACTTCTTCACCCGATAGACGTACGTCCCGGACTTCGGCTGCGGCAGCGTGAAGCTGTAGCTGCCGTCGGCGGCGGTGTTCTTCTCCCCCACTGTGGCCCAGGTGTCGCCGTGAGCGACCTGGAGCGCGATGTCGCGGTCGTCGGCCGTCGGCAGCGTCGGCGTGACGGTGCCCGAGATGGAGACCGAGCTACCGGCCTGGACGGTCGTCTTGTCTGCGGCGGCGCTCACCGCGAACGGTCGGGGCCGCGGATGGGAGTCGACCCAGACGCGGAAGACCTGCTCGTCGTCCTGCCCGGCTGAACTGCTGCCCAGGATGACGGTGTGCAACTCGTGCAGGCCGGGCGTGGCCGGCGTCCAGCTGAACGTCATGGCCCCGCCCGACGTCGCCGACACCCCGGGCATCCGCCCGTCGTAGATCAGCTTGCCCTTGGCCGGCTCGCCGTCGTAGACCAGTACCGGTTGGTGGTCGGTCGAGTGCAGGTCTGCCTTCGCGTAGACCACGCCGGTCAGGTTCGCGTCGAGCGGGACGACCGGCACCCGATCGGATCCGCCGAGCTTCTCGTGGCTGGGAACGCCGTCCAGCAGGCCGGCGCCGTCCAGGGTGACCTTGGCCGGCTTGGCCGGCGTGCCGTGCTCGACGGCGCCGACCGCTGAAGCGGCCGGGCTGATGGTGACCAACCCGTAGCCCTGGTTGTTCTGGCCGCAGGCGGTCGGATCCGCGGCGGTGGCGTCGCTCGAAGTCAGGTCGTACAGCGCGGTCGCCGTCCCGTCGGGATCGAGCACGCCGGTCTCGTCGGCACACGTCGCTCCGGTCAGCGCCAGCGGATGCACCTCGGTCATCGTGCCGTCCTCGTCGAGGACGATGAAGATCCGGTACTGCTGCGCGTCGGAGACGCTCGGCGCTGTCCAGGTCGGCGAGGTGACGGTCTCCTGGCCCTGAGCCCCGAGCGCCGCCACCGGAACCGAGCCGATCTCGATCCGGTCACCGGTGACGGTGTTGTTGAGCCCGTTCACCGGGACGGCGAAGAAGTGCGCCGTGGTGCCGGACGGCATGGCCACGAGGCTGAGGTTCTGCACCGGCACGGTGAACTTCATCGGCGTACCCGAGGTCGGATTGCCGCTGAACGGCGCCCCGGCGGTGTTCAGGTACGTGTTGGAGCCGTCGACCTGGACGGTCTGGAAGCCGCGGACCAGCTGGCGTGCCTGTGAGGTCGAGAGGTACGGGCTCTGCCGGTTGTCGTTGCTGTCGTTGTCGATCACCATCCGGCCCGGCAGGTTGAGCGCGACGTCGGAGTACTTCCCATAGTCGTTGCCGGAGAAGAACGTGCCGTAGGCCGACTGGATCAGGTTCACCCCGTGGACGACCTTCGGGGTGCCGGCGGTCGAGTAGTAGACGGCCGATCCGACCTGGTACCCGTCGTCGCTGGTGAACTCCGGAGCCGCGAGCTGGAACGCCGTGCCGGTGGTGGTCTTGTTCGACGACGTGGTGGTCTTCAGGAAGGTCTTGCTGGCCTGGAACCCGTTGGTGGTGGAGAAGTCGAACGTGCCCCCGTCGACCTTCGGTACGCCCACGGTCACCGACGCGGAGGCGTTGAGCTCGGTGTCGGAGTCCCAGTTGTGGCCGCTGGTGGTGACCGACCCGCCGCCGGTGCTCGCGTTGAGCGTCAGGGTGGCCCCGGTGGAGTCGCCGCCGAGCTGGTTGGCCTGGTTGTACAGCGGGGTCGAGGTGGTCTGGGTCGTGCCGCTGCCGTCGGTGTAGCTGTACGGCCCGACATCGGACAGCGGCACGGTTCCGTCGGGGTTCAGCTGCGGGTAGGACAGCGCGTTGTCGTTGGTCCAGGACGCGCTGTAGCCACTGGTCGTCATTCCGGTGCCGGTCTTCCAGACCGTCGTACCCGGGATGGTGACCTCGTAGTACGGGTTGCACGCGCTGCCGCCGCAGGTGGTGCCGCCGGCCAGGTTGCCCAGCACCGGATAGCGATACACCTGGTAGTCGTGCACCGACGACCGGATCACGTCGTCGTCGATGGCCGAGGACTGGATGCTCAGCGACTTGCTCCCGCTGGAGTCGGTACTGGTCGTGTTCGACCCGGTCCAGGCCGCCTTGAACTTCTCCGTGACAGACGCAGAGGCGCCCGCGTCGAACGGGCCGAGGCCGGCTGCCAGCGTGGCCTTGGCCGAGTCCTCGGTCGACCCGCCGTTGCTCCAGGTGTTGGCGTTGCTCACGCTGCTGGACCACTCGGTGCCCGACGTCGACGTCGTCGACAGGTAGTAGTTGGGGCTGACGGTGGCGTTGACCATCTTGCCGCCCAGGTAGTCGGCGAACTTGGGTGGCTGTGCGGCCAGCATGTCCAGCGAGTCGCTGTTGTCGACGTCCAGCAGCACCGGGGAGCCGAGGATCATCGAGTCACCGAACCGGTCGTACGCGGTGACCGCGAAGTACATCGGGTTGCTGCTGGCGTGGTCGATGTAGGAGTCGGTGATCACCGGCGTCGACGGATCGGCCGCGTCCTTCCACGGCACCACCCAGCTGGTCGCGACCTGGTAGTCGTTCGTCGCACCATCCGTTTGCAGGTTGCGCCGCCACTGCAGGAACCACAACCCCCACACCGGCGGGTCGTCTGCGCCGGTGCCGCCGAAGGCGCCGGCGGTCATCACCATGGGTTGGACATCGGGTTGCGGATCGCCGTACTTCACCTCGTCGTAGGTCTTCGTGTGCTGCGGGTACGGGCTGGTCAGCCCTGGCTGCTTGCTGGTCATCGCGGCGGTCGTCGTGCAGACCGAGTAGCTGCTGCCCGATGGACACGTCGTGTCGTTCACCGCGTAGAACTGGAACTGCGGTGTCCGGCCGTACAGGTCGCACTCGTCGGTGAAGGTGCAGTTCTCCTCGCCCTCATACGTCACCGACACCCAGCTCATGGCGAGCTCGCGGCGCTGGTAGCCGAACCCCGTGTCCGGATCCATGTCGAAGATGCCGGACTGCAGCTGGAGGCCGGCGCCGGTCCGGGTCGGGTCGGCTTGCAGTGCGAGCGGCAGGTAGTGGGCGATGCCGGTCCGGGTGACCTCGGTGCTCCGGATCGACAGATCCGGGTTGAAGGTCACCACACCCAGGCTCGGGGTGAGCACGCTGCTGTCGAAGGTCGATTTCGTGCTGGTCGCGAACGCGACAGCGAGGTCAGCGGCGCCGTCGCCGTCGAAGTCGCCCGCCGCGGTGTCGGTATAGCCCGAGACCAGGGTCTGGGCGGGGCCGGAGCCCTTGAACGGCTGACCGTCGCAGGAGTTGCAGTTGTCCGTGTTGACCAGATTCAGTGACCGGCTGCCGTCGGCGTTGGCGACGTAGCGCCAGAAGCTGAGCGTCAGATCGCCGTCGCCGTCCTGGAAGCCGGCCAAGATCTCGTTCGTGCCGTCGCCGTCGAAGTCGCCGACCTGCACGATCAACGACCCCGGGTACCACTTGCCGTTGACCACCTGGCCGTTCTTGCCGAACGAGATGGAGCTAGCCGGCGCCGTCACCAGCAGACGGGAGGCGTTGGCGTTGTAGTCGATCACCCGCAGCGCCCAGTTGTCGTCGGAGTCGGTGTAGGCGACCACGGCCTCGTCGTGGTACAGCTGGTCGGAACCGATCGCTCCGTCCAGGTCGCCGACCGCCAGGTCGTACGGCGCGGTCAGGTTGCCGGTGGTGTAGCCGTTCGCCCTCGGCGCGGACCAGGTCGGCACCGAACCGCCCTTCTCTTCGATCGGCCGGACGTCCCAGGACTGATCGGTCGTCGGGCTGAGCGGGCCCGCTTGGCCGGAGCCGTTGGCGCTGCCGAGCGCCGCCGAGAACAGCACGGCGCCGTTCGGCGGCAGGATCAACAGGTCGCCGGCGTCGTTGAGGAACTCCCAGTGCCGGCTGGCATCAGAGGTGCAGGTGTCGACGGCCGCGACCTGAGCGTCATTCGGGCCTTCCCGGGTCAGACAAAGCCCGTCGGCGCGACTCACCAGCAAGACGGTGCCGTCGCCCGCGCCCGAGTCCACCACGGCCCACTGCTGGTCGTCCCCGGGGCTGGCGCCGACCGCCGTCGACGACACCTGGGTGCCGAACGCGCTGTTGCCGGTGGCGGCCGTGTTCGTCACCGCGACGCCGCCCTGCACGATCGCGTACGTCGTGCCGGCCGCGGGAGAGAGCGTCGGCGAACCCATCGTGGGCTGCTCTGCGGTCTGGCTGATCGTGCCCAGCGACCAGACCGCGTCGGAGCCGGCCACACCCTCCCGGAGCGCGAGCGTGCTCTCCGCGTTGCCGTTGACGAACCGGCCACCAGACGTCGGGTACTGATGGTCGATGATGGCCCGGCCCGGCTCGGCGACGTCGCCGGTCGTGTGGCTGCCGTCCACGCCGGTCATGTTCGCGTTCAGCGCCGCGGCCTGCTGGGTGCTGGTGTTCCCGTCCGCGTCGTTGGTGGTCTTCGCGATCGACAGCTTGTCCACCTGGAACACCGTCTTCTGGGCCGGGTTGCCCATGTTCTGGGTCGGTGTGCCCGCCGATCCGGTCGCGGCGAGCGACTTCACATTGGTGGACACCTTGCCCTTCGCCGCCTGCTTCGACGGTTCCTGGCGCAGCTCCGACCGCTTCGAGTCCATTGCCGTGATCGCCTTGAGGTTGGCGGCCGGCGCGGAGGCGCCCCGGGTCGAGAGGTCGTCCGTCCTGGGGGCCGCCAGGGCCGGCGTACCCAGCGCCGCGGTCAGGCCCAGGATCAGCAGGGCGACCAGCAGGTAGGAACGGGGTCGGGGTGACCGGGATGCGGAGTCGTGCGACGTCATGGTGGGCTCCCAGGGAGGTGGTCGACGTGGGCAGCGTGGACGGCAGCGCTCCAACAACGCTCCAAGTCCGGGGCGGATCGGCAGGTCTCACCGAGAGCGCCGTTGGAGCAGGTGTCGCCACGATGGGTCGCATGCGGCAGCCTTCACCTGCGCCATCGGGCGTCACCGCCTTCAGCGCGTGGGTGTTCGACACTCCGGACACCGCCGGACGGCTGCTGCCGGCGTTCGAGGGCTCGCCGCACCGGCCCGCGGTCCGTGTCGACGACGTCGCCGTCGTGTCCTGGCCCGCGGATCGGCTCCGGCCGCTGGCGTGGCACGGCTGCCCGGTCGACGACGCCTTGGTCCTGGCCGGCGCGTTCTGGGGCATGCTGTTCGCGGAGGTGTTCCTGCTGCCGCTGAGCTGCCCGCCGGCCGGCGGTCCGGGCCCCTCCGACGGCCAGCTGGCCCACTTGGGCCTTGACGCGGCGGTGGTCCGATCGCTGCGGGACCTGATCGTCGCCGACACCTCAGCCGTGCTCGTCGTGCACCGCGCGAACGCGGCGGAGATCGGTGCCGCGCTCCCGATCCGACCGGATCCGTCCCTGACCGTGCTGCTCACCCCGGAGCAGGTCGGGCGGCTCCGGGCCGGCTTCGCCGACGACGAGCGCTGAGCGCCGTCACAGGGTAGCGTCGCGGTGTGCGCTTCCTGGACCTCGGCACGCTCCAGGTCGAGGTCGGGATGGAGTCGCAGGGGCTCGGCGGCCGACGTCCCGCCCGCCTGTTGAGTGCGCTGCTGCTGCATCTCAATCAGCGCGTGTCGACGGATCTGCTGCTGGACGCGGTCTGGGGCGACGACCCCACGGCCGGTGCCTCCAGCACGCTCGAGACCCATATCTGGCGGGTCCGGCGACTGATCGAGCCCGGGAGGGCCCGTGGCCAGTTGCCGTCGGTGCTGATCAACGACTCCGGCGGCTACCGGTTGGTGGCCACCGGTGACCAGGTGGACTCGGCCCGATTCGAGCAGCTCTGTTTCGTCGTGGTGGACCTGATCAGCGCCGGCGAGCCCGAGCGCGCGTTGCGCGCCGCCGACGAGGCCCTGTCGCTGTGGCGCGGCGCGCCGTTCGACCAGATCGCCGACCGGGAGTGGGCGATCGGACCGATCGCCCGGCTGCAGGAGATGCAGATCCAGCTGCTCGAGCGCCGCATCGACGCGATCATGGCCACCGCCGAGCCGGCCCAGGCCGTCGCCGAGCTGGAGGCGTTGCTGGCCGCGCACCCGTTTCGCGAACGGCTGTGGTGGCAGCGGATGCTCGCCCTCTATCGCACCGGCCGGGTCGAGCAGGCGCTGGAGACCTATCGGCTCGCCCGCCGAGCCCTGCTGGACGAGGTCGGAATCGAGCCGGGGCACGATCTGGTCGAGCTGCACCGGCGGATGCTGAGCCGCGATCCCACCCTCGACCTGGTGGCGACGGCCCGCCCACAGGCAGTTGTCCGGAGACGGACCGAGGTGCATCTGCCCCGCAGCCGGCGGCTAATCGGTCGTGAGCACGACGAGGCCGCGGTCATGGCGGCGCTGGAGCGGTCGCGGCTGGTCACGATCGCCGGACCGGCGGGCTGCGGGAAGACCCGGCTGGCGGTCGAGGCGGCGCGCTCGGCCGCCGATCGCTTCCCCGACGGAGTCTGGTTCGTCGACCTGAGCGATGCGACGGACGCCGACGAGGTGGGGGCGGCCGTCATGGCGGCGCTCGAGCTCACCGTGCCGGCCGGCGGGTCACCGCACACCGCGCTGGCCGCGTACGGTCGCGATCGCCGGATCCTCCTGCTGCTGGACAACTGCGAGCAGGCCCTGGATGCCGTCGGCGTGCTCTGCGACGACCTACTCGGCCCCGACCTGCAGATCGGTGTCCTCGCCACCAGCCGGGAGCCGATCGGGTTCGGCGACGAACTGGTCCACAGCCTGGGTCCGCTCCCGCTGGCCGGTGCCGGCGCCGGACCCGGGCCGGCCGTCTCCCTGTTCCTGGACCGGATCCGGATCGCCGCCGACGGCCTGTCAGACAGCGACCGGGAGGCGGTGGAGCAGATCTGCCGAGCCGTAGACGGCATTCCGCTGGCCATCGAGCTGGCCGCCGCCCTCGCACCGACGTACGGACTGGCTGAGATCGCGGACCTGGTCACCCGGGATCCGGGTCGGCTGGCCGCGATCGGGCGCGGTCAGGCCCGGCACCATCAGACCCTGTCCAGCGCCATCGATCGCAGCTACCGGCTGCTCACTCCGGCGGAACAGGCGCTTCATCGCCGGCTGTCCGTGCTGCCTCCCGGGTTCTCCCGCGAGCTGGCCGAGACCGTCAGCGGAATCGGCGTCGACCCGGACGCCGATGTCGACGCGACCACCGTCCCGGGGCTGCTGGCCCGGCTGGTGCACCGATCGCTGCTCACCGCGGGACCGACGTCGGGTGCGGGCACCCGGTTCCAGCAGCTCGCTCCGATCCGCGCCCACGCCGCCCAGCTGCTCGCCCGGACCGGGGAGACCGCGCTGGCCGAGCAGCAGCGGGACGAATGGACCCGCGACCTCGTCGGGAGCCGGCCGCGCGGTGGCCGGCCGGAGGAACGGGACTGGTATCGCGCCGTCGCCGCGGATCTGCCCACGGTGCGCGCGACTCTGCAGCACCGGCTGATCACCCGGCCGGACGAGCTCGGCGCCGCGATCGCGCCGAAACTGTTCGGGTACTGGTACTACAACGGGCTGATCCAGGAGGGCCGCCGCTGGACCGAGGCGGCGCTGGTCGTCGCCACCGATCCCGTGCTGGTCGGGCGCAACCAGCTGGCCCTGGCCAGCTACTTGCTGATGGAGGGCCGCAACGACGACGCGCGACGGGCCTTCGAGGGCGCCGCGGCCGGGGCTTCGGCGCACCGTGACGACGACCCTGTGCTGGCCGAGCTGCTGCACGCCACTGCCGGCTACCTTGCGGTCGCGGGCGACGAGCCGAGCGCACGCCGCGCGCTGTCGCTGGCCGAGCCGATCGTGGCCGCCGCCGACGACCCCGACCTGTTCGTCAACCAGGACGTGATGAGCTGCATCGTCGACTCGCTGACGGCACCGCCCGAGCTGACGCTCGCCCGGGCCGAGGAGAACTACGGGCGAGCGCTGGATCTCGGCAACCTGTTGGCGGCGTGGATGTCCTGCAGCAGCGTCGATGCCGCCGCGCTCGGCCTGCGCGATCCGGCGCTGGGACTGCCCTGGTGCCGGCGGTTGCTCGGCCACCAAGAAGAGCTCGCCGGGCACGTGATGCCGCACCAGTTGGAGACGCTGGGCGACTTCCTCACCTTGGACGGCCAGTTCGCGGCCGCCGTCAGCGTGTTCTCCTGCAGCTACCACCGGGCCCGGCGGGCGGGCGCATCCTTTCCCCTGAACCGGATCAGCAACGAGCTGATCGCCTGTTGCCGGCGGGAGCTGTCGATCGACGACTTCGACACCGCCTGGACCCGCGGCGCCACCCTCGGCTGGACCGAGCTGGCGAGCATGTGACCGAGCGGCTGGGTCACGGCAGGTCGCGGACGCCGACCTGGGGCACGCTCGCCGCGACGAAGGTGTCGAGGGCGTCGGTGAGCGCGGCGCGCTCGTCGGGACCCATCCCGCCGAGGATGCGCTCGAAGACGGCTCGGCGATGATCGGTGACCGCGGCGAGCAGCCCGGTGCCACGCTCGGTGACGGTCAGCTCGAGCTGCCGGCGGTCCTCGGGACGATCGCGCCGATTCAGGTAGCCGGCCTGGACGAGCTTGTCGCAGATCCTGCTCGCGGTGGACAGGTGGACGGCCAGCGCGTGCGCGACGTCGGTGGCGCTCAGCCGGTCCCGATCGGCGGCCAAGACCAGCACCCGCAGCTGGGGCAGCGTGACGCCGGCCCCCGCCTGCGCGATCGACTCCGCGGTGATCGCCGCGAAGACACGCGCGGCCGCGATCATCGTCTCCGTCTCCTCGCGAGACGCAGGCCGCGGCCCGGTATTCATGGACCCCATCCAACTCGGCTGCCCGGGTCCGGGCAACCGACGGATACGGTGACCGCCGCCTCGCCGCACGGACGGGCCCGTCTCGTCAGGTAAGACCCGGGACGACCTGCCACGTGGTGCGCACGTGACATCCCCATCGATCGTCGCGCTTCGCGGGGCGAGGACGACGGCCACCAGTCTGCTCGGCTGCTGCTCCCATCGCCGGTGCGCCGATCCGCCGGCGGTCGGTCGATCAGAGCCCGACGGCGGGGAGCGCGCCGAGGTCGGGCAGTCCGACCTCGTCTACTCTCCGGCAGTAATTGCACCCGTGCAACCATTGCGACCGGTCGATACCGGTTCGTTATCGTCAGCGCCGGGTTTCCGAACGAGGGATGCTCCCTCGTCGCCCCCGGTCGATCATGGTGAGCGTGGATCTCGCCCGGTGACGCCGACGAGGGAGCAACCGTCGTCGGGCCGACCGCCGGACCCGGTCGCGATCAGCGGCCGGCGAGGACCCGCCGCCGCAGCCGCCGCGGGACCAAGCGGGCAGCGGCGGGCCGCAGGCCCGCGGGGCCGGCCAGGCCGAGCGCGAGCAGGCGGCCGACCGGAAGGTAGCGCGGCAGCAGGGCCGGGTCGGCGGTGGCGATCTCGGCGGCGGCGTATTGATAGCGCCGGAACGTGCTCGGCTGCATGGCGTACGTGATCGCCCGGACCAGCACCCCGAGCCGCTCGACGTCGAGGGTGCCGCGGCGTTCGCCGTACAGCTGGTCGGCCAGCGCCAGCGGGATCCGGCTGCCGTTCGCGGCCGGCTGCAGTTCGTGCAGCAACAGTTCGACGCCGACGGCGCGGACCGCGTGGCCGTACAGCCGGTCGGCGGCGCTCAGCCCGTTCGGGAAGCAGCCGGCGACGAAGCCAACGGCCGGGTCGGCGAGCCAGGACTCCACGGACCGCTGATCGAACCGGACCTCGAGCTCCAGCCCCAGTTCCGCGGCGCGGCGGGCGAGGGACGCGACCGTCGACGGCTGTCCGGCCGGCGCCGCGAACACGATCCGGGCCGCTCCGAGGTCGCGCACGGCCAGCGCGGCCTCGAGGTTCAGGCGTTCCTCCTCCGCGGCGTCCAGCGCTCCGAGCGCCGACAGGTAGTGCCCCAGCACCAGCCCGACCGAGCCGGCCTCGGCTCCCGCGACGGGCTCGCTGCGCGCGGCCAGCCGGTCCGTCGCCTTGCGGACGGCATCGGTCGAGATCGGCGTCCGGCGCGCCGCCGAGCCGCTGCTGAGGACCGGTCGCAGACCCGGCACCAGGTCGGGATGGAGCAGCCGATCGACCCGGCCGTCCAGCCCGCCGGCCAGCGGCCCGCGGATCGGTCCGTAAGCCGCCAGGCCGTCGGCATAGAGGTCGATCCGTGCCGCCGGGAAGGCGGCGGCAAGGGCCGGACCCGGAGCGACCTCGGAACGCGGCAGCACCAGGGTGCGCGGGTTCTCGGCGGTGAGGGCGAAATCGGTCAGCGGTCGTACCGCGTCGAACGCCTCGAGCAGATCGGCGCTCGCCCGGCCGGTCACCGTCGCGCCGGCCAGCAGGACGCGACGATCGGCACCGGGAAACAAGCCGTCGGCGAGGGCGGCGCAGACCGTCGCCAGGCCGGTCGGGGTGGTCACCACGAAGACCTGCGTGCCGGCCGAGGTCGCACCGCGCGCCGAGTCGTCTGCTGGGAGGTTCGGGCCGAGGTCGGGCATGGCACCGACGCTAGGCGGCCCAGACCGGGGGCGGACGACACCGAGTCGACGAGACGGTGAACCCGAGGTGCCAGTTTGCGCGGAGCTCCGGCGCAGCGGCGATCAGGGCAGTGGGCCCCGCAGCCGCGACCGGGCGGCGGCGGCCCGGGACCGGATCCGCCGGATGCCGGCCTGGGCCGGCCCGGGCAGGATCAGCCTGAGGTTCGGCCGGACCGCGCCTCGCCGCTCGCTCGTCGGACCGGCCGGCCGGTGCGGCAAGCCGTGCTTGTCCCGCGCCCGCAGCAGGCGGACGATCTGGTCGAGCCAGTCGCTGTCACTCTCGGCGTGGAAGTAGTTGTCGGTCAGCCAGGCGCTGGCCGGCCGCCGGAACCGGCCCGCCACCAGGTCGTCGAGGCTGCCCTGGCAGTCGGAGTGCTCGAACGCGACGTTGATCATCTCCGGGCTGACCCCGAAGTCGTCCAGCACCAGCACCGACGACCCGGCCGCCATCGCCTCCAGCACGGCTGTCGACGACACCGTCACGCAGGCCCTAGCCGAGGCGAGTGCATCGGCCATCGAGCCGGTGACGAAGCGCACCGCGTCCGGCTCGACCCGGCCCTCTGCGACCAGCTCCTCCCAGAGCAGCTCGAGCGGGAACGCCTCCCGGTGGGTCTGCTCCTCACCGAGCGTCGCCCGCAACTTGACCACCGCGGTGCCAGCCGGCTCCACCCTGGCCAGCGCCTCCAGCACCGCCCGCCGCTGGTCCCGAGTCGGCGGCACCCGGGACTGGGCGGCGAACACCACGTCGCCGTCGTCGCGCGGCGGCGGTGGGTCCGCGCTCAGTTGCGGCAGGAACGGCAGTCGGGCCAGCCCGACGGCGAGGTCGGCGTCGAGCTGGTCGACGAGCTCCGCGTACGCCCTCCGCTCGCGCCGGCTGTGCACCACGAGCAGGTCGCAGCCGCGGCGCAGCTCCACGGCGTGCCGGCTCGCCGGCAGGCTGATCCCGGGCAGTCCGGTGACCAGCACGGGGCGTTGCCGCGAGGTCCGCAGCCGGCGCTGGGCCGCGATCGTCGACACCGTCGGCCCGGTCCCGGCGAGCAGCAGGACATCCGGCCGCCGGCGCTCGATCAGGCCCAGCAGCCGGGTCAGTCCGAGCACCTCGACATCGCCACCGGTCGCCGCTCGCAACTGCGCCGCGGACGGCGTGACCGGGCTCCGGATCACCACCTGGCGCCGGGTCCAGCCGGCCGGCATCGCGGCCAGCGTTGCGGCGCTCCAGCTCAGGTAGGAGTGCGAGTCGGCGACTGCCAGCACGCTCGGCGCAGCGGCACCGTTCATTCCGACCACCCGTCTCAGAAGTCGCCCGCGGCGGTGCGCGGGCCGGTGAGCAGCTCGGTCAGCCGGTCGCAGTCGCCGTCGTCGAGCGAGCCGAGCGCGAACCGGGCGTCCACGATCAGCCGGGTGGCCTGCTCGGTCACCTCGCGACCCTTCGGCGTGATGGCGGCCAGCACCGCACGGCCGTCCTCCGGATGCGGCGTCCGGGTGATCAGGCCGGCCCCCTCGAGCCGCTTGACCAGCGGTGTGACCGAGGTGGCGTGCACCTGCAGCCGTTCGCCGATCTTGCCCAGCGGCAGCGCGCCGCGGCGGGAGAAGGACAGCAGGACCAGCACCTCGTAGCGGGCGAAGGTCAGGTTGAGCGGCCGGAGCAGCTCGTCCAGCTCGGTCAGCACGAGCTGGTGCACCCGCATCAGCGACGTCACCGCCCGCATCCGCGGCATCTCGCCCCAGCGCTGCGACCACTGCTGAGCCGCCCGCTCGATCGGGTCGAACGGCAACCGATGCCGATCCGACCGGGCCGGTGTCACCGCGCTCACGAGTCGGTGTCTTCCACCCAGCGAGGCGAGCTCGCCCGCAGTCCCGCACGTTGGATCACAGTCTGGATCGTACGGTCCCGCTCATCCGGGTTTCCCACGTAGTCGATCTCGCGCAGTCCCTGGTCCTGCGCCGCCGACTCGAAGATGAAGTGCCCGTAATTGAAGATCCGCCCGGTCAACGACTGGTTCACGGTGATGTCGAGGATCCTCGTCATCGGGGTGGTCGCCCGGTGCCGGGAGAACAGCCCGTGCACCCGGAACGCGCGCATGTTGGTGACCACGAACCGGTCCATCTGCTCGTCGAACACCTTCCAGACCGCCTGGACGATCAGACCCACCCCGACCAGGCCGAGCAGCCAGCCGAACGGCGCACCGACGTACGTCGCCGCGATCAGCAGGACGATTGCGAGCAGGATCCGGACCGTGGGCCAGAAGATCGCCATCGGGTGCTTGTGCACCTCGTCGACGATGTACTCGTCGTCGTCGGTGAGCAGGTACTGCTCGACGTGCGGGTCGAGCCAGCGGTCGAGCCCGAGCACCGGAGCCTCCTCAGCCGGCCAGGGAGGTGAAGAACCTGAACACGGCCGTGACGGCGCCCGCGACCCAGAGGAACACCCCGCGGACGGCGTCGGCCGCGTCCTCGGGCCGGGTGATCAGGTAATAGCCGGCGAACAGCACGACGAGCACGAACAGGATCTTCTTGACCCACTTCATGCCTCACCCTCCCTCACCGGTCGCCGCCGGAGCGCACGCGGGGACGTACCGATCCGGAGCCTTCTTTCTATCCCACCCATCCCACCGGACCCAACCGCCACGCCGGGCTCCCCCCAGTCCGCGGTGCCCCGCGGGCTCGGCCGGGGGTGGGTGGCAGCCCGCCGGAGCCGGCCGACTCCGCACCCTGCCCAACACTCGCCCGCCCGACTCCGCACCTGCCCACTCCGCAGCCTCCCGCTCGGCCGCGCCTCCGCGCCCCGCATTCCCGACCATCTTCGCTCGCCTTGCTCCCAGTTCGCTCGACGTCCTTCACGCGCGAACTAGGTCGAAGCCGCGCGAAGTTGCCCGCCGGGCCGCGTAGGTGACTCGTCCGCCCGAGGCGCCCCGCCGGACTTCGTCCGAGCGCACCCCCGGCCAGCGCCCGATCCGCAGCCGACCCACTGACCAGAAACCCCGCCGCGGCGGGAAAGTGGGCCCCGGAGCTGCTGAACGGACCCCGAAAACCCCGCCGCGGGCGGAATCTTCCTCGACCAGAGCACTCCCCCAGCAACCTCGCTCGCCTTGCCCCCAGTTCGCGGCGGGCTCAGGGGGTCAACGCAACACCGATGTGTTTGGCCAGTGTTTCAGCTGGGGTGTA
>NZ_BAABAB010000025.1:0-88593 GCF_039537205.1 Microlunatus ginsengisoli | reverse complement strand
TACACCCCAGCTGAAACACTGGCCAAACACATCGGTGTTGCGTTGACCCCCTGAGCCCGCCGCGAAGTCGCGGTTGGACGCGCGAAGTGGGCCGATCGGATGGGGCGGAGATCTGGACGCGCGAAGTGGGGGTGTAGGCGCTGGGGCGTGGGGGGACGGAGGCATGCCCGAAAGGGCAGCCGCCCCGGCCCCGCGAGCTCTGGTCGGCGCCGACCGTGGCTGGGATCATCGATGGTGACTCCGCTGGAGGTGAACCGATGCCGACCGGACCTGCGCTGCGCGCGGGCGACACCGTCGTCTGCCCCCTGATGGACGGGCCCAAGCCGCACGTGGGCGGGCCGATCACCCCGGCCGCCGCCGTCCCGACGGTGCTGATCGGCAACATGCCGGCCGCGGTCGCCAACGCGATCCCGGGCGGAATCGTCTGCGTCTCGCCGGCACCGAACGGCATCGCGATGGGCAGCATGACGGTGATGATCGGCGGCTTCCCGGCGGCCCGGCTCGGCGATCAGAGCCTGCACGGCGTGCCGATCGCGCCCGGTCCCGGCTGCCCGACCGTGATCATCGGCGGCTGATCCGCGGGTGGTGATCGCCGGCGGCCGACCGGCTCAGCCGCGGAACGGCACCGCCGCGGTCCGCACCACGAACCGGCGATAGGGCTCGTCCTCGTCCAGCGCCCCGCGCAGCCGTCCGGTCACCTCGACCGCGATCGCGCCGACCGTCGGCTGCGTCGCGGGGTCGTCCAGCTCCGGACAGCTCACCGCGATCGTGCCGTACGTCCCGGGCGGCACCTGCGCCGGTGTCCCGACCCCACCGAAGACGGCGGGGTCGGACGAGACGAAGCCCGCCTCCAGCGGCCCCGCCGGGTACCAGCGAGACTCCGTGCCGTCCTGGTCCTCGACATGGACCACCACCGAGCCGGGGTCCAGCTGGAACTCCGCCGCCGCCTCGCCCGCGCCGACGGCCTGCAGACCGATCCCGATCCCGGTGACAGCCGCGGCATAGAACGTCGCGACGGCGACGGGTTGCTGCCGGGCCCGGGCGGCGACCCGCTCGGCGAGGGCGGCCACCGGATCGAGCGCGGGATGTCGCAGGTCGATCTCACGCTGCACTCCCGCCAGCTCGGCCCGCTCGTCGGGGTCGGTGTCGGTTCGCCAGGTCCCGATCGCGGGGCTGCCGTCGCGCGACGTCCGGACGAGCAACCGGGCCGAGCCGTCGCCGCCGACCACGAGCTCCTCGTCCACCTCTCGCGGGCCGGGTGAGACCCACTGAATCCGGGCGATCTCGGCCATCACTTCACCTCGGCGGTGAACGACTTCTCGAACAGCGTCTTCAGCTTGTCGTTGAACTGCTTGACCATCGGGTTGAACTGATCGGCCCGGATCGAGGTGTTCTTCGACGAGCCCATCAGGCTCTGCACGCTGTAGGTCACGTTCTGGTCCGGCGCGGCCTTGCCCGTCCCCAGCGGCGAATGCCCGCCACCCGCGGCGGCCGCCTTGTCCGCGTCCAGCTGGGCCTTCATGTGCGCCACCAGGGCGGCCATCTGCGGATCGGGCGGACCCAGCGCCGCGACACCGCTCGGGGGCGTGGTCATCACCCGGTTCACCTCGGCGGCGATGGTCGACTGGAGATCCGCGACGCCGGTGGCCAGCGCCGGCTTCACCACCGTGCCGATCAGGTCGGCGGCGACCTCGGTGCAGGCCCTCCTCGAGTTCACCGAGACGACGTCGTACGCCTTCCGGTACAGCTCCGTGGCCCGGGTCATCTTCGGCGCCGGTGCCGGCGCGCCGCCCGGGGCGGCTCCCGGTGCCGCGCCCCCTGCCGGTGCTGCCCCGCCCGCCGGTGCCACGCCGGGTGGTGGTGCCGCCGCACCGATCGCGGCGGCCTTGACCAGAGCCGCCATCTTGGTCGCGAACGCGGCCGGGGTGACGCCGGACTCGATCGCCGAGCCGGCCGTACCCCAGGTCGCCGGCAACGCCATCAGCTGACCGGTCAGCCCGCTGGACGGGAAGATCACCGGCAGCCCGAAGAACGTGCCCGGCCCACCGGCCGAACCGACCGTGCTGCCCGCTACGCCGGCCGCGTTGGCCTGCTGTGCACCACCGGTCGCGGTCATCGCCGGCACCGACGACTTCACGTTGATGCTGGTGTCGCCGACCCCGGCCACGTTCACCGTCGCACCCTGGGCGGCGTCGAGCGCGGCCTCGTACGCCGCGACGATCTGGGTCGTCATCCGCGCCGCGTCGAAGCCCGCGTCGACGCCCTGCCCGGAGATCGTCACGTTGCTGAAGTTCGCCGTGCTCTGGAAGGCCACCGCCCGCGGCACGCTCGGACCCAGCTTCGGATCCGATGCGGCGGTGAGGCCCTTCTCCAGCTCGGTGCGGACCGCGGCGTCGACGACCCCGGTCCGGGCCGCCGCCGCCATCTTGGTCTTCACCGCGGCCCGCTTGGCGCGGAACGCGTCCGTCACGGCCGGCAGCGTCGTCTTCAGCTGGGCGATCAGCGGCTTCTTCAGCGAGGCCAGCACCATCCGTTCGACGGTCTTCTTGTCCAGCGCGGCCATCGCGCTCGGCGCGCCTGCGGGTGCGGCCTGGTGCAGCAGCGCGTTCAGCATCTCGTTGCTTTGGCTGTACTCGTCGTCGATGCCGAGCAGGTGGCCGTACTCGTGGGCGGCGATCACCTTGTCGTCGTTGGTGTAGCCGCCCTTGTTCAGGTAGTAATTGCCGGCGTCGATCGGATTTCCGGTCTTCGGGTCGGCCTGGACCGACTTCGGGTGCACGATGATCACCTGGTCGTGCGCCTCGGCGAGCCCGAAGACCGCGACCGAGTTGAAGGTCACCGGCAGCCGCTTCTTGGTGTTCGGTTCGGTGAAGTTGAACTCCTCACCGACCAGCGTCAGCTTGCCGTTCCACGGCTTCACCTGCTCCTTGACGATGTCTTGGCACCAGGTTCGCCGGTCGTCCGGATCGTTGGCCGGGATCTCGGTCGGGCTGCCGAGCAGGGCGCCGAGCGGCGGCGTGCCGGGCGGTGCTCCGGGCGCGGTCGGGTCGACGCCGTTGCGGGACTGGTTGAGGAACTGGATCCGGACGGTCACCGTGACGCCGGTGTCGCCGCTGCGGGTCATGTCGTAGGAGACGTCTCCGCCGTACTTCTGTGCGCCCGCCTTGCCGCCGGCGCCCGGCTGGTTGTACAGCGTCTCGTCCGGTGGGGTCTCCTTGACCGCGACCCGCTGCAGGGCCCCGTCGGCAATCTGCCGGACGGCCGCCAGCACGGCCTGGTTCCCGGCCAGCCGCTGCAGATCCAGCGACGGCGCGGGAGCGGTCCCGGCTCGGCCGGCGACCCCGCTCGGGTCGGCCACCCGGGTAGGCGTTCCCTTCTGACGCACGGGCGCGGCCTGGTGCTGGGGTCCAGGCACTCGCGCATGCTCCCCCATGGCAGAACTGAACCACCCGGGCCGAACGGCGGTCTACGTGGCCGGTGGTGCGGTGCCCGGACGGACCCGAGGATCTGCGCGTTCGGGCAGGCGCGCCGTCAGGCTCCGGCGTCCACCCTGGTCAGCCGGAACACCGGGAACACCCGAGAGGTCTTGGTCTCGTAGTCGGCGAAACCGGGGCGCAACTCGACCATCCGCCGCCACAGTTCGTCCCGCTCGCTCCCGGTGATCTCGGTCGCGTCGACGGTGAACGTCTCCGTGCCGACCTCCGCGGTGATCCGTGGATGCGCCTTGAGGTTGTGATACCAGTCGGGATTGGTCGGCGCGCCGCCCTTGGTCGCCGCGATGACCATCTCCCCGCCGTCGGGCAGGTAGACCAGCGGATTGACGCGCTCGAGCCCGGATCGGGCGCCGCGGTGATGGATCAGAATCATCGGTGCGCCGGCGAAGGGGCCGCCCACATTGCCCTGGTTGGCCCGGAACTCATCGATCACCTTGTCGTTCCAGCCGCCGCCCGGTCTGGAGGCATTCGTACTCACCCCCTCACTGTAGGAGGGGCAGTGGACGGACGCCCGCGCCGTCGGTCAGTCGTGCGTCATCGCGTCGATGCACACCGTGATCGCCAGCACCAGCGCCGGATCGACGCCGGGGTGGATCTCGACGCCGTACGTGTCGCGGAGCCGGAACCACTTCTTCGACACCTCCGCGACGGTGTCGCCGTCGCGCTCGATCTCGTACTCGTGGTCGACGATGTTGCCGTGCGCCTTCAGGTCCGGCGCGCCGTCGACGTCGATGGTGAACCGCTCCCGGATCCCGACCAGGGCCTTGCGAACCGTCGCCTTGCCCGCCGCGCCCTCGATCTCCATCGAGTCGCGGACCCGGAGCATCCGCTCCTTGATCTTCGCCACCTCCCGGCCGGAGGTGTCCTCGATGATGAACGTGTCGCGCACCCGGAGGGCCTTGCCGTCCACCTTGTACGCCCGCTGCCCGGCCTCGTTCTCGATCCAGTAGTCGTCGCCGATCGCGATCAGCTTCTGCCGCATCTGGAAACGCAGCACCGGCGCCTCGTTGCGGCCCAGTCGGTCTCGCAGCCCCATCAGATCCCGTCCCTTCGTCGTCGATCTCCGACCCTAGGCACAGTTCGCCGCCGAGACATGACCCGAAACGGATGATCCGGGCAGCGACCAGGAATCCGGGCGGGTCAGCGGCCGCGGTGGCCGAACAGCCAGCGATAGCCGAGGTAGTTGGAGATCATCCCGACGCCCATCGCGCAGATCTTCGCGAACGGAGCCAGGATGTCGTGGGACAGCTGGGGGACCAGCAGCTGGCCGAGATGGATCACCGTCCAGATCACCGCGGACTGGATCACCAGTGCCGAGACCAGGGTGACCGCGACGAACTGGACCACGGTGCCCTGCACGCTCCGGGTGGTACGGAAGACGAAGGCCCGGTTGAGCAGGTAGCTGACGCAGAGGGTGATCGAGGTCGAGATCACGTTGGCGACGAGCGGTGCCAGACCGACCACGACCGCGAACAGCGTGAACAGACCGAGGTCGAGCAGCGTGTTGAAGCCGCCGACGAGGACGTACCGCCAGAACGCGCCGCGCGGCCGGGCCGGCTGGTCGCCCGTGCCGCTGCCAGCACTGCTCGCCGTGCTGTCCGGCAGGGAGCTCATCGGGGATCCGGCCCGCGTACGGCGCCCCAGCGCAGGTACTCCAAGCGGGCCGCCTCCTCCCGGGCTCGCAGCACCCCGTTGAGCACGAGGCCGACCACGAAACTGAGGATCGCGATCAGGATCAGGGAGGAGGCCAGCACCGCGGTCGGCAGCCGGGGAACCAGGCCCGTCCGCCAGAACTCGACGACGACCGGGATGCCGAGGATGAGCCCGAGCAGGGTGAACAGCGCCGACACCAGGCCGTAGAAGACCACCGGGCGCTCGTGCTGGAGCAGCAGCCCGATCAGCCGCAGGATGCGGAAGCCGTCGTGGTAGGTCCGCAGCTTGCTCACGCTGCCCGCCGGCCGGTCCTTGAAGCCGACCGCCACCTCCGTCTGCGGCACCCGGAGCCGCATCGTGTGCACGGTGAGCTCGGTCTCGATCTCGAACTCCCGGGACAAGGCCGGGAACGACTTGACGAAGCGGCGGGAGAAGACCCGGTAGCCGCTGAGCATGTCTGTCACGGTCTCGCCGAACAAGAAGCCGACCAGCCGGTTGAACAGCCGGTTGCCGGTCTCGTGCCCCGGCCGGTACGCGCTCTGCCCGGTGGTCTCCCGGCGGACCCCCAGCACGTGGTCGAGCGGGCCCTCGCGCAGCGCGGAGATCATCGCGGGCGCGGCACCGGCATCGTAGGTGTCGTCGCCGTCGATCAGCAGATAGATGTCGGCGTCGACGTCGGCGAATGCCCGCCGGACCACGTTGCCCTTGCCCTTGCGCGGCTCGGTCCGCACGATCGCGCCGGCCTCACGGGCGACCGCGGCGGTGTTGTCGGTGCTGTTGTTGTCGTAGACGTAGACGGTGATGTCGGGGACCGCCCGCTTGAGATCGCAGACCACCTGAGCGACGGCGGCCTCCTCGTTGTAACACGGCACGATCGCAGCGATCGTGGGCGTGCTGGTCATCACATCTCCCTCTGCCGGCCGCCGGTGGTCTCGGCGGGTTGTTCGAGGGTAGTCGAGCCCGGCTCGCCGCGACGGGTCTCGACACGGACTCCGCGGCGGCGCGATGGGCCGGACCGGGGTTGTCCGACACCTATCGTTGTGCCGTGCTTCGCCCCGACCCTCAGCCGCAGCCGCCGCACCAGGCTGCCCGGCTGCGCCGGATGCTCGCGTCCACCGATGTGATTGCGGCCGTTCTCGCGCTGTTGTTCGCCGGCTTCTTCGTGGTCGGCGGCTCCTTCGCCGCAACGGACAGCACGATCTGGTTCAGCGCCTCGGTCGGCGCTGCGCTCGGCAGTCTGCTGATCGTGCTGCTGCTCGCGGTCGTGCTGTACCTGCCGATCAGGATCGGTTATCGCTGGTTGGACCGGCGCTGGGACTCGGCGGCGGACCCCGACGCGGCCGCTGCGGCGCAGGTCATTCCCATGCGCCGGGCGCTGCGCCGGTGGTTGCTGCCCAGCGTCGGCATCCTGCTGGCCGGCTGGATTCCGTGGCTGCTGATCCACTACCCGGGCAGTGTGGACTCCGACACCATTACCCAGTTGTTCCAGTCGTTGGGCCTGGCGCGGCGGGTCGACCATCATCCCTGGTTCGACACGGCGATCTTCGGCTGGTTCTGGGATCTCGGTCGCCCGTTCGGCAGCTACAACCTCGGGCTGTTCGCGTTCCTGCTCTTCCAAGTCGTGGCCACCGCGTTCGCGATGGCGCTGGTGCTGGTCTATCTCGCCCGGCTGGGCCTGCCGAGAGGCCCGCGGCTGGTGCTGACCGTGTTCGTCGCCGCCTTCCCGACCTTCGCGATGTCGGTGGCGGTGATGAGCAAGGACACCTTCGCGGCGATCTTCTGGCTGCCGTTCTTCGTGTTGTACGTCGAGGCGCTCCGCACCCGCGGCCGGTTCCTGATGCGACCCTGGATCGCGCTGGGGGCCGTCGGGGTCTGCATCCCGCTCGTGCTCGCGAAGCGCCCGAACGTCTACGTCCTCGTGCTCTGTGTCGTGGTCCTGCTGCTGGTCGTCGCGCGAGGCACCCGGCTCCGGCTTCTGCTCGGCACCGGCGTGGTGCTGGTCGTCACGAGCGTGCTCTGGCCGCACGTGGTCCTGCCCGCGCTGGGAGTGGCGCCCGGCACGGGCACCGACTCGCTCTCGATCCCGCTGCAGCAGACGGCACGCACGGTGCGGCAGCACGGCAAGGACATTTCGCCGGCGCAACGAGCGGCGATCGACCGGGTGCTGCGATATGACGGACTGGCCAAGGCGTACGTCCCCCGCCGCTCGGACTCGGTGAAGGGTCGCTGGGACGACGAGGCGCCGTTGAGTGCGAAGCTCGCGTACTTCAAGGTCTGGCTCACGCAGCTCTTGCGCTATCCCGGGACGTACTTCGCGGCCACCGCGAACAACACCTACGAATACTTCGCTCCCGTCTCGCGACTGGATTTCCAGAGTGACCTCGACCTGCGCCGCTACATCGACTTCTGGGTGTCGCGGAGCTTCAAGGGGACGACTCGGGCCCAGGTCGAGGAGGTCGCGCTCGCGCTGCGCCCTCCGGCCGCGCTGGCGCCGGTGCGGTCAGCGGTCAACCGGGCCACGACCACCTTCACCACGGGGAACCTGCTCGCGAGCAAGGCCTTGTACTGCTCCTGGATCCCGCTCCTGGCGCTCGGCTTCGCGCTGCGTCGACGAAACTGGTTCCTCGCCTTGGCGACCGTGCCGCTGTTCCTCAACCTCGCGATCCTGGTCGCCGGCCCGATCGCCCTGCCGCGCTACATGATCCCGCTGATCCACGGCAGCGTGCTGATGGTCGGGCTGCTGCTCGTCCCGATCCGTTGGCTACCCGCGCGGCTCGACCCGGTGGCCGAAGGTGACCGGCCGGCGGCCGTCTCGGACGCGCACCACCCTGGTTGATCGCCGCCGTGCCGCCCCGCGCGACCAGGTCAGTCGGACTCGTCCGCAAGCGCGAAGGCGTACCAACCGTCGCCGCGATCGGTGTACTGCCAGGACGGCTGGGTACCGTCAGGTGCGGCGCCGGGCGGGCCTGAGGGCAGATACGCGAACCCACTCGCCTCGTCGGCGTTCTCGTAGAAGTAGTAGCCGCCGTCGTCGGTCTGGCACGCGGTGATCCCATACAGACCGACCCCGGACGGACACGCGATCGGGAAGGCTCCAGGGGTGTCGGCATCGGCCGGCGCGGGAGGAGCCGGTGGCGGCCCCGCGAGCACGACGAGCCGGTCGAACGCGGCGCGGCTCAGTCCGAAGCGGACTGTCTGCGGCAGGTCGAGGCGGGTGGCGACGAGAAGGAGCGCGATCAGCACCGGCACCGCGACGAGGAACGGCGGGCGCTGTCCACGACGCAGCGCGCTGATCGACATCGCGAGCCAGGTCGGAACCGCCAACACGAACAGACACCAGGAGACGACCACACCGATGGGCGTTCTCTCCGCGTAGCTGTGCGCCCACGCGTTGACGGCAACGGCGAGGATTGTCACCGCGAGGAGCAGACCGGCTGCGCCGCGCGAGACCGCCGGCGCGTGCTCCGCCGTGCGGGGCATCGAGCCCGCGTCAGCCGACATCGTGCTCCCCCGGGTTGGAGACGGACCCGCCGTCGGGCCGCTGCACGGCCAACGGTAGCCGCGTCGCGGTCAGGCTGGGTCAGATCGGCATCGTCGAGGAAGCCGCGCTAGCAGACGCCGGGAATGTCGGCTCCCGGCGTGATCGGGTATTCGACGAAGTCCACCTCGCTGGTCTCCGGCACGCTGATCATCACGTCGTCCGGTGCCCTGCCGACGATAGCGAAGCCGGCATTCAAGTCGCAGGAATCGCCGGCGGTCACCTGATACTGGCCCGGCTGCAGCTCGACGACATACCGTCCGCTGCCGTCGGTGACCGTATGGATCTCGTTCGCGTAGGTGGCATTGACGAGCCACTCGAATCGGACATACGCGTTGGGATACGGCCGCCCGGTCTCGCGGTCGGTGATCTGACCGGATACGACACTCGTACCGCCCGTGTTCGTACCGCCCGTGTTCGTACCGCCCGTGTTCGTTCTGCCCGTGTTCGTTCTGCCCGTGTTCGATGTATCGGTGTTGGATGTGTCACCGCTCGGGGTGTCGCCGCTCGATGTGCCACCGTACGGCGATGCGCACGCCGCCAGCACCAGCATCATGACTGCCACGATCGACCACTTCTTCATGCCGCCCCCAACCCGTCGCGACCGCGTGAGCACGCGCACTCTCCAGAACCCCGCGGATCCCGATCTGATACAGCTCAGCGGCTGTTCGGGCACCGGCCGGGCGCGCGGCTACGGATCTGGAACTCGTGGCGGGCCGCTTCAGGCGGAGCCTCGGCGGCTTGCGGCGCCCCGCTGCGACGCTCGAGTTGCGTCGTCAGGTCACGCTAAAGCGCCGGTGTCTCCGGTCATCACCAGTTCCTCGGCTATCTCGCGCAGCTTGCGGTTCGTTCTGCTACTCGCCTGCTGCAAGACGGTGAAGGCCTCCTCCTGAGTGACCACTCGCGTGCTCATCACGATGCCGATGGCCGCGCCGATGACGCGAGACGAACGAAGGGCCGCTTGGAGTTGCTCGACCTGGTCATCTTGAAGCACACCCTCGCGGTGTAGCTCCAAGATCATCTCGCGATCGATGTCGACGTGCGCCTCCAAGTCGTCGATTCTGAGCCGATCCTCCGCCGCGAGGGACTCGATAGCCTCGACGCGTCGTCGTACTTGCTCCTCGCGGGCCTCGCCGGCGTCAGCGCGACCTTGGGCTATCGCCTCGCGGGCTTCGCTGGCGTCAGCGCGACCTTGGGCTAGCGCCTCGCGGGCTTCGCTCGCATCCGCCCTGTCTGCACTGGCGTCCGCGCGGTTCGTGAGCGCCGCCAACTCTTGCCGAAGGGTGGCAAGTTCGTCGCGGAGTCCGTCGATCTGCTGCTGAAGGCCTGCCTCGCCGTCCAGCTCGTGGTTCATCCTTCGGATTATGCCCACAGATTGCTGAGAATGGGCGAGGGCTGCGCTGGCTTCAGGTGGATCTCGACCCCGAGCGGCCGCGCAATCGTGTGGCCGTCAGTCCGAGCCGGCCCTCCGATCGGTCTCTACAGCTAGCGCTCCCCTCCGTCCAGGTGCATCATGCTGAATGCGCTGCTGGCGCATCGGAGACAGAGCGCAGGCTGGAGCCGCGAGCCGTCGGATTCAGCGGGCTCGAGAGAAAGAACCACAAATGACAACTCAGGCCAGTCAGGTTGTGCTGATCAACGGCTTCGGCGTCCTTTTCGTCGTACTGAATGCGTTCGGACTCGGGCTCAGGCTTCCGGTGGGCAAGTTGTTGGCACAGGCCGTGGCGCATTGGAAGATTGCCGTTTTGACATTGGTCGCCAATTTCGTTGTGATTCCCACCCTGTTCGTCGGCTATCTCGTCACGATAGCTTCATCCATTCCGGACGAGATCAAGGTCGGGTTCTGCATCGCCGCCTTGTCTGCGGGGATGCCGTTCGCCCCAGTTCTTGCCAAGCTGGGCAGGGCAAACATCAACATCGCCACCATGCTCTTGGTGCTCCTGACCGTTGCCACCACCATTGCCCTCCCGCTCGGGTTGCCCCTTGCAATCGACGCGGTCGACGTTCAGCTCAAGACCTCGTCGTGGGATATCGCCTGGCCGCTCCTTCTCTTCCTTCTCCTGCCATTGGCTCTGGGCTGCGTCTTCAGGCTGTTATGGTCCGATCTCGCAAAGCCGCTGCAACGCTGGACCGTGCGCGTTGCGATTCTCTCCTTGCTTTTGAACCTGAACTTCACACTCCTTGTGTATTGGGGCCTTTTCGTCCAAACGTGGGGTACTGGGAGCTACCTCGCTGCGCTTGCCGGCCCGTTCATCGGACTTGGCTGTGGTTACCTTCTGGTCACGGCCGTCCGGGTCAAGAACGTCCCCATCAGGCACGCCGCCGAAATCACCACGGCCGTTCGAAACATCGCGCCCATGCTTTTGATGATGATCTTTCCGTTTGCTGCCGACCCGCTGATCACCGTCTCCATCACGATCCTGAACACGATCGGTATCGTCACCGTCCTGCTCTTCGTACTGGTGTGGCGGCGGACCAACTCCGGTGCTCCTCCGACCGACGAGCCGAAGACCGCCCAGGCGGCTCAGGGAGCCGCGATCGAGTGACCACCCTGGAGATGCGAACCGACGACTGAAGTCGGCCACGTCAGTCGGGCCGAACGGTGTGGAGCCAAGGGGACTCGAACCCCTGAACCTCTTCCGGCAAAGGTCAACATTCCCGCCGTCTGGGTCCGGTCGCGCTCGGTAGAACACCGACGCACAGTGGCGGGCTCACTGCGTAGCGTGGTCGTTGCTGTGCTTCGGCGCTGTACTCCGACTCCGGCCGATCTGCCGACCAAGGTAACCGCCGGCGATCGCAACGGCACCGATGAGGCCAAGTAGGAAGAATCCAAACGCGATCAGCTCAGAGACGAAGCTTGCCGCGTGCTCGTGGATGTACCCCCACGAGATGTACAGCGTTCCGACCGTTGACGTCACCAGTGAAACGACGACCCAGCGGACAGCGATCCAGGCCAGGGGACGGCGCCGCCAACCGTCGAGCCCACCCCATACGAAGGCCACGAGCGCGTAGAGGGCGAACATGAGTAGGCCAGTGCCGAGTCCGTCGTCGTCGGCGAAGATCGGTGGGCCCGCCTGGACTGCGAGGGTTCCGCCCGCGAAGACCAGGACAGCGAACGCGGTCTCAAGCAAGAAGCGGACGGTGCCCTTGGGCGGATAGCTCAGCACGGAGCAAGTGTGCCAAGTGTGAGGACGGGCATCGGATCGAATCACAGCGGCACCCGGCGGCTCAGCGAGCAGCTCGACTCGGGCCAAGCGAGCGGGGATGCAGCGTTCCCTGTCAAGGTCCCGTTGCTGTACTTTGCTGCTGTACTCGGCCCTCGCGGCGAGTGCTACGAAACAGGCTCTGACGAGGGGTGGAGCTGAGGGAACTCGAATCCCCTGACCCTCTGCTGCAAACAAGACCTGGGCCGCCGCTCCGTGGCCGATCTGATGCTCGCTGAGTCCGGGAACGTCCACGCGTGTCCCGGTGCGGGCGCGGCCATTGTCACTCAGTTGGTCACTCAACGGAATGCCAGCGGTGGCCCCGCGAAGATCCTCTGTTCAGCGGGTGCGCTCGACGACGCGCCAACCTTGGTCGGTTCTTGCTAGTCGATACTCGACGCGTACGTTGCCAGCCAGAGTGGTCCAAGCGCGTGCGGTGAGGTGGCTAACGACCGCGTGCCAGCGTCCGGTCTGCTCCATCATGCTCAGCGAAAATGCCCGCTGTTCGAGGTCTGCGCACGGTTCGGCTTTCGTGGTCAGTCTGCTGACGGTGTCGCAGTCCCCGGCGGCTTCCGCCTCGAGGTACAAATCGGCTACGGCGATGGCTGCGCGTTCACTGAAAGCGTGCGGCGATAGGAAGAGATACCAGCCAACGACGACCAGGAGCGCTGCAGCCGCTGCTCGCCAGCATGTGCGATGGGTGAGGCTCCGACGCCGACGACTCCTGGTCGGGACGCCGCTCATGGCTCAGAACGATACTTGTTCGGATGTACCGTGCAGAGGGTTGGCGCGAGCGGTCTTCGTCGGATGATTGCGGTGAGTGTGGCGGCGCGGCCCGCGGCGAAGCGGGGACAGGCGCTGCTTGCCGGCGCTTGCGCCGGCCCTTGATGCGGCCAACGTCCGACGCTACTTCCCTCGCGCGTTGGCAGGTGTGCCCGGCGTTGAGCCGAGCGAATGGACGCCGCCGGAGATGCGGCATTCCTCTGTATCGCTGTCGTCCGATGCCGGAATCCCCATCGAGGAGATTGCGCGGCTGGTCGGGCACCGCGGCACGACGGTGACTGAGCTTGTCTACCGCCACCAGCTGCGGGCGGTGATCCAAACCGGCGCGAGCGTTATGGACCGCTTGTTCTCGTCCGAGTTCGTGCAAGATCGTAGTCACGCAGTTAGTCACTCAGGTGCCGAGGACAGCGGTGCAGAGGTCGGCGAAAACGGGTCGAACATGGCTCTGACAGGCAGAACGGTGGCGTGGAGCCAAGGGGACTCGAACCCCTAACCCCCTGCTTGCAAAGCAGGTGCGCTACCAATTGCGCCATGGCCCCGGGCGGCTGACGAGGGCAGCCGGACCGACGCACGATCGTACGCCACCAGGGCCATCGACGGTAACCGGCGAGACGGCGGTTGTGGACGGGGTTTTCGTCGGAGTACACCCTAAAGGTCCATCCGATGATCCGCGGCGGTGAGAAGAGTCATGATGCAGAGAGACAGTCGAGCCGGGAGGCGCAATGACGGAGGCAGTGCTGCTGGTCGGGACCAAGAAGGGTCTGTGGATCGGGCGGTCCGACGAGGACCGGCGAACCTGGACCTGGTCGGAGCCGGAGTTCTTGATGCAGGGCATCTACGCGACCGGCATCGACACCCGAGGGAAAACCCCGAGGCTGTTCGTGGGCGGCACCAGCGAGCACTTCGGGCCGGGGGTCTATCGCTCGGACGACCTGGGGCACACGTGGACCGAGACCCAGGGCGCCACGGTCAAGTTCCCGGCGGGGCTGGGGGCCAGCGTCGAGCGGGTCTGGCAGATCCAGCCCGGCCCGGCGAACGACCCCGACGTCGTCTACGCGGGCACCCAGCCGTCGGCGCTGTTCCGGTCGGCCGACCGGGGCGAGTCGTTCGAGCTGGTGCGCTCGCTGTGGGACCACCCGCACCGGCCCGAGTGGGATGCCGGGTACGGGGGCCAGGCCATCCATACGATCGTGCCGCACCCCGACGACAGCCAGAAGCTGACCGTGGCGATGTCGACCGGCGGGGTCTATCAGACCGCCGACGGCGGGAACAGCTGGAACCCGTTCAACAAGGGGATCAAGGCGTACTTCTTCCCCGATCCGTGGCCGGAGTTCGGCCAGTGCGTGCACAAGGTCGCCGCGCACCCCTCCCGGCCCGACCGGATGTACGCCCAGAACCATCACGGCGTCTACCGCTCCGACGACGCGGGGCGGCAATGGGTGTCGATCGCCGACGGGCTGCCGGCCGACTTCGGGTTCCCGATCGTGGTCCATCCGCACCAGCCGGACACGGTGTTCGTGTTTCCGCTCACCGCCGACAGCGAGCGGATCCCGCCGGGCGGCCGCGCCCGGGTGTGGCGGTCCACCGACGCGGGCGAGAGCTGGACCGAGTCCAGCAGTGGCCTGCCCGACGGGTTCTTCGCCGCGGTGATGCGGGACGCGATGACCGCGGACAACGCCGACCTGACCGGCCTGTACGTGGGCAGCCGGGACGGCTGCGTCTTCGCCAGCCTGGACGACGGCGAGTCCTGGTCGGAGATCGTCCGGCACCTGCCGGACGTGCTCTCGGTCCGCGCCGCGGTGGTCTGAACGAAAGTTCCCGACTGAGAGCAGCTTCACACGGATCGCCAACTGTCCGGGGTGCCATTTACTCTGGATCGCATGTGGTCGCAGCGCGAGGTCATCGATTATGCGCTGCAGCGTCGCTCCACGCTGGAGACGCTGCGGCGTCCCGGCCGCAACCTCGCGCGCCTGGACGCGTGTGACGCCGACCCGATGCTGACCCGCGCGGCGAAGCACCACGGCGAGCTCAGCGATGCGCCCTGTCCGGTCTGCGACAAGCCGGAGCTGACCACGCTGCGCTATGTCTTCGGCGACCAGCTGGGGCAATATTCGGGGCGGATCAAGGCCACCCGCGAGCTGGAGGAGATGGCGCACGAGTTCGGTGAGTTCAAGGTCGTGGTGGTCGAGATCTGCCTGGCCTGCCGGTGGAACTTCATGATCCAGAGCTATCTGCTCGGCGACGGGGTGAAGCGCAAACCCCCGCGCCGGCAGCCGACCGTCGAGGACCTGTATGGCTGACCCCGACTGGGGCCCCGTCGAACCACTGCCCGGGAAGCGGGCCGGCAAGAACGGATCGACCACGCCGACCAAGGCCAAAGAGCCGAAGACCAAGGGTCGATTGTGGGCGGGGCGGATCGCCAAGGTGGTCGCCGCCGCCGCGCTACTCGGCCTGGTCGCCGTCACCGCGATCGTCTTCATCGGCTACAACACCGTCCAGCGGCCCAACCCGAACGCCGACTTCGAGACCGCGACCACCTTCGTCTACTACAACGACGGCAAGAGCCAGCTCGGCAGCTTTGCCATCCAGAACCGGCAGCCGCTGACGTTCGAGGAGATGCCGGACAGCATCAAGCAGGCGATCGTGGCCGCCGAAAACCGGACGTTCTGGGACGATCCGGGCATCTCGATCCGCGGCATGGTCCGCTCGGCCTGGGTGATCGCCCGCGGCGGCGACCTCCAGGGCGGTTCGACCATCACCCAGCAATACATCAAGATCCTCTACCTGAACTCCCAGCAGACCCTGACCCGGAAGTTCAAGGAGCTGTTCCTCGCCTACAAGATCAACAAGGAGCTGAGCAAGGAACAGATCCTGGAGGGCTATCTCAACACGATCTATTTCGGTCGTGGGGCTTACGGCATCCAGGCCGCGAGCAAGGCCTACTTCAACGTCGACGCCAAGAAGCTCACGGTGCCCCAGGCAGCGGTGCTGGCGGCGGTGGTGAACAACCCGAGCATGTTCGACCCGGGCGTCTCCGACGACAACGTGCCGCGGCTGACCGAGCGCTATCACTACGTGCTGACCTCGATGGCGCAGATGGGCTACATCACCTTCGAGCAGGCCGCGCAATACGCGCCGCTGCCCAAGTTCCCCGAGGTTCCGACCAACGAGCGGTACGGCGGCCCCAAGGGCTTCCTGCTGAAGATGGTCGAGCGCGAGTTGTCCCAGGCCGGGTTCGACGCCGGCCAGATCTCCGGCGGCGGTCTGAGCATCACGACGACCTTCGACAAGAAGGCGCAGGCGGCGGCGGTGAAGTCCGCGCAGACGTACACGAAGCGGTCCGCGGACGCGGCCGGCCAGAAGGCCAGCAAGCTGCACGCGGCGATCGCCTCGGTCCAGGTGGGGACCGGCGAGGTGCTGGCGCTGTACGGCGGACCGGACTACGTGAAGAACTCGCGCAACTGGGCGACGACGGCGCGGCCGACGGCGTCCACGTTCAAGACGTACGCCCTGGCGGCCGGGCTGAAGGACGGCTTCAGCCTGCGATCGATCTTCAACGGGAACACGTTCACCCCGAAGGGCGACAGCACCTCGGTGCGCAACGAGTTTTCCTACCAGTACGGCCCGGTGAGCTTGCTGAAGGCGACGGCGGACTCCATCAACACCGCGTTCGTCGACCTGACCACCCAGATGGACGACGGCCCGGCGAAGGTGATGAAGGCGGCCCAGGCCGCCGGTGCGCCGAAGGGAGCCGGCTGGGACGACAACTCCCGGGTCGCGCTCGGCACGGCCGAGGTGAGCCCGCTGGACCAGGCGAACGCGTACGCGACGTTCGCCAACGACGGCACCTACGTCCCCGCGCACGTCGTCAAGGAGGTCAAGGACGCGTCGGGCAAGGTGATCTATTCCGCCGATCCGCAGGAGAAGCGGGCGGTCAGCGAGGACGTCGCCCGGGACGTGACGTACGCGCTCGAGGACGTGGTCGAGCAGGGCACCGGCTCCACCGTGCGCACCCTCGACCTGCCGATCGCCGGCAAGACCGGCACCAAGGACGTCGCCGACGACATCGTGTCGGCCTGGTTCGTGGCCTACACCAAGCAGATCTCGACCGCGGTGATGTACGTCGCCGGTGACGGCGGCAACGCCGACCTGGACGATTTCCGGCGGCCCGGCGACTCGACATTCTTCGGCGGTACGTATCCGGCGCTGACCTGGGCGGCCTATATGAAGGTGGCCACCGACGGGTTGCCGGTGAAGAAGTTCGCCGAGCCCGCGTGGGTCAACAAGGACTCGGCGCCGAACCAGCCGACGTACGCCCCGACGACCGCGCAGCCGACCCAGACCGAGACCGCCAAGCCGAGCCAGACGCCGACCGCGCCGCCCACCACCACCGCCCCGACCCAGAGTGCGACCACCGAGAGCCCCACCAAGGAGCCGACGAAGAAGCCGACCGGAGGCGCCTCCAGCGGCGGCAACCCCAATGGGAACGGCAATGGCAATGGCAATGGGAAGGGCAATGGGGGCAACGGGAACGGGCAGCAAGGCGCCGACGAAGCCGGCGGCGGCTGATGTCGCTGGTCCGGACCCCCGCGCCGGACACGCCGACTCCCGACGTACCTCCTGCTGATCCGCGCAGCCCCGACGCACCGAACTCCGAGGCCCGGAGCCGGGACGCCCGCACCCCGGACGCCCGCACCCCGGACGCACCGTCGCTCTCCGACGGATTCGTCCGAACCGTCAGCGCCCGGCTGGGCGGCCCGATCGGGCGACACGCGGCGACCGCGGTCTGGTGGACCCCCCAGCGAGTGGTGCTGCTGACGGCGACGGTCTGCTACCTGATCGCGGTGGTCTGGCGGCTGCCCTGCCGGATCACCGCGCCCGGACAGTCCCCGGACCACTTCAAGCTGATGTGCTACTCCGACATCGGCCTGCTCTACTCCGGTCGGGGGTTGATGCAGGGCAACGTGCCCTATCTGGATTCCGGCAACTACGACGTGCTGGAGTATCCGGTTCTCACCGGCTGGTTCCTCGAGCTCGAGCGGCGGCTGGCCGCGCTGTTCGGCGCCGCCCAGGGGGTCGATCTCACCGACGTCCAGCAGGTGCACTCGACCCTGGTGTTCGTCGACGTGAACACCGTGCTGCTGGGCGCCTGCTTCCTCGTCGCCGTGTGGGCGCTGTTGCGCACCATCCCCGATCGGCCGTGGGACGCGATGATGCTGGCCGCATCGCCGTGCGTCGCGGCGGCGGCACTGATCAACTGGGACCTGTTCGCGGTCGCGCTCACGGCGCTGGCGATGATGCTCTGGTCGCGGCGCCGCCCGGGCTGGGCCGGGGTGCTATTCGGGCTCGCCATCGCCGCGAAGCTGTATCCGCTGTTCATCCTCGGACCGCTCTTCTTGCTCTGCCTGCGCAGCCGGCGGCTGCGGTCGTTTGCGGTCCTGATCGGCGCGGCGGTGGTGTCCTGGAGCGTCGTCAATCTTCCGGTGATGGTGCTCGCGCCGGACGCCTGGCTGCACTTTTGGCGGTTCAACGCCGATCGAGGGCCGGACCTGGGCTCGCTGTGGTACGTGCTGAGCCTCGCCGGCTATCAGATCGACCACGTCAACGTGCTGAGCAACGGCTTCTTCGCACTCGCCTGCGTCGGCATCGCGGCGCTGGTCCTGCTCGCCCGCCGGCGACCCCGGCTCGGGCAGGTGGCGTTCCTGGTCGTGCTGGCGTTCGTGATGACCGGCAAGGTCTATTCCCCGCAGTACGTCCTCTGGCTCGTCCCGCTGCTCGTGCTGGCCCGCCCACGCTGGCGGGACTGGTGGGTGTTCACCATCGGCGAGCTGCTCTATTTCGGCGCGATCTGGTGGTTCCTCGGCGGCGAGCTGCAACCCGGCGGCGGTGACCAGGTCCGGCTCTATTGGCTGGCCGTGATCGTCCGGCTCTGCACCCAGGCGTACGTCGGTGCGATGGTGGTGCGCGACATCCTGCGTCCCGAGCACGATCCGGTCCGCGCGGGCGGGCTGGACGACCCGTCCGGCGGGGTGCTGGACGGTGCCGCCGATGTCGAGTGGTTGCGCCGGTCGACGGTCACTGGACCGCGCAGCGAAGCGCGCCCTACGACGAGCGAAGGGCACAAGGCCGAGGACCGTGCCCTGAGCCTGTCGAAGGGAACTGGACCGAGCGGCGAAGCGCGCCCTTCGACGAGCGAAGGGCACGAGGCTGGGGATCGTGCCCTGAGCCTGTCGAAGGGCATCCCTGCAGACGACGGCGAACGTACCGACGGTGACTGAGACCGCGGCCGCGACCCGGACGGACCGTCCCGCAGCGACCCCGGACGTCTGGTCCCGGCGGATGGTGGTCCAGGCGTGGCTGCTCAGCCGCGGGCTGATCGCGCTGGTCGCGCTGCTGCTCGCGGTCTACCAGGGTCGGAGCCTGGTCGACCAGGTCAGCAACTGGGACGTCCAGCACTTCAGCCGGCTGGCGGTCGGTGGCTATCTGTCGGAGCCGAACGGCCAGCTGATGGCTTTCTTCCCCGGGCTGCCCTTCGTGCTCGGTACGTTCGCCCGGCTCGGGGTCCCGATCTGGGTCACCGGCGTGCTGCTGGCCGCCGTCTGCTCCGCGCTGGCCGCCGCCGCGCTGCTCCGGCTCGGCGGCCCCTGGGCGGCGATCGGCTGGCTGTTCGCGCCGACCGCGGTGTTCACCACCGTGCCCTACACCGAGTCGCTGTTCTGCGCCGCTGCGTTCTGGGCGTGGGAGCGAGCCCGGGCCGACAAGTGGGGCGCGGCCGCGGCGCTGGCCGCGGTGGCATGCACGGTCCGAGTGTCGGGGCTGTTCCTGGTCGGCGCCCTGTTCGTGATGATCCTCACCACCCGAAGCGTCTCCTGGACGGTCCGGGCCCGCCGAACCGCGTGGCTGCTGATCCCCGCGGCGGTGCTGGCCGCGTTCGCGACGTACCTCTGGACGCTCAGCGGCAGCTGGACCGCCTGGTATCACGCTCAGTCGACCGGCTGGGTCCGGCAGCTCACCTGGCCGTGGCAGTCGTTCCTGAACACGATCCCGGCGATCCTGCCCGGTGCGTACGCCGACCACCCGTGGTGGTCCGCGGTGTTCCGGGCCGAGATGGCCTCGATGGCGCTCGGGGTGCTGGTCACGGTGTACTGCCTGGTCAGGCGTCGTTGGGCGGAGGCCAGCTGGGTCGGCGTCCAGGTGCTGGCCTTCTCGCTCTCGTACTGGTTCTTCTCGGTCAATCGGGCGATCCTGCTCTGGTTCCCGCTGTGGATCATGCTCGCCGAGTGGGGCACCTGGTCGCCGCGCTCCCGGCCCGCCCGAGTCGTGCACCGGACGCTGGTCGTGCTGGTCGGAGTGGTGATGGTCGGCGGGATGGTGTTCTGGAGCTGGCTGTTCTTCACCGGGCACTGGGCCAGCTGAGCGACCTAGACTCGCCTGCGTGCTGCGATGGATCGAACTCGACGGGCTGGCCAATCTCAGGGATCTCGGCGGGCTGCCGACGACGTCCGGGGAGGTCGTCCAGCCACGCCGGCTGCTTCGTTCGGACAATCTGCAGACGCTGACCGCCGCTGACGTCGACGCCCTGCTGACGCTCGGGCTGACCGACGTGATCGATCTCCGCAGCTCCTACGAGTCCGATGCGGAGGGCCCCGGTCCGCTGACCCGCGAACCCCGGGTCAGCATCCACCAGCACTCGTTCTTCCGGGAGTGGCGCGACGGTGTGGGGGAGGACAAGTACGAGATCGGCGACGCGGGCGAGCGGCCGGAGGTGATGCCGGAGGAGGCGTTGCCGTGGGTCGACCTGGAGCCCAGCGTGGAGCTGGCGAACCCGATCTCCTCGATCTATCTCTCCTACGTCTTGGACCGGCCCGACTCGGTGCTGTCCGCGCTGCGGGAGATCAGCACCGCGCGCGGCGCCGCTCTGGTGCACTGCGCCGCCGGCAAGGACCGGACCGGCACCCTGGTCGCGATGACGCTGTCCCTGGTCGGAGTCGAGCGGGAGGCGGTGATCGAGGACTACGCGGCGAGCACCGAGCGAGTCGAGGCCGTGGTGGGCCGGCTGCTGGCCTCGCCGACGTACGCGGAGAACCTCCGGGACCGCCCGATGGCGTCGCACGCGAGCTATCCGGAGACGATGCGGGTCTTCCTCGAGCACGTCGACGAGCGGTACGGCGGGGTGCCCGGGCTGGTCGAGCGGATCGGCTGGACCCGCTCCGACACCGACCGGCTCCGCCGGCAGCTCCTCGCGCCCTAGCCGCACCCTCAGGAGAGAGTTCGGATAGAGCTGGGAGCTGGCTGGGAGCTGGGAGCTAGACGGCGACGATGCGGTCGACCACGGCGGTGGTCAGCCGGACCTCGACGGGCACCTCGTCGCCGACCGCGGGCGGGCTGACCGAGCGCGGCAGGAAGACCAGCGACGACTGCATGTGCGGCGGCTCCAGGAACCAGCGCTTCTTGCCGGCCAGGGTGTACGGGCTCAGCGCGAGACCGGCAGCTTCCAGCGATCCGGTGGCTACGGAGATGGCGCGGGCCCGCATCGAGCGGGCCGAGGTCGGCGCCTCCAGCCCGATCCCCTGCGCCGTCCCGCCGGCCACCACCACGATCCAGCCGTCCGCGGGCACCCGGCGTTGCCGGTAGCCGGCCCGCTCGCCCCGGCGGACCGAGTGCACGTCCAGCACGGTCGCGGTCACCCGGTAGGCGCCGGGGTCGCCGAGCCACAGCCTCGTTCCCTGCCGCAGCCGGACCGGGGTCGGTGCGCCGCCGGAGCCGCCGAGCTGGCGTCCCAGCGCGACCACCTCCTCGGCAGGCAGGTGCGACAGCCACAGCGGCCCCGGCGCGGCGCTGAGGGCGGCGCGGCCGAGCGACTCGGCCTCGGCGTAGCGACCCTGGTCGCGGATCGGCAGGTGGATGGTCCAGCCCTCGAACCGGATGCGCGGCTGGTAGTCGCGCACGACCGCGAGCCGGTCGGCCGGAAGTCCGTGCCGCCGCATCGAGGTAAGCACCTCGACCAGCACCCGCGGCTCGTCCGCCGCGGTGGTGATCCGTTCCAGGTCGCCCACTCGGGAGACGGTGCTGATCACCCGACGGTCGCCGGCGAGCGAGGTCGCGAGCGGGTCGGCGCCGTCGTACGGCTGCAGGATCACGATGTCGCCGTCGAACGCGTCCCGGACCTGCGCCACCTCGGCGGGCGTGCCGACCGCGATCGCGCCCGAGCGCACGGCCTCCGCGCCCGGCGAGGCCGCGCTCAGCGCCTGAGCCTCGGCGGCGAGCCGGGGGAGGGAGAAGCCGTATCCGTTGCCCTTGGCCACCGGCACCAGCGGCACCGACCCGGCCACGGTCCGCTGGTGCTCGCGCCAACGAGCCTCGTCCAGCCACATCGTCACCCCGGCCACCGGGTCACCGCCGCTTCATGTAGAGGTCGAACGCGGCGTACAGGACGGGATTGATCGGCTTGTCCCACTCGCCGAGGTATTCCACCGCCTCGCCGCCGGTGCCGACCTTGAACTGGATCAGCCCGAGATGCGGATCGTCCGCCTCCAGCCCCTCGGTGATCCCGCGCAGGTCGTACACGTCGGCGCCGGCCTCCAGCGCTTCGGTGATCATTCGCCATTGGATGGCGTTCGAGCCGCGGACATCGCGCTTGGCGGTGGTGCTGGCGCCGTAGGAGTACCAGGCGTGGGTTCCGACCCGGACCCAGGTGGTGGCGGCCACCAGGTCGCCCTCGTGATGGGCCAGATAGAGCCGGATCCGGTCCGGGTCCTCGGCCAGCAGGGCGTCGAACATGGTCCGGAAGTAGGCCAGCGGCCGCGGCGTGAAGCCGTCGCGCTGCGCGGTCTCGACATAGATCGGGTGGAAGGCGGCCAGGTCGTCGACGGTGCCGCGGGTGACCTCGACGCCGGACTTGGCCGCCTTCTTGATGTTGCGCCGCCAGAGCTGGTTCATCCCCTTGAGCAGCTCGTCGGGGGTCTTCCCGGCCAGCGGAAGCTGGAAGACGAACCGAGGCTGGCCGGCCGCGAACCCCTCGTCGTCGCCCGGGGGCCGCCAGCCGAGACTGCGCAGCTGATTGCGGGTCCGGGTGACCGCGTGGTCGATCTCGTCCGGCAGTGCCGCGCTCAGCCGGGTCACCTTCGGGTCGGCGATCGCGGCCTTGATCGTCTCGCTACGCCATCGACGGGCGACCACGGGGGCCCCGATCCGGACACCGAACGCACCCGCCTTCTTGACGTGACGCACCATCGGGTCCAGCCAACCGGCCAGCTCGGGATCGACCCAGTCGATCACCGGTCCCTCCGGCAGGTAGGCCAGGTAGCGCTTGATGCGCGGCAGCTGCCGATAGAGCACCAGCCCGGCGCCGACGATCCGCTCGTCGTCGAACCAGCCGATCGACTCCGAGCGCCACTCGCTCTTCACCGAGCCCCAGGCGGGAGTCTGCAGGAAACTGACCGACGGCCGCGTCGCGTTGAAGGCGACGTGCTCCTGCGCCGTGATGGTGCGAACGGTGTAAGCCACGATGAGCCAATCTAGACGGCCTCGGAACGGTCGACCGACAGCCCCGGCCGGCCGCAGGGCCGTCGTCTGGTGACCGGTGCCGGCCGGGGCTCGTGACGTTCAGACCCGGGATAGGCATTCGCACAGGGGAAGCCTGCCCGCGCGGGGATCGCAAAGCAGGCGGGATGCGTCTGTCCTATCCCGGGCGTTCGGGGAGGGTTTCCCTGGCTGGAGGTTACTGGAATCACGGTTCCCCGACCGGCAATACGACAAGTCTCCCGCGCGGGGCAAAAAACAACGTGAATCGCTGAAATAGGTGCCTCACCAGCGGCTTTGTGAGAGCGCTCTCCGAGATCCGGAGGACCGGAGCCGTCGGTCTCAGGTCCGGATGGCGACCAGATGCCGGGTGGTCGAACTGCCCTCCGGACCGCGGGCATCGAACGCCTCCACCCGCCGCTCCAGCTCGGAGTCGTAGCCGGTCATCCGTTCGTAGTGCTGCCGCAGGTGCTCGCTCCAGGTCGGCACCGAGAAGACCTCGACGTACACGGTGTGATCGGCGACGTCGCGATACAGCACCCAGCTGGTGGCGCCGGTCCGCCGCCGGGACAGGCCGAGGGCGCGGGCGGCGGCGAGGAACTCCTCGACCCGCTCCTCGACGCAGTAGGTCACCTCGACCACGACCGGCCCGTCCACCGGGTCGGGTGCGACGTCGACCTCCGGGTCGGGCCAGGGCGCGCTGATCGTCCGGTCGAGGCTGGCGCTCGGCAGCCGCCAGACCAGCAGCGTGCCGGCACCGACGATCAGCAGACCGGTCGCGACCAGCAGCGCGGGAGAGACACCGATCCACTGCGCGACGGCTCCCCAGACGAGGGCACCCACTCCTTGGCCACCGAGAAAGACCAGCAGGTACGTCGACATGCCGCGAGCGCGGACCCAGCCGGCCAGCGTCAGCTGGAGATTGGTGTTGAACGTCGACAGCATGACCAGCCAGCCCACGCCGGAGGCGAGCAGCAGCACCATCAGCAGCGGGGCGGAGCCGACCACGGCGGTCGCCACCATCCCGACCGCGTAGAGCAGCGTGAACGCCCCGAGCAGCCGGTTCGGACCCAGCAGCCGGCGGATCCGGGTCAGCAGCAGCGCGCCGATCACGGCGCCCGCGCCCAGCGCGCCGAGCAGCAGGCCGTAGCCACCCGAACCGAGCCCCAGCCGGTCCGAGGCGACCACCGCGAGCAGGGCCCACAGCGCACTGGCGGGGATCACGAACAGCGCCGAGCGGAGCAGGATCCGGCGCACCACCGGTGCGTTGGCGACGTAGCGCGAGCCGGAGCGCAGCGCGGGCACGATCCGCTCGGGCTCCCGATCCGGGCCCGGTGCGGGGTGCCAGCGCAGCAGCGCGACGACGACGAAGACGGTGGACGCGGCGTTGATGCCGAACACGACGGCCGGGCTCGAGGCGGCGATGATGACGCCGGCCACGGCCGGACCGATGGCGCGGGCGAGGTTGATGTTCATGCTGCCGAGCGCGGCCGCGCCGGGGATCAGCTCGCGCGGCACCAGCTGGGGCTGGATCGCCTGCCAGGCCGGGCTGGCGAGCGCGGTCGTCACGCCGAGCCCGAAGGTGAGCAGCAGCACCACGCTCGGCGTCGCCAGCCCGAGTGCGGTCAGCACGGCCAGCAGGCCGACGACGGCGATCGCGGCGAGCTGGGTCGCGATCAGATAGCGCCGGCGGTCGAAGATGTCGGCCAGCACGCCGGCCGGGAGCGAGACGAACAGCACCGGGAGCAGGCTGGCGGCCTGGGCCATCGCGGTCAGGGCGGCCGCGTTCGGGCTCGTGACGAGCAGCCACTGAGCGCCGACGGTTTGCATCCAGGTGCCCACGTTCGACACCAGCTGGGCGATCCAGAGCGCGCGGAACGCGCCGATCGCCAGCGGGGCCCAGGTGCCGGGGTGAGGCGCTTGGTCGGTGGTCGTCATCGAGAGCCACGCTATCCATCGCGCAACCCCCTGGTTTTGTCCCCCCAGCCCTGCCTCGAGCCCCGAATCGCGCGGTGCGCCCGGGACTAGGGGGACGAAATCAGGGCTACTTGACGACGACCTTCCCCGGGTTGAAGTTCTGGCCCGGGTCGACCGCGCTGAACAGGCCGTCGATGAAGTGCACGCCGGCCGCCGAGATGTCCTGCTCCATCCACGGTGCGTGCTCTACGCCGACGCCGTGGTGGTGGGACAGGGTGCCGCCGTTGTCCACGAACGCCTGCTGGATCGCGCCCTTGACGATGTCGTACTGGGCCAACACCTCGTCCTCGCCGTGCTTGTAGGCGAAGGTGAAGTACAGGCAGGCACCCGAGTGGTACGAGTGCGACATGTGGCACATGATCCAGCCCTTGACGCCGATCTTGTCGAAGGCGTCGTTGGCCGCGGCCCGGACCGCGTTGTAGAGCGGGATCAGCTTCGACCACGGTGCGGCCGTCTCGGACACGTCGCCCACGGCGTGCCGGTCCAGCAGGAAGTCGCGGATGTAGGGGGTGTCGAACTTCTTCTGGTCGTACAGCTGGCCTGGACCCTTGCCCGCGACGATCCCGCCGTGCTTGCCGACGACGTCCTTGACCATCGCCTTCTGCCGGGACACGTCGGCCCGGCCACCCTCGTACCCGATGAAGGACAGGCAGATGTCGTCCAGGTTCCAGCCGCGCTTCTGGAGCACCTTCATCACGGTCTCGTTGACCAGCTTCGAGATGCCCGAGCTCTTCTTTCGGGTCGCGAAGGAGAACGCCGTCTCGTAGGAGTCCGAGATCCGGGTGACCGTTGGGTGCGCGTCGGAGGTGGAGATCTCCTGCATCGCAGCGATGCCGGCCTCCCAGCTCGGGAACAGATAGCCGAGGATGAGCCGCTCGGTCGGGATCCGGTGCACGTTCACCGTGGCCTCGGTGATCACGCCCAGCCGGCCCTCGCTGCCGAGGATCATCTCGCGCACGCTCGGCCCGGTCGACGTGCTGGGCAGCGGCCGGAGCACCAGCACCTTGCCGGGCAGCACCGCGTGCAGGCCGCGGGTGATGTCGGCGATGTCGCCGTACTTGTCGGACTGCATCCCGCTGGACCGGGTGGCGATCCAGCCGCCCAGCGTGCTGTGGGTGAAGCTGTCCGGGAAGTGCCCGAGGGTCCAGCCGCGCCGCCCCAGCTGCTCCTCGATGTCGGGGCCGAGCGCTCCGGCTTGGATCCGGGCGAGACCGGACTCCTCGTCGATGTCGAGCACCTTGTTCATCCGGCCCATGTCGAGGGAGATGACGGGACGGGTCTCCTCCGGCGGCGCCTCGAGGCTGCCCGCGATGTTGCTGCCGCCACCGAACGGGATGATCACCGCGTCCGCCGCGACCGCCTTGTCCACGATCTGCTGGACCTCAGCCTCGTCACCGGGATAGACCACCACGTCCGGAATGCGGGGGATGTCCTTGGCCCGCAGCCGGACCAGGTCGCGCAGGCTCTTGCCGTAGGTGTGCACGATCCGGTCGAGATCGTCGGAGGCGACGTGGTCGGCGCCCACCACCTCGGTCAGCTCGGCAACGAGATCGCCCGGGATCCGCGCGGCCGGAACGCTCAGCTCGGCGAGGTCCATCGCGCCGACCGGCGGGATATTCACGTCCAGATCGACGACCTTCTGCACGAACGGCGCGAAGTCCGGCTTGTCCTCGTGGTGGAAGGCGACGCCCTCGACGCCCCAACCCCACCACTTCATGTGCTTGACGGTCGTCATTGCCCTCGTTCGTCCTTCGGCCGCTGGAAGACTCAGCTTTCCACTGAGCGTCGACGCGATCGTACGTGCGGATGCAGTTCGCGGTACGTCGTGGTGTAGTCGACCAAGCCGACTACCTCCTTGGCAATTCTGTCCGAGAACTCCATCGGCGTCTCGCCGTCGTCGGGATGCATCGGCTCGCCGAAGGTGACGTAGACCGGTGGCCGGCCCTTGCCCGGCCAGCCGGTGTCGCGCGGCATCGCCTCGTGCGCACCGACGATTGCCACCGGCACGCAGGGGACGTCGCGACTGATGCAGAGCGCCGCCGCGCCCGGCTTGAACGGCGCGAGCTCGCCGGTCTTGCTGCGGGTGCCCTCGGGAAAGAGCAGCAGCGGTACGCCGTCGTCGAGCAGGCTGGTGGCCATCCCCTTGCGCCCGCGCAGGCCGGTGCGGTCGACCGGGAAGGCGTTGAAGAACAGCGAGGTGAGCCCCTTGCGCCACCAGACGTCGAAGAAGTAATCGGCGGCGGCGCCGGCGGCGACGTAGCGCGCCAGCTTGCGCGGCAGCGCGCCGAGGATCAGCGGGGCGTCGAGATGGCTGGAGTGGTTGGAGACCACGACGAAGGGTGCCTGGAGGTCGGCGAGCTGCTCGCGGCCGAGCACCGTGACCGTGGTCAGCCGCCAGACGACCGGCTTGAGGATCAGCCGCTGGGCGACGAAGCGAGCCCCGGCATGCACCGGCGAGGTGAAGCGGCTACGACTCGGCACGAGCCCCACCCTAGTACCGGGGTGGCGTTTTCCCCGATTCACACTGTGTTAACGCGCCCGTCGGGTCCCGCCGCAGCCGGTCCCCGGATCGTCTTCGCGCGGGTTCGACCTTGTTCGCGCGACTAGCTCGACGCGCGGAGTGGGTTACCCGCGCGAAGTTGGTCGCCATCGTGCGGGCGGGCGAGGCAGACCCGCCGGGCTCGGGCCCCGGATCCGACGTCGACGGCCGGGAGGACTGTGGGTGAGCCCTCAGTGGCGGGAGGAATTGATCTTCGCCGAGACGGCGTGGACCGCCGCGCGGGGAGCATGGCGGAGCAGGAAGGTGAGCACCTTGTATCGCCGCGACGGGATCGACACGATCTTGCCCTTGGCCACGTCGGCCAGGGTGTCGGCGACGACCTCGTCGGCATCCAGCCAGAGCGACTCCGGGATCGCCGAGGCGTTCACCTTGGCGCGGTGGTGGAACTCCGTCCGAACCCAGCCGGGGCACAGCACCGTCACCTGGACGCCGGTGCCGGCCAGCTCGACGGCGAGGCTCTCGCTGTAGACCGAAACCCACGCCTTGATCGCGGAGTAGTTGCCGAGCGTGATGAGGCCCGCGGTGCTCCCGACGTTGATGATGGTCCCGCGACCGCGCTCACGCATGGCCCGGGCCGCGGCTCCGCCGAGATGCAGCACCGCGCGGATCATCACGTCGATACCGTGGTCGTGCGGGGCGAGGTCGGCATCGGCCAGCCTGACCCGCATGCCGAAGCCCGCGTTGTTCACCAGCGTGTCGACGGGCGCGTCCGTGCTGGCGATCCGCTCGGCCACCCGTGCCACATCGTCGGGGGCGGCGAGGTCGGCCGGCAGCGTCTCCACCCGGACGCCGTAGCGCTGGGCGAGCTCGTCCGCCGCACTGCCCAGCCGCTCCGCGTCGCGGGCGACGAGGATCAGATCGTCGCCGCGGGCCGCGAGAGCGCGCGCGAACGCGGCCCCGATCCCCGAGGTTCCGCCGGTCACCAGAGCTGTCGGCATGGGAAGACCCTAGGTCAGGCGATCAGGGCGGCGGCCTGACGGGCGATGTCGAGTTCTTCGTTCGTCGGCACCACCAGGACCGTGGTAGGGGAGTCGTCGGTGGAGATCACCCGCGCCTCCTTCGAGCGGACCGCGTTGCGCTCTGCGTCGACGGCGATGCCGAGTCCCTCGAGCCCGGCCAGCGCGGCCGCCCGGACCGGCACCGTGTTCTCGCCCACGCCGGCGGTGAAGCTGATCACGTCGACCGAACCGAGCACGGCGAGGTAGGACCCGACGTAGTGCTTCAGCCGATGGATGTAGACGTCGAACGCCAGCGCCGCGTGCTCGTCGCCGGCGTCCATCCGCGCCTCGATCTGGCGGAAGTCGTTCTCCCCGCACAGCCCCTTCATCCCGGACAGCTTGTTCAGCGTGGTGTCGATCTGCTCCACGCTCATCCCCAGCTGGTAGTGGAAGAACAGGTGCAGCCCGGGGTCCACGTCGCCGGACCGGGTCCCCATCACCAGGCCCTCCAGCGGGGTGAGGCCCATCGACGTGTCCACCGCGACCCCGCCGCGGATGGCCGAGATCGAGGCCCCGTTGCCCAGGTGCAGCACGATCTGGTTCAGCGAGCCGACGTCGCGGCCGAGGAAGTCCGCCGCGGCCCGGGACACGTACCGGTGGGACGTCCCGTGGAAGCCGTAGCGGCGGATCCGGTGCCGTTCGGCCAGCTCGCGCGGGATGGCGTACGTCCGCGCCGCGGTCGGCAGGGTGGCGAAGAAGGCGGTGTCGAACACGGCCACGTGCGGTACGTCGGCGAAGCGGGTCCGCGCGGCCCGGATGCCGGCGATCGCGCCCGGGTTGTGCAGCGGCGCCAGCGGCACCAGGTCTTCGATCGCAGCCACCACGGCGTCGTCGATGAGCACCGGGTCGCTGAAGTCGGGGCCGCCGTGGACCACCCGATGGCCGACCGCGACGATGCCCGCGTCCTCCAGCACGATGCCCGCGTCCGCGATCTGGCGGCGCATCACCTGGATCGCCGCGCCGTGGTCGGCGACCGCCTCGCCCTGCTCCGGTGTCTCGCCGATCCGCTCGACGATGCCCTTCGCCCACACCTCGCCGGTCCCGGGCACCAGCAGCTGGTATTTCAACGAGGAGGATCCGGCGTTGATCACCAGCACCGGGCCGTTCGCCTGGGCGTTCACGCCGCCGCTCCCTTCGTCAGGGCCTGCGCTTGGACGGCGGTGATCGCCACCGTGTTCACGATGTCCTCCACCAGCGCGCCGCGAGACAGGTCGTTCACCGGCTTGCGCAGACCCTGCAGCACCGGACCGATGGCCACCGCGTGGGCGCTGCGCTGGACCGCCTTGTAGGTGTTGTTACCGGTGTTCAGGTCGGGGAAGATGAACACGGTCGCCCGGCCGGCCACCCGCGAGTCGGGCAGCTTCGTCCGGGCCACGTCCAGATCCACCGCGGCGTCGTACTGGATCGGGCCCTCCAGCAGCAGGTCGGGGCGGCGCTGCGCGACCAGGGCGGTGGCCGCCCGCACCTTCTCCACGTCGGCGCCCGACCCGGAGGACCCGGTGGAATAGGACAGCATCGCCACCCGCGGGTCGATTCCGAACTGGGCCGCGGTCTCGGCCGACGAGGACGCGATGTCGGCGAGCTGCTCGGCGGTCGGATCGGGCACGACGGCGCAGTCGCCGTAGACGAGCACGCGGTCGGCCAGGCACATCAAGAACACGCTGGACACGGTGCTGACGCCGGGCTTGGTCCTCACGAACTCCAGCGCCGGGCGGATGGTGTGGGCGGTGGTGTTGGCGGCGCCGGAGACCATCCCGTCGGCCAGCCCGAGGTGGACCATCATCGTGCCGAAGTAGGAGACGTCGGTCATCACCTCCCGGGCCCGCTCGACGGTCATCCCCTTGTGCGCCCGCGCCTGGGCGTACGCGGCGGCGAACCGCTCGAGCAGCTCCGGGTTGGAGGTCGAGACCACCGGTGCGCTGTCGATGTCCAGGCCGAGGGCGGAGGCCCGGGCCCGGGTCCGGTTCTCCTCGCCGAGCAGGGTGAGGTCGGCGACGCCGCGGCGGAGCAGGATCGAGGCCGCCTCGAGGATCCGGTCGTCGGTCGACTCCGGCAGCACGATGTGCTTGCGGTCCGAGCGGGCCCGCTCCATCAACTGGTACTCGAACATGAGCGGAGTTGTGACGCCCGAAGTCGGCAGATCGACCGCAGACAGCAGTGCCTCGGCGTCCACGCCCTCGGCGAACAGCCGCCGGGCGGTCTCGATCTTCTTGGTCGATTTGCTGGTCATCGGGCCGCGGACCCGGGACAGCCGCTCCGCGGTCCGGAACGTCCCGTCGTCGGTCAGCGCGATCGGCAGATCCTGCTCCACGCCCTCGCTGAGCCGGCGGATGGTCTCCGGGATCTCGTACCCGCCGGTCAGGATGATGCCCGCCAGCGACGGGAACGTGCCCGACTGGTGGGCCAGCATCAGCCCCGGGATCAGGTCCGTCCGATCACTGGGGGCGACCACCGCGACGTCCGGCGTCAGCCGGGCCAGCACGTTCGGCAGGCTCATCGCCGCGACGATCAGGCCGAGCGCCTCGCGGTCCAGCCAGGACTTGTTGCCGAGCACGAGCTCGGCCTGCGCCGCGTCCATCAGCCCGGCGAAAGTCGGCGCGGACAGGATCGGGCTCTCCGGCAGCGCGGCCACCAGCTTGTCGGGCAGGTCGCTCAGGGCCTGCCGAGTCACGGCCAGCTGGTCGGGATCGACCCGGTTCGCGATCACCGCGACTGGCTGCGCGTGCTGGGCGGTGAGCTCGTTCAGCGCGGCGTCGGCCGCGGCCCGGATCTGCTCGGGGGTCCGTTCCCGGCCGTGGACGACCAGAACGACGGGCGAGCCGAGGTTCGCCGCGATCCGGGCGTTGAAGGACATCTCGGTCCCGGTGGTGACGTCGGTGTAGTCCGACCCGACCACGAGCACCACGTCGTAGCGATCGCTGAGCTGCCCGAACCGCTCCACGATCATGTGCATCGCCTCGTCGGCGTTGTCCCGAGCGAGGTCGTAGGAGACTCCGGCGGTCTCCTCCAATGTCTGGTCGATGCCCGGCTGGGTGATCAGCATGTCGGCGATGTAGTCGAACCCGGCGTGGATCAGCGGCCGGAAGATCCCGACCGACCCGACCTCCCGGACAAACGCGTCGAGCAAACCCAGGGCCACGGCCGACTTGCCGGTCTGGCCCTCGGCGGAGGCGACGTACACACTGCGAGTCACAGTGCAGGACCCTATTAGGGTCGCGCGATCCCGGTCGAGGGTCCCACACCTCGGCCGGAGGCGCCTATGTTGGATCAGGTGGGGACCAGACCGCCCGACATCGCGGGACTGACGGAGTGGCACCCGCTTGCCCGGGGCGGCTTCGCGATGGTCTGGCAGGCTCGGCAGGCGACCCTGAACCGGCTGGTCGCGGTGAAGGTCGACGAGCGCCGGCTGGACACCGAGAGCGAGCGGCAGCGGTTCCTGCGCGAGGCCGGCGCGGCCGGCCGGATGTCGGGACACGCCGGGATCGTCACGGTGCACGACGCCGGGATCCTGCCCGACGACCGGCCGTATCTGGTGATGGAGTTGTGCCCCGGCGGGTCGCTGAACACCTGGGTGAAGCGGGAGGGGCGCCCGAGCGAGGCGGCTGTGGTGGAGGTCGGCACCCGGATCGCCGGGGCGTTGGCGGCGGCCCACGCCCGCGGCGTGATCCATCGCGACGTCAAACCGGCGAACATCCTGATCGACGCGTACGGCCAGGCCGGCCTGGCCGACTTCGGACTGGCCGCGCTGCCCGAGCCCGACGCGCCGCCGACGGAGGCGCTGGAGGCGCTGACCCCGGCGTACGCACCACCGGAGGTGCTGGCCGGCGAGCCGGCGACCGAGGCCGGCGACGTCTATGCACTGGCCGCGACCCTGTATGCGCTGATGGCCGCGCACTCGCCGCACTGGAACGAGCCGGGAGTGCCGACGCCCGCGGAGATCGCGGCCCGGCGCGGCGAGCCGATCGAGCGGGTGGCCGACGTGACTCCCGCGCTGATGGATGTCCTGCTGGCCGGGCTGGCGGACGACCCCGCGGACCGGCCGACGGCGGCGGAGTTCGCCGAGCGGCTGGCCGGCGCAGGGCGGGCGGCCGATGCCGCCCCGGTGGGGACCGCATCGGCGACGGTTCCGGGCGGTCGGGACCAGCCGGGCGCCCGGCAGCGCAACTGGGTCGTGCTGGCCGCCGTCGGCGTGATCGTACTCGGGGTGATGGCGGCCTGGCTGGTCGCCGGCCGCACGCCCGGCTCGGGCGCCGCGACGCCGCCGCGCGGTGCGACGAACCCGGCCCGCAGCGCGGCGACCCCGGCCGGCACGGCCGCACCGGGCTCGTCCACCGGTCGTGCGGCGGCTCGGACGTCGCCCGCGTCGGCGCCGACCGCGCTGCCGACCGGATTCGTCGACTGCACGGCTCGGGCCGGTGCGCCGGCGTTCTGTCCGGCCGAGCCGGAGTGCTGGACGAGCGTGTTCTCCTACATGGACTCCCCCTATCAGGCGGTCGCCCAGAGCTGCTCGAAGGCGCACGTCTACCAGACGTTCGCCGCGGTTCGGCTCGACTCGCAGCCGCGGCGCAAGTCCCAGCTGAACGCCGCGCCGGAGGTCAAGGCCGCCTGCACCCGGGCGGTCGCGAACCGGCTGCTGCGTGGGGTCGAGGTCGACGGCAGCTGGGAGGTGATGGCCATCCCGCCGCAGTTCGAGCACGACACTGTCTACCGCTGCATCGCCGGCAAGGGCACCCGGACCGGGGCGCTGGAGCTGCGGCCGAGCTGACCGAGGGCTCGGGTCCGCTCGGGAACGCTCGGGACCGCTCGGGACCGGTCAGGTCGCGGATCGGGCCCGGTCGACCGCGTCGAGCAGCCGGTCGAGCAGCCGGTCCAGGGACAGCGCGCTCGCGTCGTCGAACCCGCCGGCCTCCCAGATGGCGGTCGTCGTCGGATACCGCTCCGAATCGAAGTACGTCGTCCAGAACGAGCTGCGGGCACCCCAGTAGGCCTCGTACGACACCCCGGTGCTGCGCGCCTCCGCCTCGTCGCCGATCATCGCCCGGGCCGCGCCGAGCAGCTGCCAGCGGACGAAGTTCGCGGCCGCGACGGTGTCGGCGCCGGTGAACCCGGCCGCGGCGAGCGCGGCGTACAGGCTCTCCTCCACGTCGAGCACGTTCGGCCCGAGCGGCAGCCGGGACTGGTTGTGATCCAGCAGCCAGGGGTGGCGCCGGTACAGCGCCCAGCTCTCTCGGACGAACGACTCGAGCCGGTCTCGCCAGCCGAGGCCGGGGGCGGGCCGGTCATGCTCGGCGTAGACCGTGTCGATCATCAGCTCGACCAGCTCGTCGCGGCCGGGGACGTAGGTATAGAGCGACATCGCGCCGACGTCGAGTGCGGCGGCGACCTTCCGCATCGACAGCTGGGTCAGGCCGGCCGCGTCGGCCAGCGCGATACCCGCCTCGACCACCTGACCGAGGGTGAGCCGGGGCCGTGGTCCTCGGCTGCCCGGGGGCGGCTCGGGGTTCCAGAGCAGGTCGATCACCCGGCGCCCCTCGGCGGTGCTCTCGGGTGGTTGCTCCGGCGCGGTCATCGTCTGGCCTCCTTTCCGTACAGTGTATGGTAATGTCGGATCAACTCGGTACGGCGTACGAAATGGGGTTGCGGATGATCCACACCGAGAAGCTGACCCGGACCTTCACGGCGAAGAAGGGGAAGACGGTCGAGGCTGTGAAGGGCATCGACATCGACGTGGCCGAAGGGGAGCTGGTGGCCTTCCTCGGCCCGAACGGGGCCGGCAAGTCGACCACGCTACGGATGCTCACCACCCTGCTGCCGCCGACCTCGGGCTCGGCGAGCGTCGCCGGGCGGAGCATCGTGACCGATCCGGCGGGGGTCCGCTCCCGGATCGGGTACGTCGGTCAGGGTTCCAGCGCCGGCCACCAGTTCCGGGTGCACGACGAGATGATGGCGCAGGGCCGCTACTACGGGATGAGCTCGGCCGCCGCCGCGACCCGGATGAAGGAACTCGTCACCACCCTCGACCTGGGCGGCTTGGAACTGCGCCGGGTCAGCACCCTGTCCGGTGGTCAGCGGCGCCGGCTGGACGTGGCGATGGGGCTGATGCACTCGCCGGAGCTGTTGTTCCTGGACGAGCCGTCCACCGGGATGGACCCGCAGAACCGGGCCAACCTGTGGGAGCACATCGCCCGGCTGCGCAGCGAGCACAACACCACGATCGTGCTGACCACGCACTATCTGGAGGAGGCCGACGCGCAGGCCGAGCGGGTGCTCGTCATCGACCACGGCGAGATCATCGCCGACGACACCGCGCCGGCGTTGAAGGCGCGGCTGGCCGGCGACCTGATCTCGGTAGCGGTCGCGCCCGGCGCGGTCGATTCGGCGGTCCGGCTGATGGCCGACACCGGCGACGAGATCGCGACTCGGCCCGCCGGGCCCGAGGTGGTGGTCTCGGGCCGGTTCGACGGCGGCACCCGGGCGCTGCCGCCGCTGCTGCGCCGGCTCGACCAGGAGGGGATCGAGGTGCTCGAGGCGGACGTCCGGGTGCCGACGCTGGACGACGTCTTCCTCAGCCTGACCGGACGCAGCCTGCGCGAGGGCGAGAACAACGAGGACGCGCCGGTCGTCGAGGGCAGGGCCGCATGAGCGCGCCCGCAATCACCGCCATGGTTCACGACACCCGGGCGGTCTTCATCCGGGAGATGTCGCTGATCCTGCGCGACCCGTTCTCGATCATCTTCTCGCTGATCCAGCCACTGGTCTTCCTCGGGCTGTTCGGGCCGCTGCTGGCCGGCTCGATCGACCCCACGGTGCTGAACGGTGCGTCGCCGCTGCAGTGGTTCCTGCCCGGCGTGGTGGTGATGATCTGCCTGTTCGGCACCTCGATGACCGGATCGAACCTGCTCTACGAGATCAGCCTGGGGTCGTACGAGCGGACGCTGGCCGCGCCGATCCACCGGTCCGCGATCCTGGTCGGCCGGTCGCTGAAGGAGCTGGCCCCGCTGGTCGTCCAGGCGGCGATCATCGTGCTCGTCTCGATCCCGTTCGGGTTCGTGTTGTATCCGGTGCAGGTGATCGCCGGGCTGCTGCTGCTCGGCGTGTTCGGGGTGGGTATGGGTGCGCTGTCGAACGCGCTGGCCATCGCCGCCCGGAAGAGCGAGTGGCTGTTCTGGGGAGTGCAGCAGTCGCTGCTCTTCCCGCTGCTGATCCTGTCCGGGATGATGCTGCCGCTCGAGGCGGGCCCGCGCTGGATGCAGGTGATCGGCGCCTTCAACCCGCTCACCTACATCGTCAACGCCGAGCGGGCGCTGTTCTCCGGATCGTTCACGGATCCGTCCATCCCGCTGGCCGTCTTGGCCGCCCTGATCACCTGCGCCCTCGGCATGTGGGCCGGCATCGCCCAGGTCCGGCGCAGCACCACCTGAGCGGCCCCCGGGCGTGTGCCCTGAGCCGGTCGAGGGGCCCGGGCATGTGCCCTGAGCCCGTCGAAGGGCCTGCTATATAGCGCTCGACAAGCTCAGCGCGCGGGTACGTCAGCCGAGCCGCTCGCGCAGCCAGGCCAGGTCGGCCGCCTGACCCTCGCGCCCGCCCGGCGTCTCGACCACGACGGGCACGCCCGCCTCGCGAACCGTCTCCACGATCGCTTCGCCCGCGATCTCGCCCGCGCCGAAGTTGGCGTGCCGGTCGGCGCCGGAGTCGAACGTGTCCCGGGAGTCGTTGGCGTGGATCAGGTCGATCCGCCCGGTGATGCTGCGGACCTTGTCGACCAGCCCGACCAGATCCTCGCCGCCGGCGTGCGCGTGGCAGGTGTCCAGGCAGAAGCCGACCGTGTCGCCACCCTCGGCACCGCCGATCGCCTCCCACAGCCGGGCGATCCGGTCGAGGTGCCGGGCCATCGCGTTGTCGCCGCCGGCGGTGTTCTCGATCAGTAGCGGAACCGGCATCTCCAGCCGGTCGATGCACTTGAACCAGTTCTCGAATCCCAGCTCGGCGTCGTCGGTCTTCAGCACGTGGCCGCCGTGCACGATGACTCCGGCCGCCCCGACCTCGGCGGCGGCGGTGACGGTCTGCTGGAGCAGCTTGCGGCTGGGGATCCGGATCCGGTTGTTGCTGGTGGCGACGTTCAGGACGTACGGCGCGTGGACGTACAGCGCGATGCCCGCCGCCTCCGCATCGGCCTTGAGCCCGGCGGCGCCGCCGGCATAGGCCACCTTCGGGCCCTTCCAGCCCTGCGGATCGCCGAGGAAGAACTGGGCCAGCCCGGCCCCGCGAGCCTGGGCCTCCGCGATCGGATCGTCCTGCTCGCCGTGCCCGCCCATCACCAACGCAGTCATGGTCCCGAGGCTAGTCGGCGCCTCCGACACCTGGACTCGCCTCTGGCGCCCGGACTCGTCTCCGCCACCTCGCCGGCTGGCGCCACCGACACCGCCCCGATCGTCCGCCTTGCGCGCCGACCCCGACCTGTCCACCCGACCACCTCCCCGCTTGCCAAAATCCGGCCGCGGCCGGAAAGTCGGGGAGGATCGGGCCCCGAAGCGCCCCAATTTCCCGCCATGGGTGGACTACGAAGCTCCTCGATCCGGATGGGTCGAGCCGACCCTGGATCGCCCCAAATTCCAGCCCCGGCCGGAAGATCGGGACAGAACCCAGCCCGAGGCGCCTCAGTTTCCAGCCGCGGGCGGAAAGGGAGGTGGGGTCTCGAGCCGGAGGCCCCCAGTTTCCGGCCGCGGCTGGAATGTCAGGTCGGAACGGACCCGGAGTCCCCCCGGTTTTCAGCCGCGGGTGGAACCTGCGAGGGGGCGACTCAGCTCGGAGTCGCCGCGTCGACGATCAGGGAGACGGATCCGGCGGGGAGGTGTCGGCGATCTGAGCAGGAGCCGTCTGCTCCTGGGCAATCAGGGTCCGCATCGGCGGCTTCGCCTGCTCGAGCTCGGCCTCCAGGTCCGTCACCCGGGCCCGCAGCAGCTTCAGCTCGTCACCTCGGCGCTCGAAGACGATCACCACGGCGACCACGGCCAGCCCGATCAGGGCTCCCAGCCCGACCCCCCACAGGGTCGCGTACCGGAATCCGGGCGCCTGGACACTGAGGATCCGCTGCCCGTCGTGCGCGGCGTTCGAGCTGCCGACCACGATGGACAGCGTCATCAGGTTGGGGATCGCCAGCACGACGGCGGCGATCAGCAGACCGATCTTGACCTTCCAGCTGAGCGCCCGGCGGCCGACCTGGGCGAGCAAGAGCAGCGGCAGGAAGGTGAAGATGCCGCCGTAGATCAGCCCGAGCATGATCCCGGTGCTGATCCGGCCGTTCGCCTGGCGGCCGATCGACTGCGCCCAGGCACGCGGTACGAACGCGGCCAGGATCAGGTACACGGCGACGGCCACGATCAAGACGGCGATGGCGATGACGAGACGGCGCAGCCAGACCTTGACCACGTTCTCCCGATCCTCGACCGGCTGTACCGGCTGCACCTGGCTCGTTGTCGCCTGCTCGGAGCCGGCGGCCGGCGGGGCCGAATGCTCGCCCGGGTTCTCGGTCACCCGCCGATCATCTCAGGACGTCGAGCCGGGACCCTGCTGCCACCAGTCCCGGACCCGCCCGGCAGCCATCCCGCCCAGCCCGCCTGCGACCGAACCCACCTTGCCGATCACCTTGAACAGCGGATCCGCCGAGGTGGTGAACGTCTGCTTGTACGCGTTCGCCGCCGCCTTCACATCCTCCGACAGCGGCGCGTCCTTGTCCGCCGAGCGGCGCGCGTAGTCGCCAGCGAGGATCGCGCGATACACGTCCCCGGCGGCCCACTTCTGCAGCTCGGCGGCGCGCAAGGCGGCCAGCGGATGCGTCTGGCCGGTGATCTGGAGCAGCTTCAGCAGTGAGTCGCGGACATCCCCGGACGACTCGTACTCGCTCGCCTGGTCGAGGAAGCCCGACACGTCCATCTCGTCGGGATTCTCGGCGCCGGCCAGCGAGGCGTGCACCCGCAAGGCGACCTGCGGATCCTGACAACACAGCAACCCGGCCCGGTCACCGGTCAACTCCGCCTTGCGGTGCCACTCGCCCAGGCCCATGACGATCGCCCGAAGCCCCCAGGCGCCGATCGGCAGCCACTGGAGTGAGGTGGCGATGTTGATGAGCTGGAGCAACATCGTCTGATAGACAGCATGCCCGGACAGCACGTGCCCGACCTCGTGCCCGACCACGAACCGCAGGCCGTCCTCGTCGACGAGGTCCAGCATTCCGGTGGTCACCACGATCACCGGCCTGTCCAGCCCGACCGCCATCGCGTTCGGGCGCGGGTCGCGCTGGACGTACAGCTCGGGCACGGGTTGTAGGTCGAGTGTGGTGGCGCACTCGGCGACCAGCTGGTGGATCTTGGGGTACTGCCGCGGCGACACTCGGACCGACGAGGCGAGATAGAACAGGCGCACGCTGCGGTCGCCGATCGCACCCGAGATCGCGCGGAGCACCTGGTCGAAGCCGGGAATGGCGCGGAGCGCGACCAGTGCGCCCCGGTCGGCGGGGTGCTCGTACGCCCGTGAGCTGAGGTCGGGGAACCGGACCCGACCGCCGCCGAGGGCCCAGCGCGACTCCTGCGTCATGCGTTCGAGCGTACGCGGCGGGCGGACCAACTGATTGGAGCAGATCGTTCGGGGAGTAACCCGAAGGATCTACTCCAAACCCGGCCGCGGACCGGCGGCGACGACCAGCTCCAGGAAATAGGCGTGCAGCCGCGGGTCGCCGGCGACCTCCGGATGGAACGAGGTGGCGAGCAGGCCGTCCTGGCGGACCGCGACGATGTGGTCGGGTCCGCCGTGCGGGTCGGGTGCGGTCGCCAGCACCTGCACCGCCGGCCCCGCCGACTCCACCCACGGCGCCCGGATGAACACGGCATGGAATGACCCGCCGGGCAGCCACGGGGTGGCCAGCTCGGTCTCGAAGGAGTCGACCTGGCGGCCGAACGCGTTCCGCCTGACCGTGATGTCGAGGCCGCCGAACGTCTGCTGGTCCGGCGGTGCGTCCACCAGCCGGTCGGCCAGCAGGATCATCCCGGCGCAGCTGCCGTACGCAGGCAGCCCGCCCCGCAGTGCCGCCACCAGCGGGTCGCGCAACTCGAAGGCTCGAGACAGCTTGTCGATCGTGGTCGACTCCCCGCCCGGAATCACGATCCCGGCCAGCCCGGCCAGCTCGCTCGCCCGGCGCACCAGCCGCGGCTCGGCACCAGACGAGGCCAGCGCGGCCGCGTGCTCGCGGACGTCCCCCTGGAGGGCGAGGACCCCGATCGTCGGCCGGGTGGTCACCAGCCCCGCTCGGCGAGCCGGTGCGGCTCGGGGATCTCCTCGACGTTGATCCCGACCATGGCCTCGCCGAGCCCGCGCGACACCTTCGCGATGACGTCGGGGTCGTCGAAGAACGTGGTCGCCTTGACGATCGCGGCGGCGCGCTGCTCGGGGTTGCCGGACTTGAAGATGCCCGAGCCGACGAACACGCCCTCGGCGCCGAGCTGCATCATCATCGCGGCGTCGGCCGGGGTCGCGATGCCGCCGGCGGTGAACAGCACGACCGGCAGCTTGCCGGCCTCGGCCACCTCCTTGACCAGCTCGTACGGCGCCTGCAGCTCCTTGGCGGCGACGTACAGCTCGTCGGGGGAGAGCGAGGTCAGCCGGCGGATCTCGGCCCGGATCTGGCGCATGTGGGTGGTGGCGTTGGACACGTCGCCGGTGCCGGCTTCGCCCTTGGAGCGGATCATCGCCGCGCCCTCGGTGATCCGCCGCAGCGCCTCGCCGAGGTTGGTGGCGCCGCAGACGAACGGCACGGTGAACTGCCACTTGTCGATGTGGTGGGCGTAGTCGGCTGGGGTCAGCACCTCCGACTCGTCGACGTAGTCGACGCCGAGCGACTGCAGCACCTGGGCCTCGACGAAGTGCCCGATCCGCGCCTTGGCCATCACCGGGATCGAGACGGCGGCGATGATGCCGTCGATCATGTCTGGATCGCTCATCCGTGACACCCCGCCCTGGGCCCGGATGTCGGCCGGCACCCGCTCGAGGGCCATCACGGCGACCGCGCCGGCATCCTCGGCGATCTTGGCCTGCTCCGGGGTGACGACGTCCATGATGACGCCGCCCTTGAGCATCTCGGCCATGCCGCGCTTGACCCGGCCCGTTCCGGTCGTGGTCGTGCCGGTGCTGCTGGTGACGGGGGTGGACTCGGACATCTGCTGGGCTCCTGTGCTGAGATCTGTGCGCGCCCACATCCTAGGTCCGTGGGTCTCGGTAGGGCTGCGAGTTCCCATCTGCGGAGCGGGCCCTGCACCCGAACCGGCCGCTCGATTCGCGTCGGAGCGGCCCGCCCAGGTAGCCTTCTGCGTTGGTGTCCGCCCCGCGGGCGCCACAGGGAGCCGTCGGTCCCGACGACCGAGCCGGCTCCCGATCGCATCGCCCTCCTGCCATGGGACGTACCCATGGCCGCCGAGACCAGAGGAGGTGGAGTTCGCGCATGCGCCCGTACGAGGTCATGGTCATCTTCGACCCCGACACCGAGGAGCGGTCGGTCCAGCCGACGCTCGAGAACTACCTGAAGGTCATCACCAGTGGTGGTGGCACCGTGGACAACCTGGACATCTGGGGCCGTCGCCGGCTGGCGTACGAGATCCGCAAGAAGTCCGAGGGCATCTACGCGGTGATCAACCTGACGGCCGAACCGGCCGACGTGAAGGAGCTGGACCGCCAGTTCACGATCAACGAGCAGATCATGCGGACCAAGGTGATCCGCCCCGACCTGCACTGAGATCGGAGTCGTCGCGGAACTGTCGGAGTCCTCTGACAGGCTGCGACCCGCATCGGATCCTCACGCACGGAGACATACATGGCAGGCGAAACCACCATCACCCTCGTCGGCAATCTCACCGCCGACCCGGAGCTCCGCTTCACCCCGTCGGGTGCGGCGGTCGCGAACTTCACCGTGGCCTCCACGCCGCGGCAGTTCGACCGCAACACCAACGAGTGGCGCGACGGCGAGGCGATGTTCCTCAACTGCGCCGTCTGGCGGCAGGCCGCGGAGAACGTGGCCGAGTCCCTCCAGAAGGGCATGCGGGTCATCGTCCAGGGTCGGCTGAAGTCGCGCAGCTACGAGACCCGCGAGGGTGAGAAGCGCACGGTCTTCGAGATCGACGTCGACGAGATCGGCCCGGCACTGCGCTATGCCACCGCTCGGGTCAGCCGCAACAGCGGCGGCGGTCAGGGCGGTGGTCGATCCAACGACCGCGGCCAGGGCGGCGGTGGCTACGGCGGCGGCCAGCAGGGCGGCGGCAGCTACGGCGGCGGCGGGGACGACCCGTGGGCCTCCGGCGGCGGCCAGGGTGGCGGCGGCTCTCGTCAGCAGAGCTCCGATCCGTGGGGATCGCCGCAGGCCGAGGAACCACCCTTCTGAGCAACCTGCCTCACCAGGCAACACCGAACACACGACACGACAACCGGCACATTCCGGCACCGGGCCCGCTCTATGGGTGGAGCGGCGCCGCGGGAGCCGGGCTCTGAAAGGAGAGCACCACAATGGCCAGCACCCCACCCGACAAGCGCAAGCCGAAGAAGAAGTCCAACCCGCTTCGCGCCGGTCAGCAGATCGACTACAAGGACACCGCCACGCTGCGGAAGTTCATCTCCGAGCGCGGCAAGATCCGCGCCCGCCGGGTGACCGGCCTGTCCGTCCAGGAGCAGCGCCGGGTCGCCATCGCCATCAAGAACGCCCGCGAGGTTGCGCTGCTGCCGTACGCCTCGACGGCTCGCTGAGAGGAGACGGCAGATGAAGCTCATCCTCACCGCCGCGGTCGACAACCTCGGCATCGCCGGCGACGTGGTCGAGGTCAAGGACGGTTACGGCCGCAACTACCTCGTGCCGCGTGGCTTCGCCATCGGCTGGACCAAGGGCGCGGAGAAGCAGATCGACGGGATCAAACGGAGCCGCGACGCTCGCGAGATCCGCGGTCTGGATCACGCCCAGGAGGTGCGGGCGCAGATCGAAGCGCTCAGCATCACGCTGCCGGTCCGGGCCGGCGCGACCGGCAAGCTGTTCGGTGCGGTGACGCCGAACGACGTGGCCGGTGCGATCAAGAAGGCCGGCGGCCCGTCGGTCGACAAGCGCTCCGTCGAGATCGCGAAGCCGATCAAGAACGTGGGCAACCACACGGTCGGCGTGAAGCTGCACGACGCGGTCATCGCGCACGTCCAGCTTGCCGTCGTCGCCGACTGACCACCGTGCACCGCGTGCGAGCCGACCGGGATCTTCCGGTCGGTTCGTCTCGTTTCTGCGGCCGGGGTGCCGGCGACCCGCGTACGCTCGATCGCGTGACGGCGGGGTGGCGCGCGTGATCCAGATCGACCCGGAACTGCAGTTCCGGCGTGAACGCGACGCCAAGGTGCGGGTGGTCGTCACCGTGGTCGCGGGGCTCTGCATGATCGCCAGCGCGCTGCTGCCGCACATCACCGTGGTCAGCGCCGAATACTACGGCCGCTCGCTGCTGCGCGTGCAGTACTTCTTCCTCAAGGCCGACGCCACCGCCGCGGGCTGGGGATCGGCGAGCGATCCGATCCTCGTGGCCAGCGGCATCAACGCCGCCTACTACGGGCTGGCCGCGCAGGAGGCGGGGCTGGTGCTGTCGGCGTTCTCCATCTGGGCGTTGTTGACCGAGGGCGTCGGGCGCTGGGTGCGCCGGCTCGCGGTGGTGGCCGGCTGGCTGCTGGTGATCAGCGCGCCACTGGTCATCACCGGCTGGCGGCTGCTGAATGCGGGCGGGGTGCCGACGAAGCTCGGTGCCGCGAGCCTGTTCGCGCTGGCCGCCGGGCTGATCATGGTGATCGGGGCCCGCGCCGCGAAGCGTCGGTTGGACTCCACCTGGTACTGGTCCAAGCCCGATCTGATCACCTGATCACCTGATCACCGGTTCCCGCGCCTCGCGTTCCCGCGCCTCGCGTTCCCGCGCCTCGCGTTCCCGCGCCTCGCGTTCCCGCGCCTCGCGTTCCCGCGCCTGACGCTCCCGCGCGCTCCGCACCCCGCTCCCCGCGCACCCCGCACCGCGCGCGCTCCGCACCCGCCCCGGAAACTGTGCAGCTGTTGCAGACGCGCCCGGCGTGTCGCTGCAAGACACGCACAGTTTCCTGGGGAGAGCGGGCTGGGTTCCGGGGGAGGGCGGGAATCAGACGGCGCCGGTGCGCATCCAGGCGCTGCCCCGGATCCGCCAGAGCAGGGTGAGCATCCGGGCGGCGACGTACCAGCCGTAGGCGACCCACAGCCAGACCAGTCCGGCGCCCGTGTGTTGCACGACCAGCGCCGCGGGGACGTACGCGAGCAGCGCGATCAGCCCGGCCAGCGCAAGATAGCGGCCGTCGCCGGCCCCGATCAGGACGCCGTCGAGGACGAAGACCACACCGGCGATGGGCGTCGCCAACGCCATCACGACCAGCACCTGGGAGAGCAGCGCCTGCACGGCCGGGTCGGGACTGAACAGCCCGACGTACAGCGGCCGGGCCAGCACCAGCGCCGCCCCGAACACCAGGCCGAACAAGATGCCCCAGCCCATCATCCGCCGGGTCATCGCGCGGCCGAGCGCGACGTCGCCGGCCCCCAGGGTCCGGCCGATGATCGCCTGTCCGGCGATCGCGACGGCATCCAGCGCGAAAGCGAGCAGGGTCCAGATCGACACACTCACCTGGTGCGCGGCCAGCGCCACCGCGCCGAACCCGGCGGCGACGAACGTCGTCAGGGTGATCCCGGTCTGCAGCGCGGCGGTGCGGAGCACGAGCCACACCCCGGTCCGCGCCGCTCCCAGCACTCCCCCCGGCCGGAAGTGCAGGGGAGCGTGCGAGCGCCGCATGCCGCGGACCACCACGGCGGCTAGCACCAGAGCCGCGCTGCCCTGGGCGATCAGCGTGCCGAGCGCCGATCCGGCGATGCCGAGCCCGACGCCGTAGACCAGCAGCAGGTTCAGGCCGACGTTCGCCAGGTTGGTGGCGATGACGACGTACAGCGGGGTCCGGGTGTCCTGCAGCCCGCGGAGCACGCCCGTGCTGGCCAGGGTCAGCAACACGCCGGGCAGCCCGAAGGCGGCGATCCGCAGGTATGTCCGCGCCTGCTCCGCGACCACCGGCGACACGTCGTAGAGCCCGACCACCGGTTCCAGCACCGCCTGCAGCAGCACGGTGAGGCCGACGCCGACGAGCACGGCCAGCACCATTCCGTCGAAGCCGGCGGTCAGCGCACCGACCCGGTCACCCGCACCGAGCCGGCGGGCCACCGATCCGGTGGTGCCGTACGCCAGGAAGATGCTGAGCCCGATCAGCACGCCGAGCACGTTGCTCGCGATGCCGAGACCGGCGAGCTGGTCCGTGCCGAGATGACCGACGATGGCCGAGTCGGCCAGCAGCAGCAGCGGCTCCGACACGAGCGTGGCGAAGGTCGGGATCGCGAGCGCGAAGATCTCCCGGTCCAGGGTGCGGCGGCTCGCGGTCACGCGCTATTGCTATCAGTGCTCCCCGACCACGCCGGAGGATCTGGTCGCGCTGAGACTCACAGGCTTGCACAGGCGACACGCCACCACGTTCGGGCCGGGATCGTCGGGGGTGGGCTCACCATGGGAAGTCGTGGAGTCCCGGCCGTGCCACGGCTGCGGGGACACTTCCCATCCACGCACCAGCGCGGTACGTCGTCCGGGGCTCCACGCCGATCGTGCGGCGGTCTGCCGTGAGTTGTCCACAGCCTCGTCCCCAGCTGTGGAGAATCACACTGATGTGATTCAGGCGCGGACGGGGCTACTTCCAGAGGGTGGCGATGCCGAAGGCGGCGGCCATCCCGCCCATGCCGATCAGGATGTTCCAGTTGCCGAGGTCGCTCATGAACGGGATGTCCGATCCCGCGATGTAGTAGACCACCAGCCAGGCGACCCCGAGCAGGCCGACCGTGATGAAGGTCGGCGGAACCCAGCGGCGGCTGCCCGGCTTGACGACCTTCTTGGGCTTGGCCTCCTGCTGAGCCTTCGCTCGCTTCTTGTCCTCGGCGGCCTTGCGGCCTCTGGATTCCGGCACCACACTCTCCTCGCGTTGAGTAGGTAGCGTAGTCAATGAGCCGGAGCCGAGTCATTTTGCCGCGCTCGTGCCCGACCCTGACCTCGAGGAGCCACCCGTGCGCGACCGCCTTCGCCGCGTCGGTCGGGTGCTGCAGCGGGCGCGCGCCGCGCAGCGCTGGCGGGATCGGCGGCGGAGCCGGGTGGGTCGGCTGGTGACCGCCGTTGTCTGCGTGCTCGCGGGCCTGATGATCGCCACCAGCGCACTGAACGCGCGGGGCACGGACCTGCGACCCGGCCGGAACACCGACCTGGTCAGCCTGATCCAGTCCCAGTCGCGGCGGAACGCGCAGCTGAGCAGTCAGCTCACCGAGATTCGCCGGCAGGTCGACGCGCTCTCGGCGGCCAACAACGCGCAGGAGCCGGACCTCGGCCCGGAGCTGCGCCGCCAGTCGGTGATCGCCGGGGTCGAGGCCGTGGCCGGTCCGTCGGTGACCGTGACGCTGACCGATGCACCGTCATCGGTGGCCGCGAACGGCATCGATCCCGATCTGCTCGTCGTCCACCAGCAAGACATCCAGGCCGTGGTGAACGCGTTGTGGTCCGGCGGCGCCGAGGCGATGACGATCCAGGGGCAACGGGTGATCGCCACCACCGGGGTCAAGTGCGTCGGCAACACGGTGGTGCTGCACGGTGTGCCGTACGCGCCGCCGTACGTGATCAGCGCGATCGGCGATCCGGTCCGGCTGCGGGCCGCGCTCACGTCCTCTGAGGCGATCAAGATCTATCAGCAGTACGTCGCCGCCTACGACCTCGGTTATCAGGTGCGGCAGGATGCCCGCTCGACCTTCCCCGCCTACGACGGCTCGCTCGACCTCGACTGGGCCCACGTGAACCGGGAAGTCTCGCCTTCCGCGTCCCCGACCCGCTGAGCATCGCTCGGGCTCGCATTTGCGCCCCGCCCGGCACCCGCCCACTCACTCCGCACCGCGGAGGTCGAGTCCGCACCTCGCGCGCAGGGCGCGGAGTGCACCTCCGGGGCGCGGAGTGAGATCCGGCGCGTCGCTGCGGCCCGTGCTGGCGCGGCGCCGGCGCCATTCGCGGGGCGTGGCAGTCCGGAGCACGAGAACGAGGCGGCGCCGGACGTACGACGTCGGCGAGAATGGGCGGGTGGCTCCGCGCATCCTCGTGATCGACAACTACGACTCGTTCGTCTACAACCTGGTGCAGTACCTCGCCCAGATCGGCGCCGAGGTCGAGGTCTGGCGCAACGACGACCCGCGGTTCGCCGATCCGTCCTTCCACGAGGGGTTCGACGGGGTGCTGCTCTCGCCGGGGCCGGGCACGCCCGAAGAGGCCGGAGTGTGCATCGACGTGATCCGGTCGCACGCCGGCACGGTCCCGATCTTCGGCGTGTGCCTGGGGCTGCAGTCGATCGGGGTGGCGTACGGCGGCGTGGTCGATCGGGCGCCCGAGCTGCTGCACGGCAAGACATCCCTGATCGAGCACGAGGGGGTCGGTGTGCTGGCGGGACTGCCGAGCCCGTTCACCGCCACCCGCTATCACTCCCTGGCGATCGAGCCGGAGACCATGCCGGCCGAGCTGGAGGCTACCGCGCACACCGCCAGCGGCGTCATCATGGCGGTTCGCCACCGGACGCTGCCGGTCGAAGCCGTCCAGTTCCATCCCGAGTCGGTGCTGACCGAGGGCGGTTACCAGATGCTCGCCAACTGGCTCGCGGTCTGCGGTGATGCCGAGGCTCCCACCCGGGCGGCGGGGCTGGCGCCGCTGATGTCGGCCGGCTGAGCGTCCCGCGCCGAACTCCGGTCGGCCGTGTTCACTCCCCGGGCTTCGGCCGCACGATCGAGGCATCGGGTCGGCTCGCGGTCAGCCGGAAGGTGCGGGCCGCCACTCCCGCGCCGTCGCCGAGCACCCAGAGCGTTCCCGAGTCGGCGTCCCAGGCGGTCTCCCAGCCGGGTAGTCGGGTCGGGAAGAGCGGCTCGACCGCGAGCTCGGTGCCGGCGTAGGCCCGGAGATCCAGGGCCACCTGCGGCGTCGCCCCCTCGCGGCGGAAGACGGTGACCAGGGTGTCGTCGGCGCCGCGCAGCCCGAGGCTCAGCCAGGGGTCGTTCCAGCCGGGCAGCCCGGTGGGCCAGGTCGGCCGACGCTGCGGGATCGAGCTCCGGATCGACTTGTACGTCCGCACGGCCTCCGCGACCAGGTCTCGTTGGGCCGGCCTCAGCCGGTCGAGGAATCCGGACAGGTACAGCCGGCCGAGCAGACCGAGGGAGAGGACGTACGCCGTCTCCTCGTCGTCCATCTCCGCGCTGGGGTACGCCCAGCTCCCCGCCTGCTCGGGGAGGATCGTCATCGGTGCGGCGACCGAGATCGGAGCGTACGCGCGCGGATCCTCCTGGTCGGTCGTGGACTGGAGCTGGAGCCTGGACAGCATGGCGAAGTCCATCCGCATCGCGCCCGACGCGCAGTTCTCGATGATCAGGTCGGGGTGCCGGTCGAGGACGGCGTCGAGCCAGGCCAGGTGCGCGCGGTTGTGCTCCAGCAGGCCGGCACCGACCGAGTCCGCGTCGAAATCGGTGCCGGGACCCGGATCGATGTTGTAGTCGAGCTTGAAGTAGCCGACACCGTGGCTGCCGACCAGCCGATCGATCACCTCGTCCAGGTGCGCCCGGGCCGCTGGATGCCGGAGATCCAGGTGATACCGGCCGGCCTCCCGGAGGCGCGCACCCGCTCGTTGGAAGAAGGCCGCCGGCGGCAGCGTCTCGGCGACCGGACTGTGGACACCGACGACCTCCGGCTCCAGCCAGAGCCCGGGCACCATGCCGCGGCCGCGGATCGCCTGGAGCACCTCGTCCAGACCGCCGGGAAACCGCGTGCCGGACGGGCGCCACGCGCCGACGCTGTCCCACCAACCGCTGCTGTCGTCGTACCAGCCCGCGTCGATGCAGAAGGCCTCGGCGCCGGCCAGAGCGGCCTGCTCGATCAGCGGGAGCAGTTTCGCCGTGCTCGGATCGCCCATCAGCGTGTTCATGTAGTCGTTGTAGACGAGCGTCGGTGTGGTGTTGTCGGGGTGCGGGCGCCGGGCTGCGCGCCGGTGACCGGTCAGCGCACCGACGACGTGCTCGAGGTCGGTACCGAACGCAACGGTGGCCGGAACCGTGCTGAATCGCTCGCCGGTCCGCAGCCCGGTGAGCCAGCCGTGATCGACGTCGGTCGGTCCGCTGAGCGTCAGCCGGAGCGCGCCGTGCACCTCGGCCAGCTCCGAGCGCCAAGCGCCGTTGTGCTCGATCTGCCAGCCGATGGCCCAGCCCGCGTCCTGATCGACCACCGCGCCGAGCGGCAGAGCGTCCGCCGTCGACCAGGTGCCGGTCGAGACCCACCGGTGCGCGCCCTTGCGGGTCGCGCCGGATGGGAGGCGCAGGTCGACGAGAAGGTCGGCGACTCGATCGAGCTGCCACCGGCTCTCGCCCGTCCACTCGCCCCTCGCGCCATAGACCAGCGTCGTCTCGAGTGCGCCGGCCGGCGCCGCCGCGACCCCCGCGTCCGCCGTCGACGCGACCTCTGCGCCGGCTGCCGACACCAACGCCGCGGCCGCCGCTGCCGCGGGCGTCGGGGGCGTGCTGCCCGGCGTCGACGCCGCTGCCGCTTCCGCCGTCGACGCCGCTGCCGCTTCCGCCGTCGACGCCGCTGCCGCTTCCGCCGTCGACGCGCTCGCGGCTTCCGCCGTCCACGCGGCTGCCGCTTCGGCCGTCGGCGTCTTCTCGGTCGTCGCGTCCGCTGGCGCCCCGGTCGGACCGCCCGTCGGCGCGTTCTCGGGGCCGTCGGCCGGCGGGTCGGAGCGACCGTCCGGCACGGTGGCCACCGCTGAGGCGCGCCGCAGGACTCGTGCGGTGACCGGGGCGCTCAGCGAGGTCACCGCCGTCAGCACCTGCCGTGCACTGCCGGTGTTCACCACGGTCGTCGTCGCACTGAGCGTGCCCGGCGCCCGGCTGGTCAGAGCCAGCGTCGCCGCCAGTGCCGACTCCGGATCCTCGAGGTCGAGCGCCCAGCCGTGCTGGATCGGGTGATGGGAGCGATAGCGCAGGCGCTCACCGACCAGGGTTCCGCTCAGCCGCTTCAGCGGGTGAACATGACCGTCGCCGACCGTGAGGACCTCGACCAGCGGCACAGCCGGACCGTCGAAACGCGCGCGCACGGTCTCGGTGTCGACGCCGACGAGTGCCGGCGGCCCGTCGTTCGGAACCGCGATCTCGACGGCGATTCCCGGAAAGTCCAGCCGCACCGTGTCCATCGCCTCGCCTCGCCTCGCCCCGACCCTCTCCGCTCCTGCGCCTGACGTCCATCCGATCACAGGTCGCAGTCCGATCAGAGGTCGCAGTCCGATCAGAGGTCGTAGCCCGATCAGAGGTTGCAGTCCGATCAGAGGTCGCAGTCCGATCAGAAGTCGCAGTCCGACCAGAGGTCACAGGGAGCGGGGCGAGACTCGTTCGGGACGACCGGCCACAGCCGTCGGTCACCGACGGGCCGGCGGTCCGCGCCTCACCGGACACCTCGCGGTCGAAACTGGACACTGATCCGTGGCCCGACGGGCCGAGCCGTCTTCGGGATGGAGTGCTCCCACGTCCGCTGACAGCTGCCACCCATCACGATCAGATCGCCCGGACCCAGCTGCTTGCGGATCGTGACGCCGCCTCCACGTGGACGCAGGTGCAGGAACCGGGCGGAGCCGAGGGAGAGGATGGCGACCATCGTGTCCTCCGACTTGCCGCGCCCGATCGTGTCGCCGTGCCACGCCACCGAGTCGCGGCCGTCGCGGTAGAGGCACAGGCCTGCGGTCCGGAACGGCTCGCCGAGCTCGAGGCGGTAGTGCCGGCTCAGCGCCTCCCGGGCAACCGCCAGGCTCGGGTGCGGCGGCGGGTCAGCCTCGTCGTAGAAGGACAGCAGTCGGGGGACGTCGACAACCCGCTCATACATCTGGCGACGCTCGGCCCGCCACGGGACCTCGTCGACCAGGTGGTCGAACAGGTCGTCCGCACCGGCGATCCAGCCCGGCAGGACGTCGATCCAGGCGCCGCGGCCGAGCTCCTCGCGCACGATCGGAGCCAGCGGGCGCACTGCGACGCCCTCGTCGAGATCGAAGAGCGAGCCTTGGAGGACGGAGCCCTGCACTGTCATCGGCATGAGCAAACGCTAGCACGAATAGAACATGTATGCGATAGTATTTCGAACGTGATCTCGAATCATCGAGATTGCGAATCAGTCGAACACAGCGCTCAGGAGGTGGCCAGCTCCCATGCCTCACCGTCCGGACTCGCGACCACGACGACATAGCCGTCGAGGTCGCGGACCCAGAGCTCGCGATGGCCCGGGCCGTTGCCGCCGCCCTCGGGTGGATTGCGATGCGGTTCCCGGACGACCTCCGCACCGAGCGTTGCGGCTCGGGTCACCACGTCGTCGAAGTCGCTGACCTCGCCGAACCAGACCAGCACGCCGTTCCCGCGGGGTCGCTCGGGGTCGCCGATCGTGCCGTGATGGTGCGCGACGTCGAGCCGGTGCAACTGGAGCACGAGGGTGCCGCCGGCCAGCAGCCGTTCGTATTCCGGACCGCCGTGGTCGCTGGTGAGACCGAGTAGGGCCTGATACCAGCTGCTGGCGGCCTCCACGTCGGTCACCGCGAGCAAGGTCTGCGGTTGAGGCGCGCGCACGGGCGCCACCAGCCCCAACCGGTTCCCGGCCGGATCGTCGATCTCGACCAGCCAGCGCTCGCCGTGATCGAGGTACGGTCGCTGGACGACGGCGCCGCCGGCTGACTCCACCCGGGCGAGGGTGGGGTAGAGGTCGTCGACCTGCAGCCAAAGCAATGGTCCGGCGGCCGGGTCATCGGGACGCCGGTCGTTGACCCACTGGCCGATTAGGTTCGGCGCCTCGAAGTTCTCGTCACTGGTTGACCAGCCGAGCACGTCGGCGTAGAAGGTGGCCGCCCGCGCGATGTCGTGTGCGGGCAGCTGGAGGTAGTCGACGGTTCCGCGTCGCGGCCACTGATGCGTCATCTCGGGCTCCTGGTGCTTCGTGGGTGGTGATCGGCCTTGATGGATCGTCTCGGGAACCGTCTCCCGGTCCGACCATGCGGCCCCGCTCGTGCGCTAGCGGGCGCCCTCGGGCCCAGGCGTGGGCGTGGACGTGGACGCCGGTTCAGTGGACGCCGGTTCGGTGGGCGCCGGGATCGAGCGGGCCGAGTCGTCGAGCAGCAACGACGCGGAATGGCGCCACCAGTCCCGGTACGCATCCGCGGTCCAGCCGCGATCGCGGACCAGACGGACGTACATGGCCGGGTCCATCAGCACCCAGAGGGTGTCGGTCGCCGCCTCGGGTGTCCAACCCGTGCGGAGCGTCCCCACTTCGCTCAAGACGTCGACGATCCAGCGTGCCGTGACCGCCCGCTGGCCGGCCAACTGATCCGCCAGTGCGCGGAGATCGGGCGACGCCCGGGCGCCCTCGAAGGCGGCCAGCACGAGCCCGGCCGACCGGGTCTGGGCGGCGGTGACGACGTCGGCGGCGAGGTCGAGCACGACGGACGGCTCGGCGGCGGCGCGGGCGTCGACGGCCCAGTCGCGCTCGATCATCGACACCGGCTCGTCGTCACCGGCGATCGCGACGTCGATCGCCGACTTCAGCAGGGCAGCCTTGGTGCCGAACGCGGCCTCGACCGTCGGCACTGACACGTCCGCTCGCCCTGCGACCAGTCGGAGTGTCGTGCCGGCGTAGCCCTGCTCGAGGAAGGCGGTTGCCGCGGCGTCGATCACCCGGCGACGCGTCGCGCGTGCCTGAGCCGTACGCCGGTCGGACCGGTAGGCACGCGATGTCGGCGCCGAAGACTTCACCTCGACCACTATTCGCTATGGCAGTGCCATAGTCAATGGACAGGAGGTCGGGCGGCGCCGCTCAGCTGTTTCCGGTCCCCGGTGTCGCCGTCCCGTTCGGATCCGGCGGATTGGGCGGGCCGGTCGTCGGCGGCGGGGTCGGCGGGGCGACGGCGACGGTCAGCGTGATGGTCGTTCCGCGCGAAGCGGTCGACCCCGCAGCTGGGTTCTGCGCGATCACCAGATCGGCCGCGACGCCGCCGTTGGTCTGCTGGTCGACCCGCTTCACCTTGAAGCCCGCATCCTCCGCCTCGGCCTTCGCGCGGTCGTACAGCTGCTCAGTAAGGTTCGGAACCTCGGACTTGCCGGTCGCGAAGGTCAGCGTGATCGTGGTGTCGAGCGCGGTGGTCGAGCCTCCGCTCGGGCTGACCGACAGCACCTCGTTGGCCTTGGCGTCGGCCGACTCGCTGCTGGCCTCCTTTTTGGTGACGTTGTTGAAGCCGGCGGCGACCAGCTCGTCCTCGGCGTCGTTGACGTTCTTGCCGACCAGGTCCTTCGGCACGGTGCCGGTCTTCGGGCCGTCGTTGACCGTGATGGTGACCGAGCTGTTCTCCGCGACCTGAGTTCCCGAGACCGGATCCTGCCCGGTGACCGTGCCCTTGGTGTCCGCGTTGCCGTTGGTCTTCTTGACGATGACCTTGAGGTTGCGCGAGGTCAGCTGATCGGTGGCCTGCTGCTGGGTGTACGTCAGCACGTTCGGGACCTCGACCATCACCACCTCGGGCGCGCGGTTGAGGTAGCGGTAGATCCCCCACGCCCCGAGCCCGACCACCAGCAGCCCGAGGATCACCAGGAACGCGATCAGTCCGGCCTTGCTCTTGCGCTCCTCTTCTTCCGGCTCCTCGGTCTGCACCGGCGGCGGTGCGGCGACAACGCGGGTCGGGGTGGCCGCCTCGCTGGTCACCCGGGGTACCACCGCCGTCGCCTGCTGGCCGACCAGCACGCGGCCGATGTCGGCCTTCATGTCGCGGGCCGTCTGATACCGGTCCGCCGGGTCCTTGGCCAGGGCCTTGAGCGTGATCGCGTCGATGTCGGCGGAGATGGACGGATCGAACGTGCTCGGCGGGACCGGGGTCTCGCGGACGTGCTGATAGGCCACGCTGACCGGCGAGTCGCCGATGAAGGGTGGGCGACCCACCAGCAGCTCGTACATCAGACAGCCGGCGGAGTAGAGGTCGCTGCGCGAGTCGACGGTCTCGCCACGGGCCTGCTCCGGGGAGAGGTACTGCGCGGTGCCGATCACGGCCGCCGTCTGGGTCATCGTCGCGGACGTGTCGGCCACGGCGCGGGCAATGCCGAAGTCCATCACCTTGACGCCACCGGTCGGGGTCAGCATCACGTTCGCCGGCTTGATGTCGCGGTGCACGATGCCGGCCTTGTGGCTGTAGCTCAGCGCGTCCAGCACGCCCTGCATCAGTTCGAGCGCCCGCTCGGGCAAGATCTTGCGACCGTCGCGCAGCACGTCGCGCAGCGTCGGACCCTCGACCAGCTCCATCACGATGTAGGGGATCGAGACGCCGGTGACCGGGTCGGGGTCCTCGCCGGTGTCGTACACCGCGACGATGGTCGGGTGGTTCAGCCCGGCCGCGGACTGTGCCTCGCGCCGGAACCGGGCCTGGAACGTCGGGTCGGTCGCCAGGTCGGTCCGCAGCATCTTGACCGCCACCGGCCGGCCGAGCCGGGTGTCCACCGCGCGATACACCTCGGCCATGCCGCCTCGCCCGAGCACGTTACCCAGCTGGTAGCGCCCCCCGACCATCCTCGGCTCGCCAGTCACGGGTTCGATCCTCTCCACTCGCCGGGTCCTTGTCGAGTTGGGGTCGGCTGACCGGCCCGGCTCCCCGGGGTTCGTCGGCTCACAGGGCCGCCTCCATGACCTTCTTCGCGATCGGGGCGGCGAGCCGGCCACCGGCGATGTCGTTGCGCGGGATGTCGGCGTCCTCGACGATCACCGCGACCGCGATCTCGGGGTCATTGGCCGGGGCGAACGAGGTGAACCAGGCGAACGGCTTGCGCTTGGGGTCCGACTGCGCCGTTCCGGTCTTGCCGCCGACCTCGACGCCCGGGATCTTGGCGTTGGCGCCGGTGCCGCTGTCGACCACCGTCACCATCATCTGCTGGAGCTTGCGCGCGTTGTCGGCGCTCATCGCTCGGGACAGCACCTTCGGCTTGGTGGTCTCCAGCGGCTTGAGGTCGGGGGCCTGCACCATCGAGACGATGTAGGGGTCCATCACCACGCCGTCGTTCGCGATCCCGGCCGACACCATCGCCATCTGCAGCGGGCTGGCCGCCACGTCGAACTGGCCGATCGAGGCGAGCGCGAGCTGCGCCTTGTTCATGTTGTCGGGGAAGACGCTGGCCACGCCGCCGAGGTCGGAGAGGTGCCGCTGGTTGAAGCCGAACTTGTCGGCCTGCTCCTTCAGCTTGTCCTGGCCCAGCTGCAGGCCCACGTTGGCGAACGCGGTGTTGCAGGACACCCGCAGCGCCTGCGTCAGGGTCACCTCGCTGCCGCCGCAGTTCGTGCTGTTCGGCAGATCGGTGGTGGTGCCAGGCAGTCGCAGCGGGTTCGGCGCCTTGACCTTGGTGTCCGGCTCCATCCCGTCCTCCAGCGCGGCCGCGGTGGTGACCAGCTTGAACGTCGACCCGGGCGGATAGATCTCCCGCGCGGCCCGGTTGCTCAGCGGCTTCTGCGGGTCCGCGAGCAGGCCGGTGTAGGCCTTCCGTGCGGCGTCGATGTCGTGGGTGGCGATGTCGTTGGGGTCGTACGTCGGGCTCGTCACCAGTGCGAGCACCGCCCCGGTCTTCGGGTTGAGAGCGACGACCGCACCCTTCTGGTCGCCGAGCGCCTCGTACGCCGCGCGCTGCACGTCCGGCACGATCGTGGTCTGCACGCTCGCTCCTTCGGGCTGCTGCCCGGTGACCGTGTCGACCAGCCGGCGGACGAACAGGGAGTCGGAGGTCCCCGCGAGCTGCTGGGTGTAGGTGGCCTCCAGCCCGGTCGAGCCCTGGTCGTAGGAGTAGAAGCCGGTGATCGGGGCGTAGAGCTTCCCGTCCGGGTACGTCCGCTGGTACTTGAACCGGTCGTTCGACGGCTTGCTGGTGGCGATCTCGGTCTTGCCGGCCGCCAGGATCGCGCCGCGATCGCGGGAGAACTCGGCGTCGCGAACCCGCCGGTTCTGTGGGTTCGCGGCCAGCGCGTCGGTGCGGACCAGGCTGTTGAACGTGATGTTGCCCAGCAGCAGGGCGAACATCACCATGGTCACGAACGCGACCCGCCGGATCGGCCGGTTCACGTCAGCCCCCGAAGGTGTAGCCCCCGAACGGTCAGCCCCCGAACGGTCAGCCCCCGAACCGGCAGCCTGCGAGCCGCCGTCTCCCGGAAACTGTGCAGCTCTTGCGGTTTCCCCCGGCGTGTCGCTGCAACAGCTGCACAGTTTCCGGGGAGGGGGAGGGGGAGGGGGAGGGGGGCCGGGGCGAGGGGGCGCGGGGCGAGGGGGGCCGAGGCGAGGCGGGCCGAGGCGGTGCCGAGGAGGGCCGGGGAGGAGGGACGGCAGGTCATCAGGCCACCCGCACGATCTGGGTGGTCTGCGCGTCGGGGGAGAAGTCGTCGTCCAGGGTGGCAATCGGTTTCCGGGCCTGGTGCGAGATCACCATCAGCAGGCCGACCACGACCCAGTTGCTGACCAGCGACGAGCCGCCCTGGGACATGAACGGGGTGGTCAGCCCGGTCAGCGGCAGCAGCCGGGTGACACCGCCGATGATGGCGAAGACCTGCAGTGCCATCGCGAAGGACAGGCCGGCGGCGAGCAGCTTGCCGAACGGCTCACGGCATTGCAGCGAGGCCCGCAGACCCCGGGCCACGATCAGCCCGTAGAGCAGGACCACGGCCATCAGCCCGGTCACGCCGAGCTCCTCGCCGATGGCGGCGGCGATGAAGTCGCTCCGAGCCAGCGGCGTCAGACCCGGCCGGCCGAGCCCGAGCCCGGTGCCGAGCAGACCGCCCCAGGCCATCCCGAACTGGGCCTGGATCACCTGGTAATAGAGGTCGAAGTTCGAGAACGGGTCCAGCCAGGCGCCGACCCGGACCTGGACGTGACCGAAGGAGGTGAACCCGAACCATGCGCCGGCGACGAACAGCAGCAGACCGAGGACGACCCAGCCGGCTCGTTCGGTGGCGACGTACAACATCATCACGAACAGGCCGAAGAACAGCAGGGACGTGCCCAGGTCGCGCTGCACCACCAGGATCGCGAGGCTGATCAGCCACATCAGCAGGATCGGGCCGAGATCGCGCGCCCGCGGCAGGTCGATGCCGAGGATGCGATATCCCGCCAGCGCGAGCACGTCGCGCTTCTCCACCAGATAGGAGGCGAACGCGATGGCGAGCAGGATCTTGGCTGCCTCGGCGGGCTGGAAGCTGTACGGCCCGAGGTGGATCCAGATCCGGGCGCCGAACTTCTCCTCGCCGATCAGCGGCAACATCGGCAGCAGCATCAGCGCGATGCCGGCCAGGCCGAGGGTGTAGGTGAACCGCTGCAGCGGCCGATGGTCGCGCAGCACGGCGACGATCAGGATGAACAAGATCACGCCGAGAGCGGTCCAGATCAGCTGCTGCCGGGCACCGTGGGCCGGCGGGTTGCTGATCAGGTCGATCCGGTGGATCATCGCCAGCCCGAGCCCGTTCAGCAGCACCACGCAGGGCAGGATCACCGGGTCGGCGTACGGCAACCGGAACCGGACCGCCAGGTGCGCGCCGACGGCCATCAGCGTGCAACTGCCGGCGAGGTAGGGCAGGGTCGGCGAGAGCTCGCCGACGACGTTGAGGTCGACCACGACGTACGCCGACAGCGTCAGCACCAGCGCGAAGATGACCAGCACCAGCTCCACCCCGCGGCGCTTGCGCGGGACGACGGTGACCGAGTTCAACACTGGGGCTCCGGGGTGGCTCGCCCGGTCGGGGCTGCTGTGGTCGGCGCGGGAGTGGTCCGTTCGGGTGTGCTCTGCGCCGGCTTGGCTGGTGAGCTCTCGGCCGGCTTCGGGCTGGTCGTGGACTTCGGGGTCGAGTTGGTGGTGGACTTCGGGGTCGACGAGCCGGTCGGCTTGGGGCTGCCCGACCCGTTGGACGTCGGGGTCTTGCCGGCGCAACGCTTGACCGCGTCGGCGAGTTCCTGGACCGTGACGCGGGCCGCGTCCAGGCTGCCGACGTCGATCGTGGCGCGCACCCGCTCCTGGTAATACGGCGGCAGGTCGGCGACGGCGATCGGCTGCACCTCGTACACCTGCGACAGCGGGACTCCCGGCACCGACTCCGAGATGCCCTTGAAGATCGCCACCTGGTCTCCCGCGGCGCCGACGTAGTACTGCGTCTGGGTCCAGGAGTACGCCGCGCCCAGGCCGGCCGCTAGTACCAGCAGCGCGGCGGCGATCAGGAGGATCGGCCGCACCGCGCGCCGGCGGTGCGGAGCGCGCGGGTTGTAGCGGGCCTCGTCCTCGACCTCGGTCTCGCCCGGTCCGGATGCGGCCGCGTTCGGACCGTCGGCGCCCGGGTCCAGCCGGCGGGTGACGATGGTGTCCTCGGCGGCCTCCTTCGTGTCCACCGGCGGTACGTCCCGCTCGGCCGCGGCGCCGAGCACGGCACTGTCGTCGGTCCCGGCCTCGGTGACCACGTCGGCGAGGATGACGGTGATGTTGTCGATCCCGCCGGCCTCGAGGGCGAGCTCGACCAGCCGGCCCAACGCCAGCCGCAGATCGGGCTCGGCGAGCGTGGCGGCGATGTCCTCGTCGTCCACCAGGCCGCACAGTCCGTCGCTGCAGAACAGCAGCCGGTCCCCGGCCTGGACCCGCACCAGGCTCATGTCGGGCTCGGAGCTGACCTGGCCGTTCAGCACCCGGAGCAGCAGCGAGCGGTGCGGATGCACGCTGGCCTCGGCCTCGCTGATCTTGCCGTCGTCGACCAGCGACTGGACCCAGCTGTGGTCGTGGGTGAGCCGGCGCAGCTCACCGCCGCGGAGCAGATAGGCCCGGCTGTCACCGATGTGCGCCAGCCCGAGCTCGGCACCGTCGAACAGGGCGCCGGTGACCGTCGTCCCCATTCCCTCCAGGCTGTAGTCGTCCTCGACCAGGTCGGCGATCCGGTCGTTCGCCCGGTGGATGGCACCGGCCAGCAGCTCGAGCATCTCCTCGCCCGTGGCCGGGGTGTCGATCCGCCGGATGGTGTCGATGGCGACGGCGGAGGCGAGGTCGCCGGCGGCCGCGCCGCCCATCCCGTCCGCGACGACCAGCAGCCGGGGGCCGGCGAAGCCGGAGTCCTGATTGTTCTTGCGGACCAGGCCGATCTCGGAGTGGGTGACGATCCGCAGCTGGAGCGGGACCGATGTCTCCTCGGTCGGCGGCCCGTCCGCCGGATCCTCCGCGGCCCGCGATTCCTCGCTGTCCGTCGGCACTACGGCTCCAGCTTCATGATCGTCTTGCCGATCCGGACCGTGTCGGCGAGCGTGATCATGGTCGGCGCGGTGATCCGCTGGCCGTTGACGTAGGTCCCGTTGGTCGACCCGAGATCCTCGATGTAGTGCCCGTCCTCGACCGCGGCGATCCGGGCGTGCCGGGTGGACACGTAGTCGTCGTCGAGGATCAGCTGGCAGTCTGCGCCGCGGCCGATCATCACCACGCCGCCGTCCAGCCCGGCCGACGTGCCCGCCTGCGCGCCCTGGGAGATGACCACCTTGTGCGGTGCGCCGCGGCGGCGCTTGCCCTTCTTCGGCGGCGGCGGCTCCTCGAGCGGTCGCGGCTGGTCGGGATTGGGCACGGTACGTCCGAAGAGGTCGCTGCGGATGACCGAGACCGCCGACAAGATGAACAGCCACAACAAGGCCAGATAGAGGACCTTGATGATGGTCAGCGTGATCTCGGACATTCCGGCGTCACCGTCCGGACGGGGCGTGCACCAGCATCCGGGTGGAACCGATCTCGATCCGGCTGCCGTCGCTCAGCGGCGACTGGCGCACCTTCTGACCGTCGACCACGATGCCGTTGGTTGACCCCAGGTCGACGATGTCGATGCTCTCCTCCGGCCCGTCGGTGCGGACCCGGATCTCGGCGTGCATCCGGGAGACGCCCGGATCGTTGATCCGGAGGTCCGCCTCGGTGCCGCGACCGATCACGAAGCCCGGCGGGGTGAGCGGGTGCCGGGTGCCGTTCACCTCCAGCACGAGCTGGTGCCGGGCCGGGCGCGGAACGGTCGCGTTCCACGCCGACGACTCGGCCGGAGCCACGGCCTCGTCGCGATAGAGCGGAGGCGGCTCGGCGTCGGGGTCGTTGCCGGTGTACGGGCTGCGATCCGCGGACGGGGCGCGATGGTGGGCCGGGCCGGCGGCGGCTGCGCCTGCGGCGGGTGGACCGGCGGTGGGCCCGAGCGGGCTCGACCCGGGGTCGCGGTGCGGGCCGGACCACGGCCGGCTGGACTCGACCCCGGCGACCGCCTCGCTGCTGACGGTGAACCGGCCGACCGGCAGGGCCTCGTCCAGCTCGAAGTGGATCCTGATCGGACCGTTGAAGACGTATCCCATCTCGCCCGCGTGCCGGCGCAGCTCGCCGGCCAGCTCGGTGGTCAGAGTGGCGCTGTAGGGAACCAGCTTGTCGTGGTCGTGCTGGGAGAGGTTGACCACGAACTCGTTCGGCACCAGCCGCTTGTCCCGGGACATGAGCTTGGCCTCGGTGTCGAGCTCGCGCTGCAGTCGCGCCGCGATCTCGACGGGCTGCACGTCACCCTTGAACGCGCGCGCGAACACGCCGCTGACGGCTCCTTCGACCTTCTTCTCGAAGCGACCGAGAAATCCCATGACCCTCCTCTCCCATCTCCGATGCAACCTGCATCGTATCTGCGGGCGCCAGCATGCCCGGGGATCGCGAGCCGCGCGCCACGCCGCAGCGCCGGGCCCCAGACAAATCATCGGATGGAATCCTCGTCGGAGTTACCACGCAGACTCCATCCGATCCTGCGCCGCGGCGCCCGCGTGCCGGGCGGCCGGGAGCGGAATCGTGGCACGAGCACGCCGCGGGCCGTGCTAGCCTTTCCCGGCTGGTGCGTAGGACGTACGCATCGGGCGCGAGTGGCGGAACGGCAGACGCGCTGGCTTCAGGTGCCAGTGTCCGCAAGGACGTGGGGGTTCAAATCCCCCCTCGCGCACACACATTGCGGATCGGAGCAGATCTTTCGGGTTGTTCCACCGAGGATCTACTCCGGTATCGAGCGCCGGCTCGGGGCGGCTCAGCCCAGGTGCGCAACGACCGCTCGTCGCCAGACGTCTCGATCGGCCGGAACCGAGGCGACCACCGTGCGGGTGTCGGGCATCAGCTCGGCCAGTCGCTCGGCGGTGGACAGCGGGTGGCCGGGGTCGCCGGCCCAGGGCAGCAGCAGGGTCGGTGCGGCGATGCCGGCGACCGCCGACGGGTCCGGCAGGTCGCTGAGAGCGGCCCCTTCCAGCACGAACGGCAGCAGGTCCTCTCCGATCGCCGGCTCGGTCACCGGCTCCAGATCGGCCACCACGGGCGGCGGGGGCAGCACGGCCGACGTCGCCGTGATGAACGCGGCCACGCCCCGCTCCCGGACCAGCTGCGCCGCCTGCCGGTATGCCGCACCCTGCGCGACCCGGGTCTCCCACGCGGTCGGCGGGATGGTCAGCACCAGCCGGCGAAAGCGGTCTGGCCGGGCGACCGCCGCGTGCAGGATGGTGGCGGTCCCCATCGACGCCCCGATCGCGTCGACCGGCTCGTCCGCGCCGACCGCGTCCAGCAGGGCGAGCAGATCGTCCGCGAGCCGCGGCCAGCTGTAGCTCATCGGGTCCGGCGACCCGGTCGAGCGGCCGTGCCCGCGGGCGTCGTACGCCAGCACCCGGCGACCGGTCAGCCCGGCGGTCAGGTCGAGATCCATCCGTCGGGTCAGCTCGCGACTCGCGGACAGGCCGTGCAGATCGACGACCAGCGGGCCCTTGCCGCGGAAGTCGCCCTCACCGCGGAAGTCCCCCTCACCGCGGAAGTCCCCCTCACCGCGGAAGTCGTAGTCGATCGTCGCGCCATCTCGTTCGAGCTTCACCGGATCGATCGTGCCAGGTCGGCGACGGCCGGACCGAGGTCGGGCAGCCGGGCGTCGGGCCCGAGCCTGTCCCGCCGGCCCCGCCCGCCGAGCGCGCCCTCGCTCAGGGTCGCAGCTCCAGCACCAGGTTGAAGGGCGTGCTCGCCGCCTCGCGCACCCGGCCGAAACCCGCCTCCCGGGCGACCCCGGTGAGCCGGGCCACCCCCGCCTGGGCGCCGAGCGCGCGGCCGACCGGCTGGGACTGCGAGGCCGGCGTGCAGATCAGTGTCGAGGCCGCATAGAACAGCCGGCCGACCGGGTTCAGGTTGTCGGCCACCGTGTCGCCGGCGCGCGGCTCCACCAGCAGCACCACCCCGTCCGCGGCCAACGCAGCACGCGTGTGCCGGAGTGCGCCGACCGGGTCGCCCATGTCGTGCAGGCAGTCGAAGAAGCAGACCAGGTCGTAGCCGGTGCCGGGAAACGAGCCGGCCGGTGCCACCTCGAAGGTCGTGTTCGCCACCACACCACCGGCGGCGGCGGCCGACCGGGCGGCGGTGATGGAGGACTCGTGGTAGTCGAACCCGACGAAGGTGCTGCGCGGGAAGGCCCGGGCCATCAACACCGTCGACGCGCCGTAGCCGCAGCCGACGTCGGCCACCAACCCGCCCTCGGCCAGCCGCTCCGGGACTCCCGGCAGGGCCGGCAGCCACTCGCTGACCAGCGATGCGGCGTACCCCGGCCGGAAGAACCGCTCGGTGCCCGCGAACAGGTCGTGGTGGTGTTCGTGCCAGCCGAGGCCCCGGCCGGTCCGGAACGCCTCGGTGACGAGTTCGTCGCCCTTGGCCGCGCCCGTCACGACCTGGAAGCCGCCGGCCACGAAGGCCGGGCTGTCGGCGTTGGTGAACGCCTCGACCTGCTCCGGGCTGAGCGACCACCGGTCGAGGCCGTCGCTCCGCCCGTCGTAGCTCACGTAGCCGGCCGCGGCCTGCGCCGACAGCCACTCGCGGACGTTCCGCTCGGTGGTGCCGGTCGCCGTCGCCAGCTCCGCGGACGTGCTCGAACCGAGGTCGGCCAGCGCCCGATAGAGCCCGAGCCGGTCGCCGATCACGACCAGGCTCGCGTTCAGCACGGCACCGAAATCGCCGACCGCCTGCCCGACGAGCTCCTGCAGCAGGTCCGCGTCGATCTCGGTCCGCGGAGCGGTCGTCAACTGGGTCATGGGAAGCCTCCTTTGCCTGTGCCGGCAGGGTTGCCGACGTCGAGCACCCTCGTCGGTACGTCCTGCGACGCCCTTGCAGCCGGCGGGCACGGGCGTTGCAAGGTTCCTGCCACACGACGGACGATGCTGTGGCCATGACTCCCGAACCGCGCCGGACCATCCCGTGGGTGGCCGCATCGCGCGACGACCTGCTGGCCGGGGCGGTCGACCGGCGAGAGGTACGCACCGCCGACGCCAAGTCCGGCGCCACCTTCGAGCGGCTGGTGGTCGACGGCCGCCCCTGCTTCTGCAAGACCCTCTCCGGCTCCGACGACTGGATCATGCGGGTCACTGGCAACACGACCAACTGGGAGTTCCGGGTCTGGCGGGCCGGGCTCTACCAGCGGGTGCCGGACTGCATCGACCACGCGATCCTCGGCATGGCGCTGGAGGGGGCCGGACCGGATGCCCGGCTGAGCATCCTGATGGCGGACCGGACCGCCGATCTGGTCCCGGCGGGCGACGAGCCGATCCCGCTGCGGCACCATCGTGACTTCCTGGACCATCTGGCCGCGTTCCACGCCGGCTTCCTAGGCTGGCGTGACGACCTCGGGCTCTATGCTCTCGCCGACCGCTTCCGCTTCTTCGCACCGGACAACATCGCGGCCGAGCTGACGGTGACCGACGTGCCGATCCCGCTGGCGGTGGCCGACCGGGGCTGGCGGGCGCTGCCCGGACGCGCCCCCGGGCTGGCCGAGCAGGTGTTCGCGGTGCACGCCGATCCCGGGCGGCTGGCGCGGGCGTTCGCCGGCACTCCCATGGCCTTCGTCGCCGGTGACTGGAAGCTGGGCAATCTCGGCCGGCGCCCGGATGGCCGGACCGTGCTGCTGGACTGGGCCTATCCGGGCGAGGCGCCGCTCTGTCTCGAGCTCGCCTGGTATCTGGCGCTGAACGCGGCGCGGATTCCCGAGTCGAAGGAGTCCGCCATCGGGGCCTACCGGGCCTCCCTGGAGCGACACGGGATCGACACCGGTGGCTGGTGGGACCGGCAGTTCGACCTGTCGGTGCTCGGAATGGCCGCCATCATCGCCTGGGAGAAGGCCGTGGGCTCCGAGGAGGAACTCGCCTGGTGGTCGCGGGCGGCGGCACGGGCCGAGCGGTGGTTGTGACCGGCGCGCCGACGCGGCCGGGCCGCTCGGCCTATGCGGGCGGCGCCGAACGCTGGCACTCGGATGCCGCGCTGGTCTACGCGCCCCTCGCCGAGCACCTGATCGCTCGGTCGCCGCTCGCTCCCGGCGGTATCCGAGCGCTCGACGTCGGCACCGGGACGGGGGTTGCGGCGGACGCGCTGCGGGCCGCCGGTGCCGCGGTAGTCGGCGCGGATCTGGAGCCGGACATGGCGCGGTTCGCGGCTCGTCGCGGACCGGCGCTGGTGGCCGACGTGGCCCGGCTGCCGTTCGCCGACGCCGGGTTCGACCTGGTCGTCGCGGCGTTCGTGGTGAATCACCTCGCGGATCCGGCCGCCGGTCTCGGCGAGCTACGGCGGGTGACCCGGGCCGGTGGAGCCGTGCTCTGCTCGGTGTTCTCCGTGGACCGCTCGGCGGCCAAGGCCGCGGTGGACCGGGTCGCCCTCCGATACGGCTATCACCCGCCCGACTGGTATCGGCAAGTGAAGGTGTACGCCGACCGGGTCGGCACCTCCGCGGCACTGGCGGCGGCGGCTCGGACGGCCGGGTTCGCGGAGGTCGAGGTCTCGTGCCAGCCGGTCGACGTCGGGCTGGCGGATCCAGCGCTGGTCGTGCGGGCGCGACTCGGGATGCCGCAGCTGCGGACCTGGTTCGACTCCCTCGACGCGCGGCGACGGGCATCGCTGGTCGGCGAGGCCACCGAGGCCGTCCGCGAGACCGGCGAGCGGTTCGCGCCGGAGGTGATCGAGGCGGTGCTGCGGCCCCGTTCCCCGGTGCGGATCAGCCGAGCAGGAGACGGGCCGCTCGTTTGAGCGCGTCCCCGTGCTCGCCGGCGTCGACGATCAGCTGGTCCACCCAGTGCGCGGCCTGGCTTCTGATCTCGGCGGATCCGGTCGCCACGGCCAGGTCCGCCGCGAGCCACCAGGCCTCCAGCGCCGCGACCTGGGGCAGCACCGCCAGCTGCGCGCGTACGTCCTCGGCGTCGTACGCCTGTCCGGCGCGGGCCAGGGCGGTGGCCAGCAGCACGCCCCCGATCGCCCGGTAACGACGGTCGCCACGGTCCTCGGCGGCGTCCCGGACCCGGGTCGCCGGCTCCAGCGCCGCGCCGGGATCCGCGGCGGACAGCGCGAGCCGCGCGAGCAGCACGTCGGCCCGTTGGTCGAACCGCCACCGGTTGGTGAACCATCGCTCGGCCGTCGCGTCGACCGCTTCGCGCAGGTGCGCCGCCGCCTCGTCCAGGTCGCCGTCGCGCAGCAACCCGTCGGCCAGGTCGAGGTGACACTGGGCCCAGATCTCGGTCGACCCGGCGCGGGCCAGCCCGGCCCGGGCCAGATCGGTCGCCTGCGGCGCGCCCAGATTCCGCAGGATCCAGCTCCCGTAGGTTTCGGTCACCCCGGCGTAGCGCACCCCGGTTCCGCGCCGATCCAGCTCCAGCCCCAGCCGGTCGAGCACGGCAAGTGCCTCGGCGGGCCGGCCGACCATTCCGTACGCGTGGGCGGTCATCTGCAGCGTGTGCTCGACCCAATAGCCCTGCAGACCCCGGTCCGGCTCGGCGCCGAGCAGCGGTTCGAGCCTGGACAGGGCCTCCGCCGGCCGGCCTTGATGGACCCGCAGGATGCCCGTCCACGCGGGCATCCCGACCGCCGTCGGCGGGTTCAGGCCGGCTGCCTCGGTCAGCAGGTCGTCGGTGAGTCGCAGCTCACCACGCCCGCGATGGGCCAGGGCGACGGCGATCAGGCAGCTGGCCTTGATGCCCGGGTCGGTCGCGGCGGCCGCTCCGGCGGTGCCGAGCCGGATCGCCGTCGCCGTGTCGTGCCGGTTGCGGGCGGCCCAGGCCCTCAGTTCGAGCGCCTCGCCCGTGCTGTCGCCGGCCATCGCGGCCTGCGCGTCGGCGTCGGCACCGTCCAGATCGCTGCGGGCCAGGCGGATCCGGGCCCGGCGCAGATGCAACTCGGGCGTGTTCGCCGCGGCGAGGGCCTCGCTCAGCAGGGCGTCCGCACCCGGTAGGTCGAGCCGGGCCCGGGCGAGATCCGCGGCAATCACGAGACCGCCGACCAGCGTCGGAACGTCGCCGCCTAGGCGGGCGTGCCGGATCAGCTCCTGCGGTGCGGGATCGGGCCGCTCGGCGATGATCGCGGCCGCCCGACGGTGGATCCAGGACCGCCTGGTGCCGCCGGTGTCGGCCGCGACCGCCGACCGGATCAGGTCGTGCCGGAAGGTCAGCACGGCGTCGTGCTCGACCAGGAAGGCCCGGCGGACGCCCTCGTCGAGGTGGTCCAACACCGTCAACGCGGGCGTGTCGAGGACGCCGGCCAGCAACTCGAGGTCGATCCGCGGTCCGAGCACGGCAGCGGTCCGCAGGGTGGTCGCGGCCTCCCCGGTGGCCGCCAGTCGCTCGGCCACCGCGGCCCGGACCGTCCCCGGCAGGTCGTCGGCCGAGCGGGACAGCTCGGTGACGAGCAACGCGTTGCCGCCGGATCGGGCGTACACCTCGGCGGCTCGGGCGGCGCCGACCATCGCCCGGACGTCGGCCAGGTCCAGCGGCGGCAGTGCCAACCGGATCGCATCCGGCGGGAGGGCGAGGGCCGGATCGTTGGCTGCACCGAGGACCAGCAGCCGGTGCTCGGCGCGCCGGCGGAGGATATGACCCAGCCAGGCCCGGGTCCGGGGGTCCGCCGACTGCAGATCGTCGACGACGAGGACGAGCCCGTGCGGGCAGACGATGCGGTCCAGCACCGCGCCCACGTCGTCGAAGGCGCGCTGCTGCAGCGCGGCGGTGGTCGCGCCGGGGCCGGGCAGCCCACGATCAGCGGGCTCGGCGGGACGGCCGAGGGCCGGCGGCGACCCTCGGCCGGCGCGATAGCCGGCCAGGGCATCGAGCACGGGTTGCAGCGCCAGATCGTGGTCCTCCGCCCGCGCGGTCAGCACGATCGCCCCGCGCCGCCGCGCGGCGGCGGCCCAGCGCTCGAGCAGCGCCGTCTTGCCGGCGCCCGGCTCGCCGAGGACGACGACGACGCGAGCGCCGCTTCGCGACTCGGAAAGCGCGGCGTCGAGTCCGGCGAGCTCGCGATCCCGGCCGACGAACAGCGGATCGGGTCGGGCCTGCGGCGCTGCCGTCTCGAGCACCGGTTCCTCGCGCAGGATCTGCTCGTGCAGCGTGCGGGTGGCCGGAGCCGGATCGACGCCCAGGTCGTCGGCGAGCCGCTCGGCCAGCCGCGCATAGGTCGCCAGCGCGGTGGCGGGGCGGCCACCGCCGACCTGGGCGCGCATCAGGATCCGCGCCGCCGACTCGTCGTATGGGTCGTGCTCCAGCGCGGCCCGGGCCTGAGCGGCCGCCTCGCCGACCTGGCCGGCGGCCAGTGCGGTCTCGGCCGCGATCTGGCGGGCTTCGGCGATCAGCGCCGTGGTGGCGGCGCGGGCAGCCGCGGCCCACGGCGCGTCCGGCTCGTGGGCCAGCAGCGGCCCGCGCACCAACGACAAGGCACCGTCGATCGCTGCCCGGGCGCCGCCCAGGTCGCCGGCGTCGCGGCGCCCGGCGGCCGCCCGGATCAGCGCCTCGCACTCGGCCCGGTCCCACCAGTCGGCCAGCAGGGCGTACCCGCCCGTGCTCCGGACCAGCCGATCGGCGCCGACCAGCGCGCGTCCCCGGCTGACCAGGACGGCCAGGTCGCGGGACGGGTCGGCCGGCAGATCGTCGGGCCAGACCGCGTCGATCAGGGCCTCGTTGCTCACCGGCGCGCCCTCGGCGAGCCCGAGCACCGCCAGCACGAGTCGCGCCTTCCGGCTGCGCAGGTCGGCCAGGTCGGTGCCGTCGAGCGCGAACGCACCCAGCAGCCGTACGCCGAGCCGTGCCGGCCGCTGTCGGTTCACAGGCACCAGCGTGCTCTTCCGACGCGACGGCTGACCAGCACCAGGCCGCGATCGACGGCCGGGAGCGGCTCCCTCGTCTATGCTGCCGAGCATGCTCATCCTCGGACTCATCCTGTTCGGCATGCTCGTCGGTGCCGGCGCGCAGTTGATCCTGGGCAAGCGGGCCAAGGGGATCGACTGGACGCTGGCGTTCGTGGCCGGACTGGTCGGGTCCTTCGTCGGCGGCCTGCTGATCAGCCTGCTCTCCGGCGACGGGCTGAAGTTCCGGCCGAGCGGGATCATCGGCTCGTTGGTCGGTGCGCTGCTCGTCACCTTGGGCTGGCAGTGGTTCCGCCGGCGCTCCAAGTCCAACGCCGCGCACTGAGCGCGGTCTCTCCCGGGCCGTAGCGGACGGGTCGGCCCGGGTGGTGCTGACGACCGTGGGCTCGCGCATGGCGGGCCATCGGGCGATTTTTTGCCAGCAATCCAAAAGTTCGCAATAGTAAGGCATGGGACAGCGGTGTCCGACGAGACCCGCCCACGAGAGGCAACTCCCCCATGCGCTTCGTGATCGTCCCCGGCATTGGTGGCTCCGACTCCTTCCACTGGCAGAGCATCTGGCAGGCCGAGTGGGGCCCGATCGCCTCCCGGATCGAGCCCGCCTCCTGGACGGCGCCGGACGCCGCCGACTGGATCGCCGCCGTCGACCGGGCGATCACGGAGGCCGGTACGTCCGACGTGGTCCTGGTCGCCCACAGTCTCGGTTGCTGGGCCGCTGCCGGCTGGCTGGCCGAGGCGCAGCGGTCCGTCCGCGGTGCCTTCCTGGTCGCGCCGCCGGACCCGGACGGCCCGGAGTTCCCGGCCGCCGCTGCCTCCTTCGCCGACCTGACCCCCGCGCCGGTCGGTGTCCCCGGCCTCGTGGTCGCCAGCCTCGACGATCCCTACTGCCGGCCCGGTGCCGCGGCCGCGCTGGCCCGCGGCTGGGGGCTGCCGGTGAGCCGGGTGGGTGCGTACCGGCACCTGAACTCTGCCAGCGGGATCGGCGGCTGGCAGCAGGGCCGGGTGCTGCTGGCCAAGCTCCTCGGCTCCACCGCCACCGCTGTCGCCTGAGGGCGCGCCGGGAGCCTCCCGGCCCGGCGGCCACTGTCGCCGATCGACCTCGGAACCAAGGGAGAACGTTTTCTGGCGCACCGTGTCGCTCGTCCGTGGTCGATTCGCGACAGTGAGGGCTCGCCATGGTCGGCTCGCGGAGTGCGTGCGGGATGGCTGCGCCGAGCGGAGTGCAGGTCTGGCGCGGCAGGGCAGGGTGGCGCCGGGGGCGCACCCCAACGGAGATGGGGATGGCCGATGAGTCGCGCGCGGCCGCCGGGTCCATCCGAACATGACCGACACGATCTGCCATTTCGCGATGTCGCTGGACGGCTTCAGCGCCGGGCCCGAGCAGAGCCTGGAGAACCCGCTCGGCATCGGCGGCGAGCGATTGCACACGTGGATGTTTCCCGACGACCGGCCGATCCACGAGGTCGATGCGCGGATGCGTGAGCTGGTCGGCCGCCCGCGCGGGGCGTACGTCATGGGCCGCAACATGTACGGCCCCATCCGCGGGGAGTGGACCGGGGACTGGCGCGGCTGGTGGGGCGACGAGCCGCCCTACCATGCGCCGGTGTTCGTCCTCACCCACCATCCGCATGAGCCGATCGAGATGACGGGCGGGACCACGTTCCACTTCGTCACCGACGGCTTCGACGCCGGCTACGCCCGGGCGGTCGAGGCGGCCGGCGAGGCCGGGATCGCCATCGCCGGCGGCGCGTCGACAGTCCGCCAGGCGTTGAACGCCGGGGCCGTCGACGAGCTCGTCGTGCACACGGCGCCGATCCTGCTCGGCGCCGGCGAGCGCCCGTTCGACGGAGTCGAGGGCGTCACCTTCGAGCCGTTCGAGACGGCGCACTCGCCGTGGGCGTCGCACACGCGCTATCGCGTACGGAGCCGAACGGACGCGGGCTGATCGGGCCGGACGTGCGGTACGGCAGACTCGATGCGTGGAGCACGACGGGAACGGCTGGGTGCAGTGCGGGCTCGGCCATCGGCACTGGGGCCGCTTCGGCGCCGCCGGCCTGTTGCTCCACCGCTCGGCGGACGGCGCGGGCACCCTGATCCTGATGCAGCACCGAGCGGTCTGGACCGCGAACGGCGGCACCTGGGGCATCCCGGGTGGCGCCCGGGACAGCCACGAGTCGGCGGCGCAGGCCGCCCTCCGGGAGGCCGGCGAGGAGGCGGGGGTCCGGTCCGAGGACGTAGCCGTGACCGGCGAGTTCGCCGACGACCACGGCGCCGGGTGGGGCTACACGACGGTGCTGGCGCGGCTGGTCCGGCCCTTCGTCCTGGTGCCGCAGGAGGAGTCGGAGGAGTTGCGCTGGGTCCCGGTGGGCGAGGTCGACGGCCTACCGCTGCACCCCGGTTTCGCGCTCAGCTGGCCGGAGCTCCGGGTGCGGCTCGAGCACGCAGCCTGAGCCGGCCAGACCCGGCTCGGGTCTCAGCGCGGGGGCGCGGGGACGTACTGCGCGCCGTACCACTGCTGGCGCATGGAGGCCTTCGCCCGGGACAAGTGCGTGCCCTGGGCGATGATCCCGGCCAGCACGAGGACGAGGTAGCCCGCGTACCACCACCAGTGGGTGTCCAGCTTCGCGGTGACGTCGCCGGCGGTGAACGCTCCGGCGTTCAGCAGCCCGACGATCAGCATCAGACCGAACACAACCACACTCGCCCCGGCCACGGCGGTCAGCACCGCCAGCAGGATCGCCGGTAGGTCGCCCGCGATCGCGATCACGGCCAGCAGCACACCGGCCGCGACCCCGACCAGCACGGTCAGCCAGGACCACTGGACCCGGAACGCCGCCATGATGCTGGTGCCGACCGTGAAACCGATCGCGGCCATCCCCAGCACGACGGCGACCTGGTAGGAGAGGTAGGCCAGCACGCCGAACAGGATCGCCACCACGATCCCGACGATCCAGCCCAGCACCGCGGACAGGAAGCCGCTGCCGGTGAGGCCGGCCACCAGACCTGCCCCCAGCAAGAAGCCGACGAACGCTCCCCACAGGCTGATCAGCGCGCGCATCGCCAGATAGCCGCGGAAGCACAGCAGCACTCCCACCAGCACGGCGATGATCCCCACCACGATGTCCGTCACGACACTTCTCCCACATGATCGACTCGTCCCGGCCGACCTTGTCAGGGCGCGGGTCGGGCCGCCGGTTCCATCATCTCCATCGGCCGAAATGGGGGGTGTGCCGACATGCCGGCGAGCCAGGTGCGATAGCCGCCGTCCAGGTTCGCCGCATCGTGACCGAGCTGGGCGATCAGCCGGGTCGCGGTGTGCCCGCGCTGACCGACGGCGCAGGCGACCACGACCGGTCCGGTGATCTCGGTGTGCCGGTCGCGCAGCTCGGCCAGCGGGACGTTGACCGCACCGGGGAGCGAGCCGGCGGCGAACTCGGCGGGATCGCGGACGTCCACGATGCCAACTCCGGCGGCGACCAGGCTCGCGACCTCGTGCCACTGGACGGTCCGGATCAACCCGCCGGCGAGGTTGTCGGCGATCATCCCGAGCATCACCACCGGATCCTTCGCGGCGCCGTACTGCGGCGCGTAGGCCAGTTCCAGGTCGGCCAGCTCGCTCGCCCGGAGCCCGGCCCGCATCGCGGTTGCGATCACGTCGATCCTCTTGTCGACACCGCTGGTGCCGACGGCCTGCGCGCCGAGGATCGCGTCGGTCTCGGGGTCGACCAGCAGCTTGAGCGCCAGCGCCGATGCGCCGGGGTAGTAGCCCGCGTGGTCCAGCGGATGGGTGTGGATCACCCGGACCGGCTGGCCGGCCGCGCGCAGCCGGTGCTCGCTCCAGCCGGTGAGGGCGACGGTCAGCCCGAGCACGCCGACCACCGCCGTGCCGAGCACGGGGCGGGCCGTGATCCGGTCCCGGCCGACGATCGCGTCGGCCACCAGCCGGCCGTGCCGGTTGGCCGTCTGGGCCAGTGGTACGAGGGTGTCGGCTCCGTCCACGGCGTCGCGCTTGACCGCGACGTCGCCGACGGCGAAGACGTGCGGGTCGCTGGTCCGCTGCCGGGAGTCCACGGCGATCCCGCCGCGCGGCCCGAGCTCGAGCCCGGCGGCTGCGGCCAGACCCGACTCCGGCGTCACGCCAGCGGCCAGTAGCACGAGGTCAGCCGGGATCTCGCCGTCGCCGGTCAGCACCGAGCTCGCGGTGACCGCGGTCACCGCCGCCGACGTCCGGACGTCGACGCCGGCCTCGACGAGCCGGTCCCGCACCAGCGCCGCGAGCTCGACGTCGATCGGCGGCAGCACGTGGTCGGCGAGCTCGACCAGCGACACCGCGATGCCGCGCAGCCGGAGGTTCTCGGCCAGTTCGAGACCGATGAATCCGGCGCCGATCACCACCGCGGCTCGCACCCCATGATCGAGCCGCGCCATGATCGCGTCGAGGTCCTCGACGCTGCGCAGCGCGAGCGCGCGATCGACGCCCGGGATCGGCGGCCGGGTCGGTGCGGCGCCGGTGGCCAGCACGAGCTCGTCGTACGGCTGGTCGGCGACGCTGAGCGTCCGCAGGTCCAGCACCGTGACGGTTCGAGCGGCGAGGTCGATGCCGAGCACCTCGTGCCGGGTCCGGACGTCCAGCGCGAACCGCTCGTGCAGCCGCTCCGGGGTTTGCAGCAACAGGTCGTCGCGATCGGCGATCACGCCGCCCACGTGATAGGGCAGCCCGCAGTTCGCGAACGAGACGTGCTCGCCGCGTTCGAACACGACGATCTCGCGCTGCTCGTCGAGCCGGCGTAGCCGGGTTGCGGCGGACATGCCGGCCGCCACACCGCCGACGATCACGGTCCGCCGCCGGTGCACGGCGCTCACCGCCCGAACAGGCCGGCGAGGAAGCCGCCGGATCGGGTGGTGCCGCGCTCGCAGCGGCAGCGGTCGGCCGGCGAGACATCGCGCATGACCGCGTCGACGTGCTGCCCGCAGCCCGTCCAGGTGGTCTTGCCGCAGGTCTTGCAGGTGATCGGACGGCACATGGGAACTCCCTCTGAGCTGAAATGCATCATCTATACCCCTGGGGGTATGTGGTTCTACTCTACAACACCCCGGGGGGTATGCTCGAAGTCATGCAGTTGGAGCAGCAGACGACCCAGCCGGTGATCCGCCGGCTCCGCCGCGCCGAGGGCCAGCTCGCCGGCGTGATCCGGATGCTGGAGGAGGGCCGCGAGTGTGAGGACGTGGTGACCCAGCTCGCCGCGGTCAGCAAGGCGCTGGACCGGGCCGGCTTCGCGCTGATCGCGGGTGGGTTGCGCGAGTGCCTGGCGAACGAGTCCGAGGACCTCGCCACCGACAAGCTGGAGAAGCTGTTCCTGGCCCTCGCCTGATCCGGACGGCCGGATAGCCCGACCGGCACGGCAAGTGTCGACGCTGTGCTCGGCCTTCCGGGTGGACAGCCGCGACCGGAAACTGTGCAGCTGTTGCAGCGACACGCCGGCGGCGGCTGCGGCAGCTGCACAGTTTCCGGAAGGATGCGGGCTCCGGAAGGACGCGGGCTCCGGAACGGCGCGGGCGGGAGGGCCTCAGCCCAGATCGACGTCGGCGACCGCGGACTGGGTGGTGGTGAAGATTTTCACCGACCGTACGTCCAGGGTGTCCGGGGCCAGCACGGTCAGGATGTGGTGACCCGGCGGGGGCAGCCCGAGCTCGAACCGGCCGTCCGGACCCGTGCTGGTGGTCGCCCGGACCTCGCCGGTGGTCGCGCTGATGGTGAGCAGCGCGCCCCGCAGCGGCGCGCCGGCCCGCCGGACGGTGCCGGTCAGCAGCAGGGGACCGTCCAGCCGGATCAGGGGCTCGGTATCCGGCTCGAGCAGGTCCACCACCTGCGAGCGGGGCGTCCAGCCGTCCGCGTTGGCGATCATCAGATAGCGGTCGCGGCCGGGCAGGGCCAGGGTGAAGCTGCCCTCGTTGTCGGCCCGGCTCCAGTCCAGCGGCTCGCCGCTGAGCCGGACGGCGGTGACCACCGCATGCGGGTGGGGCCGGTCGTCCGGCCGGACCACCCGGCCGCGGACCACGATCTCCGCGCTCTCCCCGGCCGGCGCGACGGCGCTCTCCCGGTCCACCTCCGCCGGCACCACCGGTGCCACGCCCCGCCGCGGCACGAACCAGATCACGCCGCAGGCGAGCAGGCTGACCACCGCCGCCAGCCCGTACGTCGTCGCGAACGCCGCCGGGCTGGTCACCGTCTCGCCGTTCACGGTGATCGTCAGCCCGGTCAATAGCGCGGCGATCACCGCGCTGGCGGTCGAGGTGCCGAGCCCCCGCAGCAGCGCGTTCAGTCCGTTGGCCGAGGCGGTCTCGGTGATCGGCACGTTCGCCATGATCAAACTGGGCATGGCCGCGTACGCGATCGCCGAGCCGATGCTGACAACGGTCGAGCCGAGCACGATCGAGAACAGCGAGTGACCCAGGAAGATCCGGCCGACGTACGCCGCGGCCATGATCGCGCAGCCCGTGATCAGGGTGATCCGGCCGCCGAAGACGTTGATCATCTTCCCGGAGACGGGCGAGAACACCACCATGGCCAGGCCGCCGGGGACCATCGCCAGCCCGGCGGCGACCGGACCGAGGCCGTACCCGCCGGTGACCGGAGGAAGCTGCAGCTGCTGGGTGCTCACCAGGATGTTCGCCATCAGGGCGAAGCCGACCAGGATCGAGGCCAGGTTGGTCAGTAGCACCGGCCGGCGGGCGGAGGTCCGCAGGTCGACCAGCGGCTGGCTGACCTTGAGCGAATAGGGCACCCAGATCGCGAGTGAGACAGCGGCGATCACCAGCAGCAGCAGTGTGATCTCGCTGCCCCAGCGACCACCCTTGGAGATGACCAGCAGCAGGCAGGTCAGCGCGGCCGACAGCAGCAGCGCGCCGGGCAGGTCGAACCGGCCGCGCGACTTCACCCCCGACTCGGGCACCACCAGCAGCACCGCGACCCCGATCGCGACGCCCACCACGACCGACAGCCAGAACACCGACGACCAACCCAGCCGGCCGAACATGAGCCCGCCGAGCGGCAGCCCCAGGGCGCCCCCGATGCCGAGGGTGGCGCTCATCAGCGCGACCGCCGACGGCACCCGCTCCTTGGGCAGCTCGTCGCGCATGATGCTGATCCCGACCGGGATCAGCGCGGCGGAGAAGCCTTGCAGCGCCCGGCCGGTGATCAGCACCGGGAAGCTGCCGGCGCTCAGCGCCGCGATCAGCGAGCCGGACACCATCAGCACGATGCAGACGAGCATCATCAGCCGCTTGCCGTACATGTCGGCGAGCCGGGCGACCACCGGTGTCGCCACGGCGGAGGTGAGCAGGGTCGCCGTGATCAACCAGGAGACGTCGTCGGAGGAGATGCCGAACAGCTGCGCGAAGCTCGGCAGCAAGGCCACCACCAGGGTCTGCTGCAGCGAGACCGTGGTGCCGGCCAGGGAGAGCACCGCGATGATCGCCCCCGTGGGCCGCCGCGATGCCATGCTCCGCATCCTAGGCACCACCCCTTCCCCCGACTTGTCAGGTTCTCAGCGCGCTATAGCGCGCTGAGAACCTGACAAGTCGGGAAGGGGGTGCGGTCAGGGGACGCGGAGCAGATAGCCGTCGGCGAGATTCTCCTCCTTCGCGGTGCCGCCACCCCAGACGAAGATCTCGTCGACGCTCGCGGCGGTGGCCGCCGCGAACCGGGGCGGGCCGGGCAGCGGTGCGATCGCGGTCCAGTGCCGGCTGACCGGATCGAGCAGCTGGCCGCGGCCGGAGTCCGCACCGGCGGACGGTTCGCCGATCACAATCCGCGAACCGACCACCAACCCGCTGGCCCGATCGAGGCCGTCTAGGTCCAGCGGGTCCGGCAGGTCGGCCCAGCGGTCGGCGTCCGGGTCGTAGATCCCGCCCGATGCAGCAGAGCCGCTGGTCGCGTCGCCATGTCCCGGCCAGACGATCCGGGCGCCGACGGTGGTCGGATCCCAGCCGGTCACCTTTCCATCGACCGGCTTGGTCCAGGTGTCGGAGTCCTGGTCCCACCAGGTGATCCGAACCCGCGCGGCCGCGCCGCCCGATCCGGTCGCGAGCGGCGGGCCCGCGAGCATCAGTCGCCCGTCGAACCAGGTCGCCTGGCGGTAGTCGGCGCTGCCCAGCGGGTCTGCCGGCAGCGTGCGCCAGGAAACCTCCGCCGATGCGGTGTCCAACGCCTGCAACCGGACGGCCTTGCCGTCGGAGAAGCCCGGCACCGCGAACACCCGATGGTCGCCGGCCACCAACGTGGCCGACGGATCGCTCGGCAGGGCCAGCCGGGCCCACCGGTCGGCCGTCGGCTCGTAGCGGAGGAGTGCCGCTGCTTCCTGCTCGGTCTTCTCGATCAGGACGTACGCGGCGTTGCCGACCACCACCCGCGACCGGTGTCGGCGCGACCGAAGTCGAGCGCCACGTGCCGGTGGCCGGGTCGAAGGAGGCGCCGTCCCGCTCGGCCGGCCGGAACGGGCCGGCGCAGCTGCCGGTGTCGGAGCAGGGCTGGTCGGCGCGACCGCCGAGCACGACGAACCGGTCGCCGACCCAGGCCGCGACCGCGTCGTGCCGGGCCGACAGCGGGGCGGCCGGCAGCTCTGTCCAGCGGCCGGCGGCCAGCGTCGGGGCCGCGGTGTCGCTGGGCCACGGGTCGGCGCCGGCGGCGGAGCAGGCGGCGAGCAGCAGCAGGGCGACCAACGCGACCAGCCGCCGTACTCCGTCTCGCACGCCACCCATCTTCGCCGAGTTGTCAGCCTCTCAGCACGCTATAGCGCGTTCAGAAGCTGACAAGTCCGGGTGAGCTACTCGGGGTAGGGGCCCCAGGCGTCGGTTCGGGCGGTGGAGGCCTTCTTGCCCAGCTTGCCGACCTTGATCATGCTCGCCAGCGAGTCGAGGATCACCCGGGCCGAGATCAGCGATGTCTGCTCCGCCCAGTCGTACGGCGGCGAGCACTCCACCACCTCCATCCCCGAGATCCCGCCCTCGGAGATCAGCCGGACCAGGCCGAGTGCCTCCCGGGGGAGCAGCCCGCCCGGCTCCGGCCAGCCGGTGCCGGGCACGAAGCCGGAGTCGATCACGTCGATGTCGAAGGAAAGATAGACGGCTTTGGCGCCCTGCCAGGCCAGTTCCAGCGCGGTCTCGGCGATCTTCTCGATGCCGACCCGTTCCACGTCGGAGACGGTCATGATCGTCGTCCCGCGGGCCCGGCCGACCTTCACCCCGGCCCGCGGCGCCTGCCAGCCGCCGATGCCGATCTGCACCAGGTTGGTCGGCGGCGCGTTCTTGATGTCGGTGGCGTGGAACCACGGCGTGGTGTGCATCCGCTCGTCGAGGTCCAGTTCCTGGGTATCGACGTGCCGGTCGAAGTGGATGATCCCGACGTTGCCGTCCATGTGCGGCGCCAGCCCGCGGATGGTCGGATAGCCGATCGAGTGATCGCCGCCGAGCACCACCGGGAACACCCCGCTGCTGACCACGTGGCTCATCGCCTTGCTGATCTGGTCGAACGACTTCTCGAGATTTCCCGGGATGGTGCAGATGTCGCCGATGTCGACCATGTTCAGCTGCTCGCGCAGGTCGACGCCCATCTCGAAGTTGTACGTCCCGAACAGGTTCGTCGCCCGCCGGATGCCCTGCGGCCCGAACCTGGTCCCCGGCCGGTACGTCGTCCCCGCGTCCAGCGGCGCCCCGAAGATCGCCACCTCGGCGTCTCCGACCTCGTGCACGTCCTCGACGTACGGGCACTTCATGAACGTGCCCCGCTCGCCCGCGAAGTGGGGGATCTCGCCGCGGGCGAAGGTCGGCAGGGTCCGGTCGGTGATCGAGTCGGCCGCCTCGAGGCCGTAGGCGAGTCCGCGCTCGATCTCCTCGCGATGCCGGCTGTCCGGCAGCCGGGCCTCCGCCTGCTGGGCCCAGTGACCGTCGCGGTCCGGGCGATCTCGATCGTCGGCCGAAGCCCGATCGTCGGCGGGGGGCTGATCCGAACTGGTCACGACCTGGACTCCTTCACGCGTTCACGAGCTGAAGTGACACCGACCTGCTGGTGGCCACATTGCACCACATGACCTCGCTCGGCGAACGTGCCGGGAAAGGGTTGTATGGGCTCGATTCGGGTGAGGCGATCGACACCAAGCTGTTACACCACCGTCGCTTTCGTTCCGGCGCGTTAACACAGCACATCGGCCGGTGTAATCGCGCTCGGCTGGAATGGGCGTCGACCCGTCAGGCGCGACGGGGCGCGACTAGGGTTCCGTCGCTGCTCACGGCCGAAGCCGGCCGCGAGGGTGGGCCTGGACCGAGAGTCGCAGGCAGGTGACGCCGGTCGGCACCTGTTCCACGGCGGGACAAAAGCCCGGGAGGCCGTCAGGGCCCCGCAACCGCGTCGCAGGGGCTCCGATCCTCACCTCGAAGGAGTCACATGACCGCCGCCGCGCCCACCATCGGAATCGTCGACCACGACACCTCCGCCGCCGACGATCTCGGCGACTTCGGCTACCAGCAGGAACTGCACCGCTCGATCGGGACGTACGCCTCGTTCGCGGCCGGGTTCTCCTTCGTCTCGATCCTGACCACGGTGTTCCAGCTGTTCGGGCTGGGCTACAGCTTCGCCGGGCCGTTCTTCTTCTGGACCTGGCCGGCCGTCTTCGCCGGGCAGATCCTGGTGGCGCTCTGCTTCGCCGAGCTGGCCGGCCGCTATCCGATCTCCGGCGCGATCTATCAGTGGTCGCGCCGGCTCGGCGGCCACGTGGTCGGCTGGTTCTCCGGCTGGACCATGATCATCGCTCAGATCGTCACGGTGGCGGCCGCCGCGATCGCCATGCAGGCAGTGCTTCCGGCGATCTGGAGCGGCTTCCAGCTCGTCGGTGGCGATCCGTCGCTCACCAGCGTCACCGGCGCCACCAACGCGATCGTGCTCGGCCTGATCGTGCTCATCATCACCACCTTGATCAACTCGGTGGCGGTCCGGGTGATGGCGGTGGTCAACGCCGTCGGGGTCACCCTGGAGCTGGTCGGGGCGACCTTGCTGATCATCGCGCTGTTCTCCAACGCCCAGCGCGGGCCGGGCATCGTGTTGAACACCTCGGGTCTGGAAGGCGGGTTCGGCGCGCTGCTGGCCGCGTCGCTGATGGCCGCGTACGTCCTGGTCGGATTCGACTCCGCCGGCGAGTTGTCGGAGGAGACACACAACCCGCGCAAGACCGCGCCGCGGACGATCCTGCGGGCCCTGATCGCGTCCGGGATCGGCGGCGGGCTGATCATCCTCGGCGCGCTGATGGCCGCGCCGGTGATCAGCCCGGAGATCGGCACCGGCGGCCTGCCCTTCATCGTCACGGCTCGGCTCGGTGACGTCTGGGGCCGGGTCTTCCTCTGCATCGTGGTGATCTCCGCCTTCGTCTGCACGCTGGCGATCCAGACCGCGACCACCCGGATGATCTATTCCATGTCACGCGACGAGGTGCTGCCGTTCGCCCGCCACCTGCGCAAGGTGTCCCGGCGCGGTGCGACCGTCCAGGCCGCGGTCCTGGTCGGCGTGGCCGCCGCGGCGATGCTGCTGATCAACCTCGGCCACGCCGGCGTGTTCACCGCCCTGACCAGCACCTGCATCGTGCTGCTCTACATCGCCTACCTCTGCGTCACCGCCCCGATGCTGTATCGCCGGCTGAAGGGCTGGCCGACCTCGCTCGGCGAGCAGCGGGACGAGGACGGCAAGCCCGTGTTCAGCCTGGGCCGGCTCGGCCTGCCGATCAACGCGCTCGCGGTGTTGTGGGGCATCTTCATGACGATCAACCTGGTCTGGCCGCGACAGGCGATCTACGACCCGGAGGGCACCAACCCGGTGCTGCAGTACTTCGGGCTGATCATGGTCGGGGTGACCGCGCTCGGCGGTGTGATCGCGTACAACGTCAAGAAGCACGACTATCGCAAGGCGATCGGCATGCTGCCCAGCTCGCACACCGGGGCCGAGGCGGAGGAAGCCCCGGTGCCGGCCTGAGTTGCCCGCCGCTGTACACCAGACGCTGTACACCAGATATGGTGCACAGCGACTGACAGGTGGGTGGGGATGGGCGCGAACTGGCTCCGGGTCCGGCCGGTCGAGGAGGCGGATCTGCCGAGGATCCGGGCGATCGTCAATCACTTCATCGCCACCTCGGCGTTCAACTTCCGCACCGAGCCGCAGACGGTCGACGACTGGCACGCCGACTGGCGGCGGTTGGGCGAGACCCATCCCTGGCTTGCCGCCGTCGACGGCGGGCGGGTGGTCGGCGTCGCCTACGCGGCGCCCTGGAACTATCGCACCGCATATCGGTGGACCGTCGAGACCAGTGTGTACGTCGACGCCGACACCCAGCAGCGCGGCGTCGGTGACGCGCTCTATGCGAACCTGCTCGGCCGGTTGCGCCGGCAGGGCTTCGTCAGTGCGGTTGCGGTGATCGCCCTGCCCAACCTGCCCAGCGTGCGGCTGCACGAGCGCCACGGGTTCACCCCGGTCGGGATGCTGCGCAACGCCGGGTTCAAGCTCGGCAGCTGGCACGACGTCGGGTTCTGGCAGTGCGTGCTGGCCGACCCCGGCACCGAACCGGCGCAGCCGCCGTGGCCGGTGGAGCTCTAGCCGAGCCGTCAGCTGACGACCACGTCGGAGCCCTGGACCTTGGCCGTCAGCGCGGGTAGTGGCGCGGTCGCCGGGCCGTTCACCACCGAGCCGTCGGTGATCGAGAACTTGCTGCCGTGGCAGGGACAGTCGATCGTGGTGGCGACCGTGCCGACCGTGCAGCCCTGATGCGTACAGATCGCGCTGAACGCCTTGAACTGGCCGGCGGCGGGTTGGGTGACCACGACCTTCTGCTGGTCGAAGATCTTGCCGCCGCCGACGGGGATCTCGGCCGTCGGCGCCGTCAGCCCACCGGTCGGGGCCCCGCCCGACGGCTCGGCCTCGGGGCCGTACGAGGCGCATCCGGCCAGTCCGCAGGCCGCCAGCGTGCAGGCGGCACCGCCGATCAGCGCGCCGCGGCGGCTCAGCCTGGTGTCACCGAGCGTGGAGTCCATGCTCGAGATCCTCTCAGAACGTGAACCCGCGGTAGACGAAGAACCAGACCGCGGCGGTGGCGAACAGCGCGGTGAGCAGGGAGAAGACCAGGCCGCCGAGTACCGGCAGCACCCAGCCGGGCGCGTCGTCCCTGGTCAGCACCAGCATCTTGCAGACGAACGCGCCGAAGAACAGGCAACCGAGGATCGAGTGCACCAGGGCCCGGCTGCTGAAGTCCTGAAACCCGAGTGCATACAGGCAGTGCACCGCGACCGGGGTCACCAGCAGCACCGCGATCCGGCCCGACCAGCGGTGCACGGGACCGAGCCAGGCGCCGTGCAGCGGGATCCGGCCGAAGATGGCCATCCCGGTGACCAGTTGGACGATCGCGAACAGGAACGCCGCCGTGGTCAGCCAGGTCTTCGCCGCGAGGCCGCTGGAGAAGCCGGCCAGGTTGATCGCGATCCCGGTCGGTGCGTGCAGCCGGCCGAACAGGCCGAGGCCGATCGAGACGGCGGCGCCTATGCCCATGGCGACCAGAACCGGTCCGAGCCGGGTAGCGGGCTGGTCTGCCCGGGCCGGAGGCGCGGCCGGGTCGGGTGTGGTGGCGGTCATCGAAGCCTCCTAGAGTTCCGCGTCGCCGTCGACCGGTGCGCCGACCAGCTGCTCGCCGTCGACGACGACCTTCCCGTCGGCCGGCAGGTCCGGAGCCGGCTCGGACGAGCCCTGGGCGTCGGTGGCCACGCCGACCAGCGACCCGTCGGGCAACCGGATCCAGCCGATCGTGGTCGTGGAGCCCTTCGCTCGATAGATCCCGGCCGGCGGCTTCGCCTGCTTCAGCTCGAACTCCCACCGGCGTCCCGCGTGGCTGAGCCTGCCCTCGAGCCGGCCGTCGTCGTCGAGCTCCGCCTTGATCCGGTAGCCGTTCTTCGAGGTCAGCGTGACCTCGTCGCCGTCGACGGTCCCGCGTAGCCAGGCCTCCCGGGACCGGCCGTCGCAGACGTACGCCGCGGACCGGTCGCCGAGCACGGCGATCGCGACGGCGAACTCGCGGCCCTCCGTCCGGCCGGCGTAGGTGGCCTTGTGTGGAAAGGCATCGTCGTCGGTCGGGCCCGGGGGCGTCGCCGCGGCGGATGTCTCCGGCGTCGCTGCCGGCGACGGGGGTGCCGCCGAGGAGGGTGCCGGACCGGCCGCAACCGTGGCCGACGCGGCCGGCGCGCCGGTGGTCTCGGCGCCGCCCGGGTGGATGACGAAGTTCGTGACCAGGAGCGCGACGAAGAAGGCTGCCACCACGCCGAGAGTGACGAGGGGACTTCGATGGGTCATGCGCTGCACCTCGCGTCGCTGATCTGATGCATCGTGCCCCTCGATGCTGCCTGCAGCCAAGAGGTCCGGCGGCCGACGGTGATACCGCCGAGTGTCTCACAGGCAATGCACAGTCGCTCGCTCTGGAATTGTCAGAACCACCGGGCATGCTGGTCTCATGGATCTCAGCCAGCTCATCATCGTCGCGGTGGCGGTGGCCGGCGCGGTGATCGTCGGGCTGCTGGCGATCGTTCCGACCGTGCTGGAGCTTCCGCACCGCCGCGAGTCCCAGCCTCCCGCCTCGCCGACCCCGCTCTCCCCGCGGCCCTCGTCGCGCGCCGAGCACGACGACGACGACCACCGGCTCGCCGCCTGACCCGCCGCGCCCGGCTCAGCGCCGCGGCAACTGCAGCCGGGTGTCGTTGACCAGCTCGATCAGGTCGCCGGCCGTCACGTCGAGTGTCTTGCCCTCGCTGGTGTTGCTGGCCACGACGGTGATGATGAGGTCGGCGTCGGCGTAGTACTGCACCTCGACCCCGCCGGTGCGGACGCTGGTCCCGGCCACCCGGTAGTTGTTCCCGTCCATCGTGGTGAAGACCTGGCAGCGCTTGCCGATCCGCTCGCCGCAGCCGTCGGCGAACTCCTCGTCGGTCGCGATCTGCAGATAGACCTCGGTGCCGCCGCCGGTGCCCCGGCTCAACCCGGTCGCCAGCGCGCCGCCGTCGCCGCGCCAGTAGGAGTCGCTGGCCGCGTCGGGCCGCAACTCCCAGGTCATGGTCGAGAAATAGCTCCGCCGGCGATCGAGATGCTCGACGATCACCTGCGACATCCGGCTGCGCCAGCGGTTCAGGGTGACCGTCCGGCAGTCGAGCTGGGTCCGGGTGCAGCGGCTGGACGGCCACGGATTCTGCCCGCTGCTCATCGAGCGGGTCGGGGTGGCCGACGGCGTCGGCGCCTGGGCGACCTCGCTCGGCGTGGTGGTGCGGACCAGCGCGCCGGCGAGCAGCGCCACCACCGTGGCCGCCGCGATGCCCGCGAGGGCCCGCCGCCGACGTACGCCCCGGGCGAGCCGGCGGCCGCGCGCCAGGTCTCCGATGCCGGCGTTCGCGGTCGCGGCGGGATCGACGCGTCCTGCCAGCCGGGCGAGCTGGCGGGTCAGCGAGGCCGGGTCCCCTCGATCGGGGTCGGTCCGGCCGAGGTGCTCGAGCGCGTCGTCGAACAGCGACCCGGCCCGGTCCGGGGAGGTCGCGATCACCCGCCCGATGGTGGCCTGGTCGAGCCGGCCGAGCAGGGCCAGCACCACCACCGCCTGCGCGGTCGGACCCAGCGCCGCCAGGTCGTCGGCGAGGTCGCCGGTGCCAGCGGCGGCGACATCCCGTAGCTGGACCCGGTCGCCGGCCGCGCGCCGCTGCCGCGTACGCCCCCAGCTGGGATGCAGCAGCGCCCGGAACGCGGCGACCGTCCGATCGGCGTCCGGACCGAGGGCGTACGTCCTGGCCAGGGCCTGGTCGACCGCGCGGTCGGCCTGGGCGAAGCCCTCGTCGAGCCCCGGATACAGCACCCGGGCGCAGAGCTGGAGCCGGGGTCGGAGGGCGGCGGCATCCTCGACGAACACGGCGTCGTGCCCGAGGTCGGTCATTTCCTACCCCCTCATACACCCCTCTCGGGATGATAGTTCGCCCCCGGTGAGCCCTCCGGCCTTCGGTCGTGGGTGACAATCGAGACGTGAGTTCGTCCGCCCGCCAGCCGTTTCGGCGCTATGTCGCGATCGGCGACTCCAGCACCGAAGGGCTGGAGGACAAGTACCCCGACGGCAGCTATCGCGGCTGGGCCGACCGGCTGGCCGAACACATCGCGAATACCCAGGACGAGGTCCTGGAATACGCCAATCTCGCCGTCCGCGGGCTCCGGCTCAACGAGATCCGCAACACCCAGTTCGACGACGCGCTCGCGCTGAAGCCCGACCTGATGACCATCTTCGGCGGGGTGAACGACGTGCTGGTGCCGGCACACGACCTGGCCGGCATCCGGGCGGACTACGAGGCGATGTTCTCCGAGGCGACGGATGCCGGCATCACCGTGCTGACGTTCACCGTGCCGGACCCGTCCGCGTACAACCCGTTCGGCAAGCGGCTGAAGGACAAGCTGTTCAAGTTGAACGACATCATCCGCTCGGTCGCGGACCGCTACGGCGCGCTGGTGGTGGACTTCGAGCACCATCCGATCGCGGAGGATCCGCGGTTGTGGTTCGAGGACCGGCTGCACGGCAACCAGCTCGGCCACGAGAAGGTCGCGGCGGCGCTGGCGTGGCGGCTCGGACTGCCGGGCTTCGACGAGTCCTGGGAGGCCGAGCCGGAGGGGGAGCTGGTCCAGCTCGGTCCGGCGACGAGCCTGGTCAGCGACTTCGACTGGGTGGTGCACTACCTGGCGCCCTGGCTCGGCCGGGGGATCCGCGGCATCCCGCACGGGCTCGGGATCACGGCCAAGCGACCGGTGCCGACGCCGGTGGAACGGACCGGCTCGCCGGCAATTCGTGACGCCTGAGGCCGATCCGGGCGCCGCGTCCCCCGGTGCCGCGGTGTGGCGCTTCGACGGGCAGATCGCCGGGCTCGGCACCAGCGCCGGCCCGCGGATCGTGGTCGGCCGGTGGTTCGACTCCCCGCTCGGGTCGTTCGCCGACGTGATGCTGGAGGAACCGGCCGGCCGCCGGATCCTGATGGCGCCGAGTCCCGACGTGGCGGACTTCGTGGCGGGGACGTACCGGTTCGACGAGGTGGTGGTCGGGCCGGTCACGGTCTCGGAACAGACCTCGGTTCGCGGTGCGCAGCGTGCCCTGAGGATCGAGGCTCCTGGGCTGTCGCTCCGGATCAGTATCGGACGGCGGGCCGCGCTGGGCGTACTGCTCCGGCTGCAACCGCGGCGCCTGGTCGGCTCGCCCCGCTGGGCGTCCCTGCTGGACCCGGTCGCCCGGCGCGTGCTGCCCGGCGTGCGGACCCGGGGCTCCGCGGGTGGCGGCCGGCAGGAGTTCTACGGTGCGTCCGACCTCCACCGGCTGGTCTCGGCCGAGGGCCGCTGGCGTGGCACCGATCTGGGCCGCCTCGGCCCTGTCGACCCGCCCGTCACCTTCGGCTTCGGCTCCGCCCCGCGGCGCCCCTCCCTGACCCGGATCGTGACCACCGTGATCGCCGGATCGGAGTAGATCCCTCGGGTAGTAACCCCGACGATCTGCTCCGATCGGTGGCTGCCGTTATCCACAACCGGGATCACTGTTCGACGTCGTCCACAGATTTCGGCTCGAGCCGGCACGTTTCCGGACGGATCCGGAGATTGCCGGTGTGAACGAACGAATCGATCCGAGCAGGTCGCTGCTTGCCTTGGCGGCTGCTCAGGCAGGGGTCGTCTCGCGGGTCCAGGCCGCGGCGCACGGGTTCGGCGACGAGTCGTTGGCTCGCGTCGTCCGAGATGGCCGGTGGCGCCGACTCGGCTCGGGCCTCTACTACTGCGAGTCCGGGCCGGAGCCGTGGGCCGCGCTGGCCTGGGGCGGGGTGCTGCTGGGCGGGGAGCATGCCGTGCTCGGCGCCGAGGCGGCCGCTCATCTGCACGGCCTGCAGGACCACCCGCCGGAGGTCATCACGGTCCTTGTCCCGCATGGCACGAGGCGTGCCCCCCGGGGCAGCTGGCAGTTCGTGCAAACGCGAGCGTGCGTTCGTCGTCCTCCTCGCGGCGCACCACCCCGCCTCGATGTCGAAGACGTCGTTCTGGATCTGTGCGATCATCCGGATCGCGAGCGCGTCATCGCGCTCACCGCACGCGCAGTCCAACGCAGACGAACCACTCCACAGCGACTGGCGGCGCGCCTGGCCGAGCGACCCCGACACAGCCAGCGCCGGTTGATCCACGGCGTGCTCGCCGATGTGGTCGAGGGTGTGCAGAGCCCGCTCGAGCACCGCTACCTCACCGACGTGGAGCGCGCTCACGGCCTCCCGGGTGGTCGCCGCCAGCACCGCTCCCAGGGATCGGTGCGGGATGTGCTGTACGACGAGTACGCCACGGTGGTCGAGCTGGACGGTCGGGTCGGACACGATGACGAGGGATGGTTCAAGGACATGCGGCGCGACAACCGATCGACCCGCGCGGGCGAAACGACGCTGAGATACGGCTGGGTGGATGTGGTGGAGCGGCCGTGCCTGGTGGCGGCAGAGGTCGCCGTGGTGCTTCGCCGCCGTGGCTGGACCGGTGTCGCAGAGCTGTGCCCAGCCTGCGCGCGGACAGTGGAGTAGATCGTTCGGGTACACCACCGAGGATCTACTCCAATGTTCAGGCGAAGAGGGCCTGGCCGACGTACTCGCCCTGTTTCACCCCTGGCGGCACGGCAAACAGGGCCGACCCGGTGTGCTGGATGTACTCGCTGAGCCGGTCCGCGCGGCCGATCTTGGTCTGGATCGGGGTGAAGTGGGTGACCGGGTCGCAGACATAGGCGATGAAGAACAGCCCCGCGTCGAGCCGGCCGAGCCCGGTGCTGCCGTCGACGAAGTTGTATCCCCGGCGCAGCATCTGGACCCCACCGTTGTTGTCGGGGTGGACCATGGCGACGTGGGAGTCGGTGGCGATCAGCGGCTCGCCGTCACTCCCGGCCAGCGTGAAGTTCAGCGGGCTGAACTCGGTGCCGCCGGACAGCGGCGCCCCTTCGGCCTTGGTCCGGCCGATCACGGTCTCCTGCTCCCCGAGCGGCTGTCGGTCCCAGATCTCGATCGTCATGTTGATCCGGCGGGCGACCAGATACGAGCCGCCGGCGAGCCAAGCCCCCCTCGGGTCCCCGGCGCCCACCCAGACGTGCTGGTCGACCAGGGCCGGCTCCTCCGCCTTGAGGTTGGCGGTGCCGTCCTTGAAGCCGAACAGGTTCCGCGGCGTGACCTGCGCCGTCGAGGTCGAGGACGTGCGCCCGAAGCCGAGCTGCGACCAGCGCACGGCAGCCCGGCCGAACGCGATCCGGGCCAGGTTCCGGATCGCGTGCACGGCCACCTGCGGGTCGTCGGCGCAGGCCTGGATGCACAGATCTCCGTCGGACTTGGCCGCGTCCAGGTTGTCCTGCGGGAAGTGCGGCAGCCGGCGGAGCGAGTCCGGTTGCCGATCGGCCAGCCCGAAGCGGTCCTTGCCATCCTTGCGGAACAGCGTCGGCCCGAAGCCGAAGGTCAGGGTCAGCCGGGACGGCGGCAGGCCGATCGCCTCGCCGGTGTCGTCGGGCGGTGCGTCGTAGGACCCCGAGGTCGGGCCGAGCGGACCGGCGCCCTGGCCTTGAGTCATCCGCGCGGCGGCGGCCGTCCAGTCCTGGAGCAGGCCGATCAGCTCGTCCCGGGACTCGGTGGTCAGGTCGAACGCCGCGAAGTGCAGCCGATCCTGGGCCGGCGTGACGATGCCGGCCTGGTGCTCGCCGTAGAACGGGTACGACGTGGAGGCCGGCGCCGGCTGGGCAGCGGTGTTCTCGGCGTTCCGGTCGGCCAGCTCGACCGCACCGGCGCCGATCCCGATGCCGACCACGCCGGCTCCGGCCGCCGCCCCGAGCAGCCCACGCCGGGAGACTCGGGGCTGCGGGGAGCGCTCCTCGACCGGCGCAGCGTCGCTTCGCGCTCTGAGTTGGTCGACGGGCTCAGGACTCACGGGACGTCACCATCTCCTCAGACGACGGCTGCGGCCAGCTGGGACAGCGGCTCGCTGAGCGCGTTGACGGCGTCGGACAGCTGCTTGACCTGGTCCTGGCTGAGCTGGTCGTAGGACACGAACCCGTCGCCCTGCTTGGTCTTGTCGAGCAGAGCCTGTAGCGCGGCGAACTTCTCCGCGATCTGGGCCGAGAGCTGCGGGTTCTTCTTCTCCAGCAGGGGCTTCAGTCCCTCGAAGGCGACGCGGGCGCCGTCGATGTTGGCCTGGAAGTCCCACAGGTCGGTCCGCGACCAGTACTCCTCCTCGCCGGTCACCTTGCCCGTGGCGACCTCGTCCAGCAGGCCCCTAGCGCCGTTGGCGATCTGGTCGGCGGTGAAGCTCACCGTGCGGGTCTTGTCATACAGCGTCTTGGTGTTGGCGAGCAGGTCGTCGGCATACTCGGCCCGCTCGGCGGTGGTCATCGCCGCGTAGTCCTTGGCGCGCGCCGGCCACAGGTCCTTCTCGA